>DATGVZ010000039.1:0-19471 GCA_035299765.1 Gemmatimonadales bacterium
CGCACCGAAACGCCGGTCGCGCTCGTGCGGCTCAACGCCGTGGCCAGACCAGCGGCATCGATTCCCAGCACCGTGTTATTAGTCGACCACGTGATGGTGAGCCCCGGGATTGCGGCCCCGCCCGAATCCCTCGGCTCCGCGGCGAAGCGCTGCGTGTCGCCGACGAAGTTCAGTGCCGCCGGGCTCGCCGGCGTAACCGCGATGCTGCCAATGACCTGCCGCACCACGAGCGGCACGCTGTCGCGCGCCGTCCGCGCCACGACGACGATGGTGTCGCGGCCGCTGTTCGAGTTGCCGGTGATCAAGCCGCTCGCAGCGCCGATAGACGCGATGGTCCCCGTCTTCAGCGACCACGCGATGCCCTGTGGGTTCGGCACGACGGTGCCACCTGAATCGCGCACGACGAGCCCGAGCTGCAGGGACCCGTTCAATCGATTGATCACTGCCGAGTCGATGACCGTCGATAGCGGGGGAGGCGTCGTTATGGTCACGGTCTTGTAGACCAGGGCGACAGCAACGTGGACCGTGTCGGCCAGCGAGCCCGACGAGGCGATCACGAGCGTCTGTCCTTCGTTCACCGACGTGATGGCGCCGCTCGTTGCGTTGACCGTCGCGACGCCGCCGTTCTGCGTGGTCCAGCCAATTGCGGTCACCGCATGGCCCCGCGCGTCCGCCGCCGTAACGATAGGCGTCAACGACGCGCCAATACGATTGAAACTGGCGGTGTGGGGAGTGATCGAGAGTGTCGTAGCGATTTGTTGCACGGTCGCGGTGATCGAGTCGGATACGCCGTCTCCTGTGACCACGACGTTCGTGGTGCCGTTCGCGACCGCCACGACATCGGCCTGAGCCGTGTTCGCCCGCGGCGTGGCGCTCGCGACGGCTGGCGTGCGCGACTGCCAGGTAAACGCGACCCCCGAGACCGGAGCGTTCCGGGCATCACGTGCTTCAGCACTCAGCAGTGCTGAATCGCCGAGGGAGGCGAACTGGGGAGCCGTGGGAGTGATGACGACCGCGCCGATGCGAGTGCGCAGACCGTGCGTGCTCGATACGTTCGTCGGCGTTCCATTGAGGACCGCCTGCGCCGTGATGGTGGCCGTGCCCAGACGCACGCCGCTCACGAGACCGCTGCTCGAAACGGTAGCGCGCGTGGTGTCGCTGGAAGTCCACACAAACGTTACGCCGGTCGTCAGGGGGCTGCCGCCCGCGTTCGCGACGGCCGTGAGCTGTCGAGTGCCTTTGAGTACAACGGTGGAATCGCCGCTGATCGTTACTGAGGTGATTGTCGGAGGACCGCCGTCACCGCCGCCACTGCCACACGCGCTGAGCACCGCTGCGACTGCGCCAACTAGAATCGGACGAAAAGGCTTCATGGTGCCTTCTCCAGGGAAAAGACTCGCCTACGGGTTGACGATGACCGTCCCTGTCATTCCGGGGTGAATGTTGCAATGGTACGTGAACGGCGAGCCGCTCGACGTGGGGAACGGCTGCGTATAGGTCTGTCCCGGATTCACCGTGGCATTCCAGCCTGGCTGATCAGATGTCGTCGTGTGCGTAACGGTGCTGACATTCTGCCACGTAACCGTCTCGCCCGCTTTGATGGTCACCGGAGTGAGCGCAAAGGTGTTAGTCGGCTGCATCTGGACTAAAGCGCCGGTTGCAGTCGATTGCGCTGTACCCGGCGTGTAACCCTGGGCAGTTCCGGTGATCGCATATATGCCGGCTAACGTGAACGTCACACCGGTGCTCGCTTGGTAACTCCCCGCTGGAATAGTGATCGTCGCCGAGTCGAATACGGTATTCACGGGATTGCTCGAGACCAGTGTCACGGACAACGGCACCGTCACGTTGCGCGCGGTGCCGAGCGAATCCTCGGCGTATACCGTCAATGTGTACTTCCGGCCGACGTTCGTGTTCGGGCTGAGCGTCAGCTGGAGTTGTGGCGTAGACACGGTGACGACCATCGAATCGGGCGCGAACACTGAGAGCGAGTCCTGCGCCTTGATGAGGACTCGTCCCGCTTTGAGGCCGCACACGAGCACTGAAGACCCGGACGTCAGCGCCGGAATGACCACGCGCTGCAACACTGGCCCGCCACATCCCGTGGCCGGACGCGCCACCAGGGTATCGACAGCGGGAATCACGGACAGGAAGACAGTTCTCGGCGCCGAGTCAGTCCGACTCAATGTCAGCGGCACCGACACGCTGCCGCCGTTGCCGACGGAAAGTGAGTCATTGGGGACACCCCACCGCAACAATGCCGGCGGTGCTGCAACCACCTTCACGAGAGTCGAGTCCCTATAAACGGTGGCACCCTCGAGCAGCGAATCGACGACGTAGGTGGTCGAGTCGAGCGCGACACCGCTAACGGTGCCGTTGGCGTCGACGGTGACGAATTTTGCGTTGCGCGTGACGTATCCGAACGTCCGCCCGCTCACCGCGTAGCCGTTGCGGTCGAAGGCACGCCCGGCGATCTGCCCGCGCCCCCCCACTCCGATCTGAATGATCGAAAGCGCGTTGCTGACGCGCGTCACGATCTGATTGACGCGCACTGTCGCCGTGCCCTGCACGTGCAGGTTCGCATCGACAGAATCGCGAACGACGACCACGCCGTTGCCGGCACCCACGGCGCGCGTGCGGCCCGTCGCGGAGTTCACCGTGGCTACGGTCGGTGTCGCGGACGTAAAGGTTTGCGTGAAACCCGACGTTAGCACGCCGCCGAAATTATCGTACGCCGTCGTGCGCAGGTCGAGCGAATCGCCCACCGCCGTGACCACGGTGTCGGCCGGCGCCGCCACGACGCTGGCCAGCGCGCGAACATAGAGGCGCGCGGTGTCGGCGTGACCGGCCGCGGCAGCAATGATCTTGGTGGAATCAGCGGCGAGCGCTCGGACCAGGCCATTGAGGTCCACGCTCGCGATCGTTGGCACGGTCGAGGTCCAACCAATGGTGACGTTGACCGGATTGCCGAGCGAGTCGCGGGCGGTCGCCGTGTACTGCAGCGTCGCGAGCCGCGCGATGGTATCGAGCTTTCGGTCCAGTGTGACCGTCGCGACCGTGCCACTCACCGCCGTCGCGTTGAACGTCACAGGCGTCGCGATGCGGCTGACGCTCGCCTCGAATGTCTGTAGCCCGATCGCGGTACCGAGAACGCCCGTCACCTGCGCGTAGCCAAGCGAATCGCTGATCACGACGCTGTCGCTCACGGATGCCGCGGGACTCAGTGCCCGGAACCGCACCGGCACCCGAACTCCGAGGCCGTCGGGGGCGGTCACGCGCACGCGCAACGGCAGCGGCAGCGTCGCTCCTGGCACCGCCGTTTGCGCATCGCCGCCGACGCGGGTGATCAGCGATGGGACCGGTTGCGCCGTCACCAGCACCGTGTCTGCAGGTCCGGTGAGCAGCTGCGCGACGATTCGCGCGATACCGCGTTGCGTTCCACCAATGACGCGACCAGCCGCACGGTTCGGAATCCCGACGCGCGCCGAGTCCAGTGAGCGCCACGCGATCGGCGTTCCTGGAATCGGCTTTTGCAAACTCCCCAAGGCGGTCGCGACGAGCTGCAACGTGTCTCCGAAGAGCACCGAGGTGTCGGGCGTGCCGATCACGACGGCGACCGCATCATAGCCGACGCCAACGTATGCGATCGGCGCCGTCACGGGTGCGCTGACCGTGCCGCTGGTGACCGTGACGGATTGCGGATACGGGGTATTCCGAAAGACCGTGTCCCCCGCCGCGTTGAGCAGCCGCAGATAGAGCAGGAGATCCTGGCTCGAGGACGTCAACGGCACGCTCAGCGAGAGATCGACCGAATCCGCGGTGGGAGAAATCGAGATGATCGTGTCGAGAACTTGCGTACTGGGCGGACGAACGAGTGTGATGCGGAGGCGATTAAAATCGACGATGCCGGCCGACCCGCTCTGGAACGTGGGGGCCAGCGCGACATGCCCCGCCAGGAAACGCGGACTCGTGGCGTCGCGGCAGTTCAGACCGAGCAGGCCGACGAGCAGAACCAGCGCGCGCCACGTCCATTGTATCGCGCGCGCGTTTCTCACCTAGACCACTCGATCAGCGCTCCCAGACGTGGACCGACGACCGACACGGCCCCCGGACTGCGCAGCGAGCCAAACGCGAATTGGGCCTGCACCACCCCGGTGGCGTGTTCGCTCAGCTGGTAGCGCAAATCGGTGCCGGCGCGCAGCAAGTAACCAAGCAGCTCCATCTTTGCCGCCGGCCCGGTGAGCTCTTGCCGGAATTCCAGCATCGGGGCGAGCGTCGCCTTCGGACTGAGGGACCGATCGAGCCGGGCGCCCAGCGCCAGCACATTACCACGTGGTACGGCGACGGTACCGGGGACGTCGAAATTACGGGCTCGCAGACGCCGCATCTCCCATCCATACAGCGCGAGATGCGACGAGCCGACCGGCAGGCTGACGGCCGCGTATGCGAGCACCCGATCGCCGATGGCGCTCTGCCGTCCGCCGCCCAGATCGTTGTCACCGGTTGTGGTGTAGACCAGCGCACCGCGGAAGTACTTCCCATGGCCGAAAGGGCCTTCAAGGCCCGCACGCAAGCGTACCTCGCCGCCTGGCGTGAGCGTGCCGCCACCCGTCACCGGTATGTAGCTTGCCCCGTACCGGTAGCTCGCGCCGGTGCCTACGGCCCAATCAGATCCCATCCTGACCGCGGTCGCGAATCCCGCCGAAATGCCACCACCCGAGCCAAAGCTGGGAGTCGTGAACCCGAGGAGATCGGTTGCGGTCGCGCCGAATAGAGGAATAGTCGTGTCGGGGACGGTGGTCGCACCGGTTGGGACCTTCCCCGCGACGTTGAAGATGAGCCGGCCGGGAATAATTCCGAACGATGCCCTGAGGTCGCTGTCGACAAGCCCAGAGTGATCGATCGTCGAGCCGTCTGCCGCGCGCACCGATGCGCTGGCGTACGCCGTCCCGATATCCAGGACGAGGCGGTCCCCCAATCGCTGGGTGACACTCATGGGGATTGTGAATTCGCTGATGCGACGGAACGCGAGCCCGGTTCCGAAACTGTAGCTCTCGAAAAACGCGCCGGTGCGCGCGACGGTATTGGCCGCCTGCGCCGTGACAATCGCAGGCCCGAGCAGGGTCAGCAGTACGACCAACGACCGCGCGCGCGTCACGGCAGGTGGAAAATGATGCGCAGCACGCCGGACGCCTGCACCACGCTATTGATGCCTTTGCTCTCTGGCGTGGGGTGATTCTGAATCGCCGCGGTGCCGGTCTGCGTGACCGCATCGTTCAGCGTGGGCGTCAACTCAGCGGTCGCCTGCTGCAACGCACCCACCGAGGCGGGCTCGGAGGGCGTCGTGAGTTGCGCCACCGCTTCGACGACCGTCACCACGTCGCCCGACGACGCCTGCACCGCGGGCGCGGCAGCGGCCGCCTGCTGTTGTTGCTGGGCCGCCTGGAATGACGGATCGGCGCGTGCGGCGGCGCCGAACGCGGCGGCCGCGGCGCGATAATCACCGCGATCCAGCGCCTCGAGTCCCTGGCTATACGCGAGGAATGCCGCGAGGTTCTTCGGACC
Organism: Gemmatimonadales bacterium; assembly: GCA_035299765.1. Taxonomy (GTDB): domain Bacteria; phylum Gemmatimonadota; class Gemmatimonadetes; order Gemmatimonadales; family GWC2-71-9; genus 20CM-2-65-7. The sequence goes on from DATGVZ010000039.1 coordinate 5,566, forward strand.
TTGGCGCAGGATTCGCTGCCGCTCAGCATCGGTCAGTTGAATGCCGAGCTGCGTCGCGAGGCCGAACACGAGCTGCTTCTCGAGCTCGAGCAGCTGCTTGAACGTGCCGTTGGCTTGCGCACCGGACCGCACGGTGCCGTCGCCGCTCACGACGGCTGCCGCCATCCGCACCGGCCCGTTCTCCGTAATGGCCGCGACGCCCTGTACCATCCGCTCGGCCCGCAGCAATCGGCCCACTCGCGCCGCCGTTGCGGGATCGGTTCGAGCACTTTGGGCGAGCTTCAGCTCGTCGAGCAGCGTTCCAATCTGCACGCGCTCGAGCAACCGGAGACTGCGCACCATCGCCAAATCCGACGTCATCATTTCAGCCAGTCCACGCGACAGCGGCTGCAGACTCGAATCGCCGGCGATTGTCACGGGCAGGATCGCCAGCGTCGACGGCTCGGGAGCCTGCGAAGTGAGCGTCGACTCGCGGGCGAGCGCGAGCTTTGCCGTCTGGGTGGCCTGAGTCCGAAGAGCGAGCTGTCCGAGTGCCCGAACCGCCGCTACGCCACGGGCTTGCGGATACCGGTTAGCGAAGTCCGTGTAGGTGGCATAGGCGAGGTCATAGCGTCCGTCCTTCTCCTGACAGCCGCCGATCACCATGGCGCCGAGGGCCTGGCCAGGTGCCAGCGTCTGACCGGCGTTCGCGACCACCACGGCCGTATCGCATCGCCCCGCCGCCATGAGGGCGGCGGCGAGTCGGAATTGGATCTGAGCGTTGCGGGGTTGCTGTGCTGCTTTGGCTGTGAGGGCGGGGATTTCTGCCGGGGTGACAGGTCCTGGTCGTGGCCCGCCACAAGCCACAACCAGACCGCTCATCGCTAAGAGCAGGCACCTGCGACCAGCCAACGTCCGGGACTCCCGCCAGTGAAGGGGGTGTAAAATGCCCCTGCCTCAATCCCGCGCAAGGGGATTGATTCTTACGGTTGTCTGACCAGACGCGCTATGACGCGGCTCACCTGCGCCGCTTCCGCGGCGAATGCTTAATAAGGAAAGCGACAGGTCTGGCCCAGCGACTGATGAAGCGAGGAGGCCACCATGCGGTGGGAGGGCAATAACGAGGGCGATGCCGCCGACTCACGTGAGGCTTTGTAGCATCTGACGCATCTTGCGCGCCAGGTCCTCGATTTGTTTGAGACCGGCCAGCGTCTCCTCATCGTGCTTCTCAGGCGTGAGGAGCAGGAGCTGAGTCTCGGCGAGAATTGCCGACAGAGGATTGGAGAGGTCGTGCCGCAGCTTGGACAGCCCTCCCCCCTTCGGATCAGCCATCAAAGCAACGAACGATAGAGGTCGCGCAGATGGTGATCCCGCAGGTCCCGCACCGACTGCCACAAATCTTGCTCCGACGCGGCGCAGAAGATCTCGGCGCTGGAACGCTCGGCCTCCGTGCCTTCGGCACCAAACAGTATGCGGCCACGCCAGATACCATCATCGGTGCGGCGCAGGGAGAGTCGGATGTCTATGGGTTGTCCGTCGAAGCGAATCGGAGGCAGATCGTGGACGACCGTGTCGGTCGCGGCAGCTGCGGGCGGCGTATATCGGACAGGTTGGCCAGGCATGCCGTTCCAGGGCTGGTTTTAAAAAACATTATAAACGGCTAGGAGTTACGCAATAGCTCAGGGCGCGCGAAAGGGCGCCGGCACGAAGGTCAGGATGAAGAGCACCAGGCTGGCCAAGAGCAGCCATTTCCGCGAGGCAGGCAGCGGCCGGTAGGCGTCGAGCACGGGCGGATGTCGTAGCTGACCGCGCGACAGCAACAGGACGACAAATCCCCACACCAACCATCCAATCCAGAACCATCCCAGCAGCATCACGACGACCCAGAAGGCGCGGGCGACTGGCTGGTGCCAGCGCGTGGTCGCCGAGTACACGATGTGGCCGCCATCGAGCTGCGCCATCGGCAGGAGATTGAGCATCGTCACGAACATCCCGAACCAGCCTGCGAACGCCGTCGGGTGCAGCACGATGGTCTGATGTTGTCCAATCAGAAAACGGCGCATGACCAGGGTCAAGACCGAGTCACCGGGCAACAGCGTTTCGTCACCCAGCGCCACCACCATCCCGTGAAGCCCGCGCTCCAAGGTCGGATGACTATGTAAGAGACCGATCCACAGGATGGGGAGCGCGACGATGAAACCGGCGATCGGACCTGCCGCGCCGATATCCAGCAGCTGCCGCCGGTCGTTTACGATCGTGCGGAGCCGAATGAAGGCTCCCAACGTCCCGATGCCGAACGGCGGCGGAAAACTCGGCAAAAAAAATGGCGGTGACACATTGATCTGGTATCGCCGCGCCGTGATGTAATGGCCGAGCTCATGCGTCAGCAGAATCGCCAGGAGCGGGAGGGAAAACAGGAGGCCGCGGGACAGGGCGTGAAAGAATGATGCCCCGTGCCAGCTGCTCGGATGCATGGAAATCCCGCCGCCGAGCATCGCGCCCGTCAGCGTCGTCGTGACGAGCACCGCCGCGAACAGCAATGCGTGCACGCCCCATGCTTCGCGACTCTGGTAGGTGCGCCGGGTGAGAATGACATGACGCCCATCCGGCTCATCGGACCAGTAGTAAGTCCCAGGCCATTGGCGGAGGACGGCGGCGAGCTCCGGTGAAGGCCCGGCGTGCGCCGGATCTACAAGTGCGTCAACAACTTCGCGGTCATGGAGGGGTGTGGTACGCCACGCGACCAGATACGGGGTCAGGGTCACAGCCGCACTTGACTCGCCGCCCAGCGCGTCCTACTATCACTCGTTCGCATACCGCCATAATCCCAAGTTTCCATTATCAACGAGACCACTCCCCCATCCCGGGTTTTCCCCGCCGTAGCGCAAAACGGAGCTGAAGCACACGTGGATATCGCCGAGCTAAAGAGGAAGTCCGTCGCGGAATTGCACGCGATGGCCGAGAGCCTGAACATCACCAACTACTCCGGGCTCCGCAAGCAGGATCTCATTTTCCGCATCGAGCAGTCGCTGCTCGACTCCGACACCGTGCTGCGCGGCGAGGGTGTGCTCGAAATCCTCCCCGAAGGCTACGGCTTCCTGCGCAGCGCCGATTGGAATTATCTCTACGGCCCCGATGACATCTACGTCTCGCCGAGCCAGATCAAGCGATTCGATCTGCGCACCGGCGACACGATCACCGGCCAGGTCCGGCCGCCGAAAGAGGGCGAGCGCTACCTCGCGCTCTTGAAGGTCGAAGTCGTCAACGGCGAAGAGCCCGAAAAGGCGAAGCATCGCGTCGCGTTCGACAATCTCCGGCCTCGCTATCCCGAGCAGCAGCTCAAGCTCGAGCGGAAAGACGGCGATTTGTCGATGCGCGTGATGGACATTCTCTCACCGATCGGCAAGGGGCAGCGCGGGTTGATCGTGTCGCCGCCGAAGGCCGGTAAGACCATCCTGATGCAGAAGCTCGCCAACTCCATCATCGAGAATCACCCCGAGGTCTACCTCATCGTGCTGCTCATCGACGAGCGGCCCGAAGAGGTGACCGACATGGAAGAAAACGTGAAGGGGCCGAACGTCGAAGTGGTCTCCTCGACCTTCGACGAACCCGCCGACCGGCACGTGCAGGTAGCGGACATGGTGATCGAGAAGGCAAAGCGGCTGGTCGAGCACGGCAAGGACGTCGTCATTCTCCTCGATTCGATCACGCGTCTGGGCCGCGCGCACAACGTCGTCGTGCCGCACTCGGGCAAGATTCTCTCGGGCGGTGTCGACGCGAACGCCTTGCAGAAGCCCAAGCGCTTCTTCGGCGCGGCGCGCAACATCGAAGGCGGCGGCTCCCTGACGATTCTCGCGACGGCCCTCATCGACACCGGCTCGCGCATGGACGAGGTGATCTTCGAGGAGTTCAAGGGCACCGGTAACTCGGAAGTGATTCTCGATCGGCGCATCGCCGAACGGCGGACGTTCCCGTCGATCGACGTCCAGCGCACCAGCACCCGTAAAGAAGAGCTGCTGCTCACCAAGGAAGAGCTCAATAAGGTGTACCTGCTGCGCAACTTCCTGGCCGATATGCCGCCCGTCGAAGCGATCGAGTTCCTGCTCGAGCGGCTCAAGCGCACGAAAACGAACGTGGAATTCTTCCAGACCATGTCGCAAAGTTGAGGGAAGGTTGGAAAGATGGAATGTTGGAAGGAATGAACATTCCAACTTTCCAACGTTCCAACTTTCCATCTCGAGGTCGTTTGCTTGCCGTAGACTGGGGCCAACGCAGAATCGGCCTCGCGCTTTCGGATGAAACCCAGACGCTCGCGCAGCCCCTCGCCACGCTCACCCGCCGCGCCGGCAAACGATTTCCGATGGCGCAACTGCTCGCGCAGATCGATCGCCACCAGGTCGTGGGCATCGTCGTGGGCCTTCCGCTGAACGAGGCTGGGGCGGAAGGTGATGCCGCTCACGCCGCGCGAGCCCTCGCCGATGATATCAAACGTCGCGTGGAACCGACGCGCGAGGTGACCCTGTGGGACGAGCGCATGACGACGGCGCGCGTGCTCGCGGCCGTCCGTGAGATGGGCGGATCGACGCGCGGTCGCAAAGCCGACCTCGACGCGATGGCGGCCGCCCTGCTCCTCCAACACTACCTGGACACCAGAAAGGGCACGGCGCTGTGAGAAGACTCGCGCTTCTCTGGGCGCTGGCCGCATGCAGCCAGCAGCAACCGGCCGCGGGACCCGCAGCGCGCGCCGACAGCATCATCGTGACTATCCCGCGAGGCGCCACGTTCAGCCAGGCGGTCGACTCGCTGGTCGCGAGCGGCGTCATCGATAACCGCGACTGGTTCAGCCTCTATGCGCGCGCGCGCGGCTTGGGCTCGTCGCTCAAGAGCGGCCTCTATCCGTTCCATCAGAACGAATCGTGGAGCGAGGTGGTCACCGCGTTGAAGCGCGGCCGCGGGGTCGAAGTTCGGTTCACGGTGCGCGAAGGGTTGATGGCCTCCGAAGTCGCCGAGATCGCGTTCTACCGGCTGCACATTCCCAAAGAAGCATTCATGGCGGCGGTGAGAGACACGGCGTTCGAGCGCGAGCTCGGAATCCGGCACAACCCGAAGGGCGTCGAGGGTTACCTGTACCCGACGACATACGTCGTGCCCCAGGGCATTCGCGCCCGCGAGCTCGTCCATCTGATGACGCAGGAGTTCATCAGTCGGTGGCAGCCGGAATGGGACGCCAGAGTCACCGAGCTCGCGCTGACGCGACACCAGATTGTTACCCTCGCGTCGATCATCGAAGCCGAAGTACGCTACCGCCCGGACCGCCCGTACGTCTCAGCGGTATACCACAACCGGTTGAAACGCGGGATGGCGCTTCAAGCCGATCCAACGATCATCTACGCCTACGGGCGCCGCCTGCACCGCATCTGGGAAAGACAGCTCCAAATCCGATCGCCGTATAACACGTACTTGTATCCCGGACTTCCGCCCGGACCGATCAACCAACCCAGGGACTCGAGTCTGCTTGCGGCGCTCTATCCCGCACCGATCGGCTATCTCTATTTCGTGGCGCAACCCGATGGCAAGCACATTTTCTCGGCGTCGTATGCCGATCATCTCGTGGCAATCAAACGCGTGAGACAGCGGCACGTAGTCCCCGCGCCGCAGACTCAGGGTCCGCGCCGCTAAGCACAGCCCCGATGACAGCAACGCCCGCGGCGCCGGCCTCCACGATCGATGACGCGTTGGCCGCCGTGATGCCACCAATGCCGATCACGGGGACTCCCTCGGGCGCTAGGCGCGCGAGCGCCGCGAAGCCCTCTGGTCCGAGCGGCGGGCCGGCATCGGACTTGTTCGGTGTCGCGAAGCACGGACCGATGCTCCAATAGTCCGCAGATGACGCGCCCGCCCGTGCCGCTTCATCCGGTGTTCCGACTGAGATGCCCAGCAGGAAATCGGCCGGCATGTGGGGCCGCAGCGAATCGAGCGGTGGGTCTTCCCAACCGAGGTGGACGCCGGCGGCCCCCGCCGCGAGGGCGATATCCGCGCGATCGTTGACGAGGATGGGGACCGGCAAGGCGGCCACGAGAGATCGGGTCATCTGCAGCACTTCCGCCGGTGAGCCATCTTTCCAGCGGACCTGAATCATCGTCGCGCCGCCGGTGACGGCGGCGCGGCACACAGCGATCGTATCGCGGCCCTTGAGCAGGACGGGGTCCGTGATCACCATCAAACGCAACTGATCGACGAGCGCCATGACCAAGATCCTGCGCGGCCTGCGGGGCGCGACCACCGCGACCGCGAACACGAGTGAGGCGATCCTCGAGGCGACCGAAGAGCTGCTCGCGGCGCTGCAGACCGCGAACGGCTTCGCGCCCGAGGACGTGGAGAGCGCGATCTTCACGACGTCCCCTGACTTAAACGCCGACTACCCCGCCCGCGCCGCGCGACGACTCGGGTGGACTGAAGTCCCGCTCCTCGGCGCGGCCGAAGTGCCTGTGCCTTCAGGCCTGCCGCGCTGCATTCGCGTGCTGCTGCATTTCTATACAGCCAAGTCACAACGAGCGCTGAAACATATGTACCTGCGGGACGCGGCGAAGCTGCGACCGGACAGATGACCGTCAAGATTACGGCGCGCGGCGCGGAACGGTGGAAACAGGGGCATCCGTGGGTCTACCGCAGTGACGTCGCCGAAGAGCCCGAGAAAAAGCCGGGCATCGTGCCTGTTACCGATCGCAAGGGGAAATTTCTCGGCCGCGCGCTCTACTCACCCAGCTCCGAAATCCGGTTGCGACTGCTCACGCGTGCCGATGAACCGATTGATGCGCGGTGGTGGGCGAACCGGATCGGGGACGCAGCGCGCCGGCGCAACGGCATCAGCGCGACCGCGTGGCGCGCCGTGCATGCCGAGGGAGACGGGCTGCCCTCGTTGATCGTGGACAAGTACGGCTCGTGGATCGTCGCACAACTGCTCTCCGCGGGACTCGAGACGGCGCGGACCGATGTCCTCGCCGGCATTCGAGCAGCCCTCGCGCCTGAAGGGATCCTGCTCCGCAATGACGCGGCCGTGCGGCGTCACGAAGGATTGCCACTCGAGGTGACGCTGGCCGAGGGACAGGTGCCCGAGGCCATCGAAATCGCCGAGGACGGCGTGCGCTATCTCGCGGCGCCGTGGTCGGGGCAAAAGACGGGAGCCTTCCTCGATCAACGCGAGAATCGCTTGCTCGTGGGCCGGCACACGCGTCCCGGCGGGCGCGCGCTCGATCTGTTCACGTATCACGGCTCGTTCGCGCTACACCTTGCTCGCAATGCGAAAGCGGTGCTCGCCGTGGATCAGAGCACCGAAGCGCTGGAGCGCGGTGCGGAGAACGCGCGGCTCAACGGTATCGGCAATATCGAGTGGCGAGAGGCCAATGCCTTCGATCTGTTGCGGGAGCTGGAGCGGCGCGGCGAGCGGTTCGATACGATCGTCCTCGATCCGCCCGCGTTCGCCAAGACCAAGGCCAATCTTCCCCGAGCGGTCGCCGGATATAAGGAAATCAATTTGCGGGCGATGAAGATTCTCGCGGAGGACGGCGTGCTGTTTACGTCGTCGTGCTCCTACCATGTCAACCGCGATGTCTTCCAGTCGATGCTCATGGACGCGGCGCGCGATTCGGGGCGGCGAATCAAGTTCCTCGCTGCGACCGGCGCGGCGAGTGATCACCCGGAGCTCCTCAACGTTCCTGAGACAGGATACTTAAAGGGCGTCCTGCTTACCGCGCTCTCGCTTCCATAAGACGTACGACTGCACCACCGGAATCGCCGCCACACATACAATCGTCACGAAGATCAAGGGCAGCAGTGCTGCGTGCGGCATGAAGGCGCCCAGGCCGATCACAAAGCCGCCGAGCACCATGAGCCAACCACCGGTGCGATGCGTTTTCCGCCAGACGGTATCGCTCGAGAGCGTCCAGGGCGTGCGAATGCCGACGAACCAGTTCGGCTCGACGCGTGTCAGATAGTTGCCGAGGAAGATGAAAAGCAGTCCGATGCCGAGCGGCATCAGCCGATCGATCTTCATGGGGAAGCCGAGCGCCGACGAAATGATCAGGACGTGCGCGACCCCGATGAACACGATCACCGCATTGGCGATCAACCAGTACACGTGGATGAACTTGGCGTAGTTCTCCTTCCGCGGATCCAGCTTGGGCAGCACGTTGAACAATCCCGTCATCGCCAGAATGACAAGCGGCATGACGGCGACCGCGACCAGCCGGCTCGAAAAGCCGTTGGGCATGCCGTTCAGATCCCAGTGCGTCGCGACTGTGGGCGGCAGACTCGGATAGGCCCACACCGATAGAACCGCGGCCGACACGGCGATCACCAGACCAAACCAGCGGCTACGCATTGTTCTTCTCCGAGAAGCGAGTCATGAAGTAGCGCACGACTTCCTGGAAGACCGTGGTATTGAGCCGATAGCGGATGAATTGTCCCTCGCGCTCCGTGGCGACCAGATCAGCGCCTTTGAGAACGCCGAGGTGGTGCGAGACCGACGCGAACGCGATCGGGAATCGCTCGGCGATCTCTCCGGCCGTGCGATCCTTTTCGGATAGCAGCTCCAGGATTTTCCGCCGCGTCGGATCGGCGAGGGCACGAAACAGGGAGTCCTCCACGGACAGACATTTATACAATTGTCTAAGTATTGTCAAGCAAAGTTGACTAAATCGGCCCCCATCACAAGCTTGCACCCATGCCCGGGAAGGCCCTAGACCGGTCGGCGTCGGTTCGCCGCGTACTCCGCGGTCTGCTGGTCGCCAACGTTGCTGTGGTAATTGCCAAGACGGCCGTCGGCACGCTGGCCGGATCCCTCGCGGTCCTCGGCGATGCCATCCATTCCTCGGTCGACGCCGTCTACAACGTGCTCGGACTGATCGTCGTGCGGGTCGCCTCTCGTGCACCCGATGAGGACCACCCGTATGGTCACCGCAAGTTCGAGACGCTGGGTGCGTTGAGCATCGTCGTCTTCCTCTCCGTCACCTGCTTCGAGCTTGTGCGCAGTGCCATCGGGCGCCTGATCACCGGTGGGCGCGCCGTCCAGATCAGCGATAGCGGGCTCGCTTTGCTCCTCGTCACCCTCGCCACGAACGTCTTCGTCGCCTGGTACGAGAACCGGCGTGGACAACAGCTGTCGAGCGACTTGCTGATCGCCGACGCGGCCCACACGCGTGCCGACGTCTTCATCACGATCGGCGTGCTGATCGGCGTGCTGTTCTCGCGGCAGGGATACACGTGGGTCGACTCCGTGGTCGCGATATTGGTCGCGCTACTGATCGTCCGCGTCGCGTATCAGATCCTGTCGCGCGCGGTTCCGGTGCTGGTCGACGAGCGCGCCATCCCGGAGCCCACCATCCGCCAATCGGCTCAGGCCGTCGAAGGGGTGAAAAGCGCGTACGGCATCCGTTCTCGCGGCGGCGCCGGGACGGGCGTGCGCTACGCCGAGGTGACGATTGCCGTCGATCCAGCGGCGAATGTGGCGGACGCGCACGCCATCGCCGACGCCGTGGAAGAGCGATTGAAGAAAGACCTCGCGCTCCAGGAAGTAACGGTGCACGTCGAGCCATGCTGACCTCTTTTCCCTTCGAGCGCGCGAACAAGTCCGGTGCGGGCATTCCGCCCGTGCGCCGGGCGCCGCGCTCGCTGAAGCAGGAATATCAGGAGTTCCTCCTGCAGCGGCTCGAGGAATACAAGAACACGGTCCCGCGCGCGGAACTGCTCGAAATCGGCGACGAGGCGGTGCGCGAGCTGCAGGCCAGCGCGCAGGACCAATATCTGTTGACCGAAGTCCTCCTGCTCGAGCACGTGGACCGCATCATCGCGCAGCGGCTGCGTCTGCCGTCGTTTCCACGCTGGAGGCAGAAGCATCGCGCCCTTCGGGAAGCCCAGCGCGAGCCCACGCACTGGGGATTCGATCGCACGCACCCGATCGTGCCGTGGGCGGCGCGCCTCGAGCCCGGCGACGTCGTCGTCGCCCTCGGCGCGCCAGCACTCGCGGAGGCCCTGTTCCTGGCCGCTCATGACGCCGAAGTGTTCTTGCTCGACCAGGATCTGGGCGCCGTAGAAGCGGCCGAAGGACGCGCCGTCAGCGAGCAGCTCGCGGGCGCGTTTCAGGCGCTCGTCATCAACTTTGGAAGTTGGTTCCCCGATCTCTTGCCCACGTTGGTCGCGATCGCGCCGGGCAGTCTCGGGCAGCTGCAGGCAAAAGACCGCGCGACCGTCATTGCCGATTTGCAGGCACGGACGCCCTCCGGTGGCGTACACGTGGTCCTCCCCACGGGAACCGCGAGCCGGGAAGTGATCCCGCTTGCTCCCGAGGCGCTCCAGAGCCTCTATCGCGGATGGCAGGTGCAGCGTGGCCGACGGTCGAAGCGATCAGGCTTTACCGCGATCAAACCCCCGCGTCAGCTCGACACGGCGCTGAACGTGTCGGACTGACGTTTTGCGCGCCCTCTCACTTTGTATCGGCAGGTATTTCAACAACTTAGTTTTGCGATGCGGTGGCAGGATCATTGCCTAGGCGAGCGGCATGACCACTCTCCCGCTCGTCCTCGACGACGAACCGATGGGCATCATTCTGCGGGCCGGGCAACTGGTCCTGCGCCCCGCCAAGATTTGGGCCTACTGTTGGTTTACGGATGAGGGGGAAGACGGCGATCACACGCATCGCCATTTGCCGGTGGATCCTAAGGTCTAAACTCCAGCCTCTTACAATCGAAAGTTGAGATTCAACCCGGCGCTGTGATTGGCTTGCACAGCGTCGAGCAAGACTTGCGCCGCAGGCGGGGCGTGTATCTATATGAGGCATGCCGGTATTACAGATCGACGGACACAAGATCTCGATCGAAGAAGGGCGCACGATTCTCGATGCAGCCCGGCAAGCAGGCATCGAAATTCCGACCCTCTGCTGGTATCCGACCCTTCCAGTCGTCGGCAATTGTCGGATCTGCCTGGTTTCAGTCGAAGGCCAACCCAAACTGATCGCAGCCTGCGCCGCCAAAGTCACTGACGGCCTGGTCGTGACGACGCGATCGCACGCGGCCGTCGAGAATCGCCGCGGCGTGCTGAAACTGCTCGCCGAGCGGTACCCGGCCGAGCATCTCCGCAACGGCGGTCGAGCCCATCCGATCAACGAGTTCGAGCGCTACCTGGTCGACTACGACGTCGTTCCGACGGCGATGGAGGACCGCGATCTACCGTTGCGCTCGGGCGACGAGCGGCCCGGCGATCCGATGATCCGTCACGACATGTCGACCTGCATCCTGTGCACCCGCTGCGTGCGGGCCTGCGAGGACATTCAGGTCGTCGGCGTCCTCGACGTCGGGTGGCGCGGTGAGCACGCCGAAATCATCGTGGGCGCGGATGGCGATCCGGATAAAGCGGGATGCACGTGGTGCGGTGAATGCGTTCGCGTCTGCCCCACGGGTGCGATTTTCGAAGTAATGCCGCGGCAGCGGTTCGCTCCCCAGCAGATCCGTCATCCCGAGAAAGTCGTTCGCTCCGTGTGTCCCTACTGCGGCGTCGGCTGCCAGGTCGACCTTCACGTCGCGGACAACAAAATCGTTCGCGTGACGTCGCCCGACATCGAGCTGAACACGCCGAACCAGGGATCGACCTGCGTGAAGGGTCGCTTCGGGTACGACTTCCCACAGCACCGCGACCGGCTGCTGCGACCGCTGATTCGAAAAGCCTGGACCAAAGAAAACGGCCGCTGGACATGGAAAGGACCAACCGGAGGCGACCGACGCGGCGGACCGTGGCGCACGATCGAGGCAGAAGGCCGGCGCCCCAAACCCGGCACCCCGCCCCGCGCCACCGGCAAAACCGTGCGCGAGCTGCCGCTGCTCGAGCGGGTCGACATGGACATTCGCGACCGCGTGGCGACGCCGGACGAATGGTACTCGCCGTTCCGCGAAGCCACCTGGGACGAAGCGCTCGAGCTCACCGCGCAGGAGCTCCTCAGGATCAAAGGCGCGCGTGGGGCGGATACACTCGCCTGCTTTTCGTCTGCCAAGTGCTCCAACGAAGAGAATTACCTGATCATGCGGATGTTCCGCGGCGCGTTGGGAACGAACAACGTCGATCATTGCACGCGCCTGTGTCACTCGACGTCCGTCGCGGCCATGCAGCGCGCGATCAATACGGCGGCTGCCTCCGGCTCGATGCGCGAGATCGAAGCAGCCTGCGACGTGATCTTCATCGCCGGTGCGAACACGACCGAGTCGCACCCCGTGTTCGGCGCCGCGCTGAAGCGCGCGCACGAGAAGCGCGCCACATTGATCGTCGCCGACCCGCGCCGGACCGAGCTCGCCGGCCGCGCCGACATCCACTTGCAGATGCAGCCCGGGACCGACGTCGCCCTCTACTCGTCCATGCTGCAGCACATTCTCGCGTTGGGTCTCCAAAACCGGGACTTCATCGCGTCGCGCACGCACGATTTCGAGAAGGTCCGCGCGGCCGTACAGCCGTACACGCCGGACAAAGCCGCGAAGATCACCGGCATTCCCGCCGAGCAGATTCGCCGCGCCGCCGAGACCTATGCCCGCGGTCCGAACACCAGCACGCTGTGGGCGATGGGGCTGACGCAACACGCCAACGGCACCGACATCGTCACCTCGCTGCTCAATCTGATGTTCGCCTGCGGGATGATCGGACGGTGGGGTGCGGCGATGCTGCCGATCCGTGGCCAAAACAACGTCCAGGGCGCCTCGGACGTGGGCGCGATCCCGTTCGTCTACACCGACTATCAGCCGGTCGGCGATCGTACCGTCCGCGAGCGCTTCGCGCGTGCCTGGAACGTGCCGGCGCAGTCGCTCTCGTTCGAAAAGGGACTGATGGTGACCGAGGTGGTCCGTGCCGAGAGCGCGGTGCGCGGCATGTATATCATGGGCGAGAACCCGATCATCTCCGACCCCGACATCGCCCACGCCGAGCACTGGTTCCGGGAGCTCGAGTTCCTCGCGGTGCACGACCTCTTCCTGACCGAAACCGCGCGCTACGCCGACGTCGTCCTCCCCGGGTCGAGCTTCGCCGAGAAGACCGGCACCTTCGTCAACACCGAGCGGCGCATCCAGCTGGCTCACCAGGCCGCGGACCCCCCGGGGGACGCGCGTCACGACCTGCGCATCCTGATCGAGCTGTCGGAACGGTTGGGGCTCAAGACCTCCTTCGACACCGCGCAAGCGGTCATGGCGGAGATCGCGCGGGTGACGCCGTCGTGGGCCGGCGCGACCTACGAGCGGCTCGAGGGCGCGGGGCTGCAGTATCCCGTGCCGACACCGGACCATCCGGGCACCGCCTTCCTGTTCGACGACCGGTTCCCCACGTCGGATGGCAAGGCGACCTTCATCCCTGTCGAGTACGCGCCGCCGGTGGAGCTGCCGGACGACGCGTACCCGTTCGTGATGAACACGGGCCGGCAGCTGTACCACTGGCACACCGGCACGATGACGCGCCGGGCGGCGGGGCTGCACCAGCGCGAGCCGACGCCGATCATGGAGATCCACCCCGCCGATGCCGCCGCGCTCGGGCTCGAGGAGGGCGATCTGGCGCGCGTCACGTCCCGGCGCAACTCCCTCGTGATCTCGTGCCGCCGCTCCGACCGGGTGGCGCGCGGCCAGGTGTTCGTGCCGTTCCACTTCCGCGAGGCGGCCGCGAACCTGCTCACCAACCCGGTGCTCGATCCGTACGCCAAGATGGCCGAGCTCAAGTGCTGCGCGGTGCGGGTGGAGCCGGCGCACGTTGGAGTCCCGGCGGACTGATTCAATGCGGAGTGCGGAATGCGGAATGCGGAATTGAAATGGGAGGTCGTGCAGCGAACGACACCTCCATTTACACTCCGCATTCCACATTCCGCATTCCGCAGTCGCTGGACCTAACCGTATTCCCCCCGGGGAATAGA
>DATGVZ010000040.1:0-4135 GCA_035299765.1 Gemmatimonadales bacterium
GGACGGCCCGACGGCCGGCGGATTCTGGAGCATCGCTCCCAGACTACCCGAGCGCACCCAGGCCCACACGAAGAGCGCCGCTCCAACAACAAGCAGAAAGGGCGAGCCCCAGGTCTCCAGGAACTTGATCGAATCCATACCGCGGAGCACGATCCAGACGTTCATCGCCCAGAACAACATGAAGCAGAGCAACTCACCCGTGTTGAGTCCGACGAAGGCCGGCAGGAATTGCGGCAGCGTGGCGATGCCGGGCCACATCGCTTCGAACAGCTTGTAGATCGCCCAGCCGCCGATCCACGTCTGGATGCCGAACCATCCGCAGGCGACCAGCGCGCGAAGAATGGCCGGGATGTTCGCGCCGTGGACGCCGAATGACGCGCGCGCGAGGACGGGGAAGGGAATGCCGTAGCGCGTGCCCGCGTAGGAATTCAGCGCGATCGGAACCAGGACGACGACGTTTCCCAGGACCACGGCGCCCACGGCCGCCTGCCAGGTCCAGCCCTGATCCACGAGTCCCGACGCCAGCGTGTACGTCGGGATACAGATCGCCATCCCGATCCACAGCGACGCGATGTGCCACCAGTTCCACGTGCGCCGATCCGGGGAGACCGGCAGCAGGTCTTCGTTGGCGAGTGGAGTCCGCGCCGGCAGCGTCACTTGACCTCGGCGAGCGCGCGCTCCAACCGCTTGCAACCGTCATCGATGTCCGACTTGCTGATGAGCATGGAGGGCGCGATCCGCAGCACGTTGCCGTAGAGTCCGCCCTTGCCGATCAACAGGCCCTGCCTCTTCGCCGCTTCCAGCAACGCGGTGGTCTTCTTGGGTGACGGCTCCTTGGTCTTGCGGTCTTCAACGAGCTCGATGCCCTGCATGAGGCCCATGCCGCGCACATCGCCGATGAATGCGAATCGTTTCTTGAATTCTTCAAGGGCATCACGCAACTGCGCACCGCGCACCGCGGACCGCTGTGGCGTGTTCTCGCGCTCCATCACGTCCATCGTGACGTCGACCGCGGCCATCGAGATCGGGTTGCCGCCGAACGTCGACAGGGACAAACCGGTGAAGGCGTTGGCGACTTCTTCCGTCGCGATCGTCGCGCCGACGGGGAAGCCGTTGGCGATCGACTTGGCGAACGTCATGATTTCCGGTTCCACGCCCCAGTGCTCGATGCCGCACCACTTGTCGCCCGTGCGGCCCCAACCGGTTTGCACCTCGTCGCAGATAAAGATGGCGCCGTACTTGCGCACGATGCCGACCGCGATCTCGAAATACTCTTTGGGCGGCGTGATGAATCCGCCCGCACCCTGAATCGGCTCCGCCATGAAGGCGGCGGGGCGGCCATTCGTTTCGGTCTTGATCAGATCCTCGATGTCCTGCGCGCAGCGGATGCCGCAATCGGGATACTCGAGTCCCATCGGGCAGCGGTAGCAGTAGGGGGACAGCGCGTGCTTGATGCCGGCGATCTGAGTCGGCAGGACTCGCCACGGTTGCTGTCCCGTGATCGCGATCGCCCCCTGGCTGCGGCCCGCGTAGCTGTGCCGCAGCACGATGATCTCCTGTTGGCCCGTGTAGATCTTCGCCAGCATGACCGCGGTCTCGTCCGCTTCAGTCCCGCTCGTCGTGAAGAAGCTTTTCTTCAGCTTGCCCGGCGTGATCTGCGTCAGCCGCTCGGCGACGCGGACTTGCTCTTGAGTGGGGTAGACGCTCGAGGTGTGCACGAGCCGCGCCACCTGATCCTGGATGCGCTTCACGAACTCGGGATGCGAATGCCCAATGCCGGCCGTGAGAATCCCGCCGAAGAAATCGAGGTACTCACGGCCGTCCAGGTCCTTCACACTCGAGCCGTGTGCTTCGGTGATGACGACCGGCTCGGCGTAGTAGTTGGCGACGCAGGGGAAGAGGAACTCCTTATGCTTCGCGCGGACAGTCGCTGAATCCATATCTCCTCAGTGTGTTGGTTGCCGCTTCAGGAACTGTCCCCGCCCGATCGTGCCGACGAACTCGCCGTCCCTCGCTTGGACCTGGCCGCGTACGGTCACCACTGAGGCGCGCCCCTTCTGCTCCCAGCCTTCGTACGCGTTGTAGTCGACCTTCGAATAACTGCATTCCTTCGAAAACTTGCCGCGATACGCCGGATCATAGACCACCAGATCCGCGTCGCTGCCCAGTTGAATGGCGCCCTTGCGGGGATACAAACCGAACAGCTTCGCGGCCTGTGTGGAACAGGCGTCGACCATCGCCTGCAAGCCCATCCGGCCGGGCACGACGCCACAGGTGTGCACCAGATCGATCCGCTCCTGAACCGACGGAATGCCGTTGGGAATCTTCGTGAACGCGTCTCTCCCCATCTGTTTCTGGTCAACGCGGAACGGCGCATGATCGGTGGCGATCGTGCTGATGTCCCGCGACTTCACGCCACTCCAGAGCACATCCTGATTGGCTTTCGCCCTGAGCGGTGGCGACATGACGTACTTCGCGCCTTCGAAGTCGGGTCGTTCGGCGTAGGTCTCGTCCAACACGAAGTGAGGGATGACGGACTCGATCCACACATTCACCCCGCGTGCTCGCGCGGCGAGGACGGCGCGGACGGCCGGCTCACACGACGTATGCACGATGTAGACGTGGGTGCCGAGCAATTCGGCGAATGTGCAGAGATGATGGACGCCGTCCGCTTCGACGATCGGCGGACGCGAGGGGCCGTGCCACTCTGGTCCCGTCTTCGCAGCCGCGAGCAGCGCTTTCTGGAGCGCGTCGATCGCATCGGCGTTTTCGCAGTGCGCGGTCACGATCACGCCGAGCTCTTTCGCGAGTTTCATGGCCGCGAACAGATGCTCATCGGACAGATTGAGCGCGCCCTTGTACGCCAGGAATACCTTGAACGACGCGACTCCGGCTTTGACGATGTCGCGAAATTGATCGCGGACTTCGCTTTCGAAGCGTACGACGGACATGTGGAAGGTGTAGTCGACCGCGGCGAGTTTTTCTGCCTTGGACTTCCACAGCTCGAAGGCTGCGAAGGGTTCATCCGTAGCGCCGGGGCAGATCATTTCGATCAGCGTGGTTGTGCCACCCGCGAGCGCGGCCTTGCTGGCCGATTCGTAGTCGTCCGCGGCGTACGTGCCCATGAAGGGCAAGTAGATGTGGACGTGCGGGTCGATGAACCCCGGAAGCACATACTTGCCCCGGGCTTCGATGATTTCCGTGCCGGGGGCGAGCACCTTCGGATCGATGCGCGGCTCGATGCGCGTGATGTGCTCGTCCTCGGCGTAAATGTCGCCGGTGAAATCCTCGGTGGGCGTGATGATCCGCCCGCCGCGAATCAGGAGCGCCATCGTGGCATCCAGCGGCGGCGAGAAGCCGAGTAGGCCTCGTACTCGGGACCGAATTTCTTGCGGAGAATGGGCTCTTCATAGAAGAGCACGAACAGGTGCGCCATGGACCAGAAGACGATCGTGTAGAGCGCGAGGCCGAAGGATCCGTAGAACATCGCGGCGCCGAGCAGCACGAGGCCCGCGCCGATGTACATCGGATTGCGGACCCAGCGATAGGGGCCGGCGATCACCAGTTCGCGTGGCGGATCAAACGGAGCGGGCGTGCCTTTGCCGACGAACGCAAACGTCAGAACCGACGCGATCGCCAGTGCCGCACCGGCGACGACCACCAACATGCCGGCGATTTGCACAGGCCCAATCACGGGCGGCCGCACGATTCCCGCTTGCGTCAGAATGCGGTCGGGGACGAACACCAGGAGCAACCCCACGAACAGGGTGCCATAGGTGAGCGCGCGAAAGAGCACGATCATTTACGGAAGCTGCTTTACCATGTCGTCGTACGTCTCGGGGCGGCGGTCGCGGAAGAACTGCCACGTGCGCCGCACTTCCTCGATCATGTCGAGATTCATCTCGGCCACTACAAGCTCGTCTTTGTCTTCACTGCCTTGCGCGAGAATGTTGCCGCGGGGGTCCACGAAATAACTCGAGCCGTAGAACTGACCGATGTTCCAGGGCGCTTCGCTGCCTACCCGATTGATGCAGCCCATGAAGTAGCCATTCGCGACCGCGTGCGCCGGCTGCTCGAGCTTCCAGAGGTACTGCGACAACCCCTTCACCGTCGCCGACGGGTTGAAGACGATTTC
>DATGVZ010000041.1:0-19631 GCA_035299765.1 Gemmatimonadales bacterium
GAGGGTGATGTCGCGCTCCGTGAGTCCCAGCACGCGCTGGCCGTAGCACACCGTCGTGTTCGCAAACGACGCGTGACTTTGCACGACCGCTTTCGGTTTGCCGGTCGTGCCGCCCGAGAACAGCCAGATCGCGGCGTCGTCCCGGTGACTCGGGAACGTCTCCAGCACCGGCGAGGCGCCCTCGATCCCGCGCGTGGTTGCTGTTTCGCCCACAACGATGACGCGCGCAAAGGCGCTGCGCGCCGCCTGGAACGCGGGCGCGCTGTGCCGGTGCACGAGCGCCACGGTCGCCCGCGTGTACGCGTAGAAATACTCGATCGCGTCGACGGCGAGCTGCGGGTTGACCATCACCACCACAGCGCCAACTTTGAGTGTGCCGAACAGCGCCGCGACGAACTCAGGGCCATCGGGCAGCGCGATGATCACTCGTTGTTCGGGTTGCACGCCGGCGCTCTGCAACAGATGGCCAAAGCGGTTGGCGAGCGCCTGCACGTCCCGATAGGTGAGCGCGCCCGTGTCCGTCAGCAGCGCCGGCCGGTCTCCCCTGCCCTCGCGGACCCGCGCATCCAACAGCCAATCAGCGATGTTTAAGCGTTCCGGAAACTGGACCGTCATGGCCAAGGATGATGATGCCGGTACATGAGCTGGCGCAACTGACGTGGGAGGAAGTGCGCGACCTCGATCGCGCACGCACCGTCGCCGTGCTTCCCGTAGGCGCGATCGAGGCGCACGGCCCGCACTTGCCGCTCGATACCGACGTGGTCATCGCCACCGCGATGGCGCGGTCCGGTGCCCGCCGCCTGGCCGGAGGCGGGCACGCCGTGCTCATTCTCCCTGCGTTGGCCTACACCGCGGCGAGCTTCGGAGCTGCATTTCATGGGACACTCTCGATCTCCGGGATAACGGTCACCGCGGTCATCGTCGACGTAGCTCGTAGCCTGTCGGAGCAGGGATTCCGGCTCCTCGCGCTTGCGAACGCGCACCTCGACCCCGAGCATCTCACCGCGCTCAACGAGGCGGTCAAGCTTGCACGCGTCGACCGCCTGTTACCGATCGCCTTTCCTGACCTCACACGCAACCCGTGGGGCTCGCGGCTGGGGGACGAATTCAGAAGCGGCGCTTGCCACGCCGGCCAATTTGAGAGCTCCATTGTCTTGTGCGAGCAACCGGACGTCGTGCGCGAACCTGTGCGGCGCTCGCTCGCCCCGAATCCCGCCTCGTTGTCGCAGGCGATCAAGACCGGCAAGCGCAGTTTCACGGAGGCGGGCGGACCGCGGGCGTACTTCGGCAGTCCTGCCGCGGCGAGCGCGGAGGAAGGCCGCCGCACCATCGACGTGTTGGGCGGCATCCTGGAGGAAGCGGTCCTCGCGGAGCTGAAGGCGTGAAGCTCGCGGGAATGACGGCCGTGATCACCGGCGGCGGGCGTGGCATCGGCGCCGCGATCGCGCGCACGCTGGCCGCGGAGGGCGCGGCCATCGTGGTCGCCGCACGCAACCTCGACAGCGTCAAGGCTGTGGCCGAGTCGATCGAACGCAGCGGCGGGAAGGCGCGCGCCGTGCGCTGTGACGTCACCGATCCCTCCAGCGTGCACGCGCTGGCGAGCGCCGCCTCCCGCCAGGGGGCCGCTATCGATATCCTCATCAACAATGCCGGCATGGCGCACAGCGCCCCGCTGCAGAAAATCACGCTCGAGGATTGGCAGCGGGTCTTCGCCGTCAACGCCACCGGGACGTTCCTCTGCACGCAAGCGTTCGTCGCAGGCATGCTCGAACGCAAAGGCGGATCAATCGTGAACGTCGCATCGGTGGCGGGCCTCGTTGGCGCGCGCTATATCGCCGCCTACGCGGCCGCGAAACATGCGGTGATTGGCTTCACGCGCAGCGTCGCGGCCGAGCTCGAGAGCACGGGCGTCACGTGTAACGCCGTCTGTCCCGGTTTCGTGGATACGGAGATGACCAAGGAATCGGTTGCTCGCGTCGCCCTAAAGACCGGGAAATCGCCCGATGCGGCGCTCGCCGCGATGCTCGCGTCTTCGTCACAGCAACGACTCATCACGCCCGACCAGGTCGCGCACACGGTGCTCGCGTTGTGCGATTTCACCGGTGAACGTCCCAACGGCACCGCCGTCACGATCGACGGCTGAGGACTATGGCATTCGAGATCATCAACCCCGAAGCATTTGGCGCTCGACCCAGCGGCTGGAATCACGGCATGCTGGGCCCAAAGGGGGGCCGCATGCTGTTTGTGGCGGGACAAATCGTGCCGGTCGGCAACTTCGTCACGCAGTGGGATAGCGCGCTGGGGCGGGTCATTCAAGTCGTGCGCGCCGCAGGCGGCAAACCTGAAGACATCGGCCGCATGGTCGTGTACGTCACAGACCGTCCCGCCTATCTCGCGAATCTCACTCCCCTGGGCGAGGTCCACCGCAAACACATGGGCCGCCATTATCCGGCGATGGCCCTCGTGGAAGTAAAGTCGCTGGTGGATTCCAAAGCGCTGGTCGAGATCGAGGCGGTGGCGATCCTATGAGCTCGTTTCTCTATGCACTCGATACCAACACATCAGTCGCCACGATCACGCTCAATCGCCCTGAACGCCTCAACGCTCTGACGTTCGAGACATACAAAGATCTCCGCGACACGTTCATGAGGCTCGACACCGAGCCGGGCGTGCGAGCGATTGTCATCACGGGAGCGGGCCGGGCGTTTTGCTCTGGCGGCGATGTCGAAGACATCATCGGCGCCTTGCTCGGCCGCGATCTCGAGGCGCTGCACGACTTCACGCGCCTCACGTGCGATCTGATTCTCGCGATGCGTCGCTGCCGCCGGCCTATCGTTGGTGCGTTGAACGGCACGGTGGCCGGCGCGGGCGCGGTGATCGCCGCGGCATGCGATATCCGGATCGCAGCGGAATCCGCAAAGATCGCGTTCCTGTTCACCAAGGTCGGACTATCCGGTGCAGACATGGGAGCGGTGTGGCTGCTGCCGCGCCTCGTGGGCGCGGGACACGCTGCCGAGATGTTGTTGACGGGGGACTTCGTAGACGCGAAGCGGGCCTACGAGATTGGCCTGTACAACCGCGTCGTCCCGCAAGCGCAGGTACTGCCAGAAGCGCGCGCCGTCGCCGAGCAGTTGGCGCGTGGGCCGTCGGTGGCGCTGGGCGTGACCAAGCAGGCACTCGAAGCGGAGGCGTCGCTCGATCTCGAGGCCGCGCTCGCGTACGAGGCCGAGGTGCAGGCGCGGCTCATGCAGGATTCGAACTTCCGCGAGGCGCACACGGCGTTTCGCGCCAAGCGCGAGCCGAAATTCACGTGATCGTCGACACCGGCGCGGTCCGCGCGTTTCTCGATGACCGGCACGTCGCGCTGGCGGAGCGGATAGCCGAGTACGCGACGCGGGTGCTTGCTCCATTGCCTGAGCCGGCGGACGACGCAGCCGCCCGGCAACAGGCGCGCGAGCTGCTCGGGAAATTGGGCGCCGCCGGTTGGTTCGCGCCGATCCGCGACCAGGACTGGCGCGCCTGCTGCATCATCCGCGAGGCGCTCGGCGCGACGTCGCCGCTCGCCGACGCGGTTTTCGCCCTCCAAGCCCTTGGCGTCGTGCCGATGTTGTTGACCGAGAACGACGGTGTTCGCAAACGCTGGCTCGACCCGGCAATTCAGGGACGCGCGATGGCGTCATTTGCGATGACCGAGCCCGACGCCGGCTCCGACGTCGCGTCAATCGGCACGACGGCCGTGCGCACCGGCGATGCCTACGTGCTGACGGGCACCAAGACATTCATTTCCAACGCTGGGCTCGCCGATTTCTACACGGTATTCGCGACCACCGATCCGGCGAAGCGTGACAAAGGCATCGGTTGCTTCGTGGTACCGGCGGACACACCCGGACTGCGATTCGTGCGAGCGCTCGTGCTTTCGTCGCCGCATCCGCTTGGCGAGATCGCCTTTCACGCTGCGCGAGTGCCCAAAGACTGCCGGCTCGATGTGGATGGCGAGGGTTTCAAACTCGGTCTTGCGACGCTGGATCGCCTGCGCGCGACCGTCGGCGCCGCCGCCTGCGGCATGGCGTCGCGCGCGCTCGCCGACGCGCTGGCGCACGCCAAGACCCGACGCCAGTTCGGCAAGCCGCTCGCGGATTTTCAGCTGATCCAGCAGAAGCTCGCGCGCATGGCCACCGACTTGAGCGCGGCACGCCTCCTCGTGTATCGCGCGGCGTGGGAGAAGGACCGTGGCGCTCCGCGTGTGACGCTCGAAGCCGCGATGGCGAAGGCGTTCGCCACCGAAGCGGCGCAGCGAATCGTGGATGATGCGGTCCAGATCCTCGGCGGCCGCGGTGTGCTCGCCGACAACGCCGTGGATCGCCTGTATCGCTCGGTACGAGCGCTGCGCATTTATGAAGGAACGACCGAGATCCAGCAGCTGATCATTGCGGGGCAGCTCGTCAAGTGAGAATCGTCGCGATCGGAGGCGGGCCGGCGGCGTTGTACTTCGGGATTCTGATGAAGAAGGCAGATCCGAGCTCCGAAATCACGATTCTCGAACGCAACCGCCTGGACGACACGTTCGGATTCGGCGTCGTCTTCTCGGATGCCACGCAGAACAACCTCGCGGCCGCGGATGCCGAGACGTTTAACGCCTTAGCGGGCGAATTCTTTCATTGGGACGACATCAGCGTTCACTACCGCGGTCACGTCATCAGGTCCGGCGGTCATGGATTCAGTGGACTGTCCAGACAGAAGCTGCTCGCCAATCTGGCCAAGCGCTGCAAGGAACTGGGCGTGTGCATCGAGGTGGGGACCGACGTCAAGGACCCGGCCGTCTACGCCAATGTTGACCTGGTCCTCGGCGCCGACGGATTCAACAGCACCGTGCGGCAGCGATACGCGGAACACTTTCAGCCGACAATGGACGAGCGGCCCAATCGCTTCGTCTGGCTCGGCACCACCCGTCCGTTCCCTGCTTTCACGTTCTACTTCAAGCGCGACGGTCATGGATTGTGGCGCGTCCACGCGTACCAGTATGAGCCGGGCCATTCCACGTTCATCGTCGAGGCGACGGAGCAGACCTGGCGCAGCGCCGGACTCGATCGCGCAAGTGAAGACGAGACGGTCGCTTTTTGTCAGGCGCTATTTAAGGAAGAGCTCGAGGGTCATCGGCTGCTCAAGAATCGCTCGCTCTGGCGTCACTTCGTCACCATAAAGAATGCTTCCTGGTCGCACGGCAACGTCGTGCTGCTGGGCGACGCCGCGCACACGGCGCACTTCTCTGTCGGCTCGGGCACGAAGCTCGCGATCGAAGACGCGATCGCCCTTGCTACGGCGTTGCGCCGCGAGCGCGACGTACCGGCGGCACTCGCTGCCTATGAGGCCGAACGCCGACCCGCGGTCGAGAGCCTCCAGCGCGCCGCGCAGGTGAGCCTGCACTGGTTCGAGGACACCGAGCGGTACATGGACCTCGAGCCGCTCCAGTTCGCTTTCAATCTCCTGACGCGCAGCCTGAGGATTACGCACGACAATCTCAAGGTGCGCGATCCGAAATTCGTTGAGGAGATTGACCGCTGGTATACCCACCAGGCAGCGCGTCAGTCAGGCTCACCTCTCACCTCTCACCTCTCACGCCCGCCGATGTTCACGCCGTTTCGCCTCCGCGATCTCGTCCTGACCAATCGCGTCGTCGTCTCCCCGATGTGCCAGTACGTCGCCGAGGACGGGATGCCGAATGACTGGCATCTAGTGCACCTGGGCAGTCGGGCGATCGGTGGGGCTGGTCTGGTGTTCAGCGAGATGACGGATGTTTCGCGAGAGGGACGCATCTCGCCTGGCTGTACGGGGATGTACAGACCCGAGCATGTGGCCGCGTGGAAGCGCATCGTGGACTTCGTGCACGCGAACAGCGGCGCCAAGATCGCGATGCAGGTCGGTCATGCGGGTCGCAAGGGTTCGACGCAGCGCATGTGGGAAGGGATGGACGAGCCCCTGCCGTCCGGCAATTGGCCTATCATCTCGGCATCGCCCCTCCCTTATCATCCGCACAGCCAGGTCCCAAAGGAAATGCGCCGCGCCGACATGGACGAAGTGAAGGAAGACTTCGTCCGTGCGGCGGACATGGCGAACGAGGCGGGGTTCGACCTGCTCGAGCTGCACTTCGCGCACGGCTATCTCCTCGCGAGCTTCATCTCCCCGCTGACGAACAAGCGCACCGATAGCTACGGCGGATCACTCGAAAACCGCATGCGATTTCCGCTCGAAGTCTTCGACGCCGTGCGTGCGGTGTGGCCCGATCACAAGCCGATGTCGGTCCGCATCTCCGCGGTCGACTGGGCACCGGGCGGAATGGAACCGGTGGATTCAGTCGAGGTCGCCCGTCTCCTCAAGGCGCACGACTGCGACATCACGGACGTCTCGGCCGGCCAGACCGTTGCGGACGCAAAACCGCAGTACGGCCGGCAATTTCAGACGCCGTTTGCTGATCGCATTCGTCACGAGGTAGGAATCGCGACGATGGCGGTGGGCAACATCTCGTCGTATCAGGACGTGAACACGATTCTCGCGGCGGGTCGAGCGGATCTCTGTGTGCTGGCTCGGGCGCACTTGTGGGATCCGTACTGGACGCGCCACGCGGCCTACGAGCAGGGCTATACCCTTCCCTGGCCCGATCCGTACGCAACGCTGAACCAGTACCGGCCGAGGCCTGCCTGATGGCGGTCACGTACGCGAGTTACCTGCAGCTCGAAAAGCTACTCGCGCTCCAACACCCGCGGCCGGGTGAACTCGAGCATGACGAGACCTTGTTCGTCATCATCCACCAGATCTATGAGCTGTGGTTCAAGGAAGTGCTGCACGAGCTCGATTATCTCCAGCAGCTGCTGCGCGCCAACGATACCCCGCTCGCCGCCGCAACGCTGAAGCGCATCCTGACGATTCTGAAGACGCTGGTCGCGCAGATCGACGTGCTCGAGACGATGACGCCGCTCAACTTTCTCACGTTTCGGGATCGGCTCGAGTCGGGGAGCGGCTTTCAGTCCCATCAGTTTCGCGAGATCGAATTCGTGCTCGGCAAAAAAGGCCGGCCGTCGTTCGAGCGGTATCCGGAGGGGAGTACGCACCGCAAGAGCGTGGAGGCGCGGTTTGCACAGCCCACGCTGTGGGATGCATTCCTGCATTACCTCGGCGCCAACGGCTACAAAGTGCCGGCGGCGCTGCTCAGCCGTGATGTGAGGTTGCCGGTCGAGCCGTCGCCGGAGGTCCAGCGGATCCTCATCGACGTCTATCGCAGGAATCCGACGGTGGCACAAATCACCGAGCGGCTCGTGGACCTCGATGAGGGGTTCATGGAGTGGCGGTATCGGCATGTGAAGATGGTGCAGCGCACCATCGGCACGAAAGCAGGAACGGGCGGGTCGGCGGGCGCGGAATACTTAATGAAGACGCTGAATCAACCAGCGTTCCCAGATCTCTGGGCGATCCGTTCAGAGCTGTGATCAATCCCGAAGAGCTCGCCAAGCATTACACGCGCTTTCGCGTCACAGAGCGAATTCTCCTCACGGGCCACTCTCACCAGGCGTGGCCTGACGTCGCGTTTGAAGCGCAGCAGCAGGCCTGGCTCGATGCGGCGGAATTGGTAGATGACGTGTGGGATAAAGCATTCGAGAAGGCCAATGAGGTACGGCGTGGATTCGCGCAGCTGCTCGATGACTCCCCCGATCGCATCGCGCTTGCACCGAATACGCACGAGCTGGTCGTCCGGTTCCTATCGGCGCTGAACCTTCATAAGCGCCCGAGGCTGGTCACGACGGACGGCGAGTTTCACACCATCCGTCGCCAGCTCGACCGATTGGCAGAGGAAGGCGTGGAAGTGGTGAAGGTCGCTGCCTTGCCCGCCGCGACGCTCGCCGAGCGCTTGGCGCGAGTCGTGGACGATCGCACGGCGGCGGTGCTCGTCTCCGCGGTGCTGTACACCAACGCGCACATCGTCCCGAGTCTCAGGGCGACACTTGAGGCCTGCGAGCGCGTGGGAGCCGAGCTGTTGGTCGATGCCTATCACGCGCTCAACGTCGTGCCGTTCTCCTTAAAGAAGGAAGGACTGGAGCGGGCGTATGTCGTGGGAGGCGGCTACAAGTATTGCCAACTCGGCCCGGGCAACGCCTTCTTGCGGTTTCCCGCCGACACGGAGCTCAGGCCCGTCTTCACGGGATGGTTCAGTGAGTTCGCGGACCTTTCGAAGGCACCGACCGGTCGAGTGGAGTACGGGCCTGGGCCGGCGCGATTTGCGGGGGCGACGTACGATTTCACGAGCCATTATCGCGGGGCGGCGGTGTTCAATTTCTTTGAAGCGCAGAAGCTCACGCCGGAAAACTTGCGGGAATTAAGCCAGCATCAGATTCAGATTCTGGCGAATGGAATGATTCCTCATCTCCATGACATCGGCGGGTTCTTCGCTATCGAAATCGAGAACCCAGCGCTCGTCCAAGAGAGGCTCCTGAGGCGAGACATCTGGACGGACTATCGAGGAAGCGTGCTACGGTTGGGGCCAGCACCGTATGTCAACGACGATCAGATGAACGAGGCTGTTGCGGTACTGCGCGACGAGCTGCGAAGAAAGCCTTCATCAGCGCCGCGCATGCCTCAGCCTCGACCCCACCCTTGACCTCCGCCCGGTGATTCAGCCGCGGATGCCGCACCAAATCGCCTAGAGACCCGCACATCCCCGCCTTCTCATCGTACGCGCCGAAAACCAGCTTCCCCACTTTCGCCAGCACGATCGCCCCCGCGCATTGGGCGCATGGCTCGATCGTAACGTAAAGCGTACAGTCAGTCAGCCGATCGGTCTCCAGCGCCTCGAGCGCCCGCTCGATGGCCAGAAACTCGGCGTGATATGTGGGATTCCTGCGGGCGACGGTCTCGTTGTGCGCCTCGGCGACGATCTCGTCGCCGCGCATCACGACCGCGCCAATGGGGACTTCGTCGATGGCAGCGGCGCGCCGCGCTTGTTCGAGCGCGGCCGCCATACCTTTAAGCACGCACAGGCTCGCGTGCCTTTTCGAAGCTCAGCGAATTGCCGTCCTTGGCCCGGTCGACCTTGACCCGGTCGCCCTCCGCGTATTGCCCCTCGAGCACCGCTACCGCCAGAGGATTCTGCAAGAGCCGCTGGATCGCGCGCTTGAGCGGACGAGCACCGTACACGGGATCGTAGCCCTCGGCGACGAGTAGCTGCTTCGCCGCAGGTGTGACTTCGATCCTGATCTTCCGATCGCCGAGCAACCGCTCCACCCGCTTGATCTGAATGTCTACGATGCGCTCGATGTCGTCATGCGTCAGCGGCCGGAAGATGATGATGTCATCCACCCGGTTCAGAAACTCCGGCTTGAACGCCTGCCGCAACAGCTCGGTCACCTTCGTCTCCGCCTGCTCCCAGGCAACGCCACTCGTCCCCGCCTCGATCAGATACTGCGAGCCGATGTTCGACGTCATGATGAGCACGGTATTGCGGAAATCGACGGTGCGACCTTGCGAATCTGTCAGGCGGCCGTCGTCCAGAATCTGGAGCAAGACGTTGAAGACATCGGGATGCGCTTTCTCGATTTCATCGAACAACACAACCGAGTATGGGCGACGGCGAATCGCCTCGGTGAGCTGGCCGCCCTCCTCGTACCCGACGTACCCCGGCGGCGCGCCGATCAACCGCGCGACGGCATGCTTCTCCATGTACTCCGACATGTCGATCCGCACGAGCGCACGCTCGTCGTCGAACAGGAACTCCGCGAGCGCCTTGGCGGTCTCGGTCTTCCCCACGCCGGTTGGCCCAAGGAAGATGAACGACCCGGTCGGACGATTGGGATCCTGCAACCCTGCGCGCGCTCGGCGCACGGCGTTCGACACCGCGGCCAGCGCTTCACGTTGGCCGATGACGCGGCGGCCCAACTCGTCTTCGAGCTTGAGCAGCCGTTCCTTCTCCGACTCGAGCATCTTGGAAACGGGGATGCCCGTCCACTTGGAGACGATTTCGGCTATGTCTTCGGCGTCGACTTCTTCCTTCAGGTACTTGCCCTTCTTCTGGATCTCCGCGAGGCGCTTCTCGAGCGTCTGGATTTCCTTTTCGGCAGCGGGCACGCGCCCGTAGCTGATCTCCGCCGCTTTCTGAAGATCCCCGCGCCGCGTCGCCTGCTCCGCTTCGGTCCGCAGCTGCTCCAGCTCCGCCTTCTTCGCCTGGATCTTCTGAATCGCGTCCTTCTCAGCCTGCCACTGCGCTTTCATCGCGTTGGAGCGCTCGCGCAGGCCGGCCAGCTCCTGCTCGATCTTCTCGCGACGCTCCTTGGACGCCTTGTCCTTCTCCTTCGCCAGCGCCTGCCGCTCGATCTCGAGCTGCACGATCTTGCGCTCGACTTCGTCGATTTCCTGCGGCAGAGAATCGATCGCGATGCGGAGCCGGGCCGCCGCCTCGTCGATCAGATCGATCGCCTTGTCGGGCAGGAAGCGGTCGGTGATGTAGCGGTGCGACAGCGTCGCCGCCGCGACGATCGCGTTGTCCGTGATCCGGATGCCGTGGTGGACCTCGTAGCGCTCTTTCAAGCCACGCAGGATCGCGATCGTGTCCTCGACCGACGGCTCGCCGACGTACACCTGCTGGAAGCGCCGCTCCAGAGCCGCGTCCTTCTCGATATGCTTGCGGTACTCATCGAGTGTCGTGGCGCCAACGACGTGCAGCTCGCCGCGCGCGAGTGCGGGCTTCAGCATGTTGGAAGCATCGACCGCGCCTTCGGCGCCGCCGGCACCGACCAGCGTGTGCAGCTCGTCGATGAAGACGATGTATCTCCCTTCAGCAGACGTCAGTTCCTTGAGAACGGATTTGAGCCGCTCCTCGAACTCGCCACGATACTTGGTGCCCGCGACCAGCGCGCCGATGTCGAGCGCGAGCAGATGCTTGTTCTTGAGTGAGTCTGGGACGTCGCCATTGACGATCCGCTGCGCCAGGCCTTCGACGATCGCCGTCTTGCCGACGCCCGGCTCGCCAATCAACACGGGGTTGTTCTTGGTGCGCCGAGACAGTACCTGCATGACTCGGCGAATCTCCTCGTCACGGCCGATGACGGGGTCGAGCTTTGCTTTGCGAGCGAGCTCGGTGAGATCGCGGGTGAACCGCTGCAACGACTGGATCTTGCTCTCGGGCTCCTGGTCCACGACGCGATGCGCGCCGCGCACTCCCTCGAGGGCAGCGAGCAGCTCTTTGCGGTTGACGCCGCTCGCCGACAACAGTTGGCGGGCCGTGGTGCCCTTCTCCTCGACGAGAGCGAGCAGTAGATGCTCGGTCGAGACATAGGCGTCACCGAGCGATTTCGCTTCTTCATCGGCGCGGTCCAGGACGCGCGACAGCTCCCGCGCCAACGTCGGCTCAACGCCACCGGATTGCTTGGGGAACCGCCCGATCTCGCGCTCCATCTCGGCCTGGAGCTGCGTGACATTCAGCCCCGCCTTCTGCAGCAAGGGCACGACAATCCCCTCGTCCTGCTGTAGGAGGGCATAGAAGAGATGCGCGTCGTTGACGACGGGGTTGCCGCGGGCGCGCGCAAGCGAAGCGGCCTGCTGAAGGGCTTCAGCGGCCTTTACGGTCAGTCTGTCTGGCTGGATCATGACCTGCCCCTAGGCAATCGGTGTGCCGGGGAAAGATGTCGAAAAGGCAGGGCAATACAACGGCGGCAAAGACGGCAAGGGCGGCACGGACTTAACCGTTGCCGCCCATGCCGCCTGTGCCGCCCTTATTTCATAATGATCATTTTCTTGGTAAACCGTCGCCCATCCACGACTAGTTGATAAATGTAGATGCCCGACGCCGCCTCGACGTCGGTGTCTAGCACGTTGCCGTTCCAGTACGCCGTGAAGGAACAGACACCAGCGACGGGAGTGCAGGTCAGCTCGCGATTGGTCAGCTTCTCGCCGCTGCCCTGGAGAATCGGGACCGCGACGACCTGCGCGAGCACATTATAGATGGTGAGCGAAACCTTCGGCCGGTGACCGTTGGCAAAGAGATCGCCGCTCAAGATGAACGGAATCGTGGTCGCCGGATTGAAAGGATTCGGATAATTCTGTTTCAGCTCTACCAGCGGAGCGGGCGCCGCTTGCCCCCGCACGCCATCAACCCCTGCCGTGAGAAGCCCCCCACCGAGCCCTCCCACCAGCACTGCCCAACCATACAGCTTCATCCCCCACCCCTCGGCAGACGTAAAGATGCGTTAGACCGCTCTCCTTGTAGGTACTGGGCGCGATAGTCACTGCTGCAGGGAAAACCTAGGAACGGTCATTCCACCCTGTCAAGCACGGAGAACCCGGGTATCTCCCTTGCGACTCGTGATGCCACGCCGGTCGGCCCACTCGAGCAACGGAATCAGGTACTTACGAGTCAAACCCAGACGGTCCCGAAACTGGGCCGGCGTCGCGGCGCCGAGCTCGCGCAACGTGTCTTCGACCGCCCGGCGGAAATCGTCCAGGGCCTGTTTCAAGGCGTATCGCTCCTGATCCACCCGCTCGACTGATCCCTCGCGCGCCAGATGCGCGAGCAAGGCGGGCACCGTTGGATCACCGAGCTCCTTCTGCAACTCGGCGACCGTCGGCAGCTGCCACTTTGCCTCGGCAAGCCGCTGCGCCAGGCGGCCGCCCGCGTCGCCAGCCCGGGCTCGCAGCGCGGCCTTCCAACCCGGCTTCCGTACCGCCGCGCCATCTTCGGTGCGCTCGAATGCCTGCTTTTTCATCCCATGCTCGATTAGCACATCGAGCACCGCCGCGGGTGCATTCACTGCCGCGCGCAGCGACTGCAATGACAATCCCGGATCGAGCGGATGCTCGTCGTGATGTGCGGCGACAGCCTTGCCAAGGCGTTCGACTTCTCCGCTCACGGCGCGGCGCGCGACCAAGATATCGTCGACCGGCAGCACACCCTTCCCTGCTGCAGCGATCGTGCTGGGCACTTCGGCGGGAAGAATGCCCAGACGCACCGGGAGGTCCGCGATCCGCACGCCTACGAGCCCCGCTTCCTCAACGAGTCTCGCAAGCCGCTCGCTGGGCGGTTGTCCCGCAGTCAGGCCACGCTCCGATACCCTGGGCCGCGGGGGCGGAAACGGATCGAGCACAACGCCGCCCCCGATCGTTGTCACGGGCGAAAAGCTCCGGATGACGAAGCGATCGCGTCCTCGCGCGACGATCGGACGTTCGAGCAGAAGTCGCGCGACTCCGCTGTCCCCGGGAGCGATCGAGCGAACCTGCGCCACACGCGCCAGGACCTCCGCCGTGCCGAGGTGAACGCGAATGCGCGTGCGCGCCGCGAGCGGCTTGCGGACGGAGGGCAGTAGCTCCAGCGCCACGTCGAGCGCGGTGGTAGGCGCCCATCCTGCGCCGGTGAGGGCGACATGGCCGCGCTCGAGCTCTTCCTTGGCAACGCCCACGAGTGCGAGGGCAGTACGGCGCCCTGGAGCCGCGCGGTCAGTCTCCTCGCCGTGAACTTCGATAGACCGCACGCGCACTTCGCGGTCGAGGGGCAGCAGCCGCACGGTCGCGCCCGCCTTCACGGTTCCGCTCCACGTCGATCCGGTCACGACCGTTCCCGCGCCCGCGAGCGCAAACACGCGGTCGATTGGCAGTCGAAACAAGTCGTCCACGGGTCGGTCCGCGAGATCGGCCGCGATCGCGACAAGGGCGCTACGCAGCTCGTCCAGGCCCTCTCCGCTCAGCGCAGAAACCGCGAGCGGCGCATGCCAGCGTACTCTGCTCCGGGACAGCCGCTCTGCCACCTCGGTACGCACCATCCCGAGCCATTCGGCGTCGACGAGATCGCGCTTGGTGAGGACCGGAATGCCACGCCGCACACCGAGCAGCTCGACGATCGCGAGATGCTCTTCGGTTTGGGGCATGATTCCTTCGTCCGCGGCAATCACGAGGAGGGCGACGTCGATGCCGGTCGCACCCGCGAGCATGTTCTTGACGAAGCCTTCGTGACCGGGGACGTCGACGACGCTGGCCTGGATGCCATTTGCCAGCGGAAGGGGGGCGAATCCGAGATCGATCGTGATGCCGCGCCGTTTCTCTTCTTCCCAGCGATCGGTGTCGACCCCGGTGAGCGCCTTGACGAGCGCCGTCTTGCCGTGGTCGATATGTCCCGCCGTGCCGACTACGAACCGGCGGGAATCCACGCTCGCCGCTCCCAGATATCGATGGCGCTCGACCGCTGCTCGTTGCCGTTCTGCGCCACCTCTCCCAAGTGATGACGAATGAAGCGAGCCACGAGGCGCCGGTGGGCCGCGGCGTGCGCCGCGTCCAGTGTGGGAAGGTTTGCCTGCGTATCGGTCAGATCGAGGAGGTCGCGGTATGCCCGCGGTGGCAGTTTTGTCGGCGGCTGAGGCCCGGCACAGCTCGCGCACAGCACCCCACCCTCTGCGGCGCTGAACGCGACGGTGCTGCCTCCAGGGATCGCGTTGCCGTCCCGCACACAGCCTTCGAGCTGCGGGGCAAACCCGAGCACGCCCACGAGCAGCCACAGCCAGCGCACGGCGACAGCATCGGCCTGCTGTGGCGCAGCCTGAGCCAGCGCATCCAGGCCCTGGATCAAGGTCTCGTACGCGGCGGCCAGCGGTGCGGGAGGAGCCATCTTCAGCATCACTTCTGAAAGCGCTTCCGCTCCGGCGAACCGGCCGAGGTCGCCCGCGAGATCGCGGCGCAACTGGATTACGTCGAAGGCGGCAAGCGTTTGGAGCTCACGCGTCTCTTTGTGATAGAGCTGCGCAACGCCTTCACTCAGTGTCTCGAGCGCGGCGCCAAAGGGACTGCGCGGGCGCAGCACACCCTTCGCGATCGCGCTTTGGACGCCGTAATCGCGCGTCGCGAGGCGGACAATCTTGGAGGTTTCGCTGTAGCGGTATGTGCGGAGCACTACCGCCGGCGTAGAGACTAGCGTCACTTCCCCGGCTCGAGCACCAGGAACTTCACATTGTCCTTCGAGACGGCACGCAGCCAGGCCACCAGTGCGTCGACACTATCCGGCGGTGCGATGCCCCGTCTGCCACTCATACGTCGCGTAATGCGCAGCTCGCGACCACTCTGGATGTACTCGGCGCGGTAGCTGCCGAACGAGCTGGTCTCGGCGATTCCTGGCGGTAGTTGCGCGGTCCAGCCCGATGGCAGAGTCACACGCAGTTCCGCAACGATCTCGAGCGGTCCAACGACGTCACCGACATCGATCGGGAACTTACGCGGCCGATGACGCTCCAGCTCCGGCACAGACCGCAGCAATGAAAAGGTGGGCAACGACTGCGGCAGCGTCAGGATCCGCGTGGATCCGGAGCCAGACACGAGCGGCGCATCGCGCACCGTGACGGCGACCAGTGGCGTTGCCGCAAGATCGCGCCCATCGAACAGGGCGAGGCTATCGCCCGATGCTCCGGGGAAGACGCCGTTGGCCAAGGCCTGTGTCACTTGACGCACGTCGTCCTTGCTGAAGCTGCGCGCATATGCCTGCCGCAGTCCGTATTGCAGAGAGCCGTGCTTGATCTCGGTATAGCGACCGGCAAACCGGCCATCCGCGGCAAGCTCGCCAACGGTTCGTACTTCTGATCGATTCACCGAATCCGGGGCTTGCGGGAGAACCACGCCTTCGAATTGACCATCGTCGTGGACGACCAGAGCAAACGATCCCTCTTCCGCGGGGGGGAGCTCGCTGTACGGCGTGAGCTCTGACGTCAAATCGAGATACAGCCGTCCCCTCGCAGGTCGATCGACGGCCGCAATCATGTGATCGAACTGCTGCACTGTCGGCACTGTGGAGTCGGCATTGCCGTTCGCGCTCAGAAGCACCGGGAATGCGTGCACGCCCATGGCCCGCGCCATGGCGATGAACAGCGTCGCCTTGTCTTTGCAATCACCGTAGCGTGATTCCACGACCTGCGCGGGCAGTCGCGGTAAGTACCCGCCGATGCCGAGCGATAGTGACACGTAACGGAAGTCCTGCGCCACCCAGCGATAGACCGCTCGCAGGGAATCGTCGAGCGTCTTGGATGATCGTACATGCTCGCCGAGCTGCGCCTGCAGGTCCGGCGTCAGCTTATAGCGATCCGCTCCTGCCAACAGATTGGCGTACCAGCGCGCGACATCAGACCATTCGATGGGGGCCGCCACATCCAGACGGACGTACAGCGTGTTGGGACTCGCGGCGAACGGCTCGCTCTCGATCTTCTGAACATCCTTCGTTGCCCATGTGTACACGTGGCGACCGTGCGCTTCGACCTCCTGCCGCTTGAAGTGCACATTCTCTTCTGTGATGCGCGGTTTGACGGTCGCGGGCACATCGACGATCAGCCGCGAGCGGCGGGTGAGCCGCCCCGTGGTCACCCGCCACCCCGTGTAGTAGTCACCCGGCACCAGCGGTTTGACTCGCTCGATCGTGTAGCTCCAATCGACCAGCGTCCCGGGCGCGACACCGCTGAGCGTGACGCGACGCACTTTCTCATCCGAGTACACGGGCGCCTCGAATGCCACCGGTGCGAGCGATTCCTGTTCGTGCGCCGGCTGCGCACTGATCACGTCGCCATTGGTCTTTAGGACGCGAATCCAGTTGACAGTCAGACGTTCCGAGCCACTCGAATAGGAGAAGCTCTGTTCCCCCCACGCCTCGGCGCCGTCCTGGTTCAGGACCTGGATGACCTGTCGATACGTCCGGCTACCTCGCCCATCCGGCTCGAACCGCACGACCCCGTCGTCGAGGAGATACACGAACTCTTCATTGGGATAATCGGCAGGATTCACGGCCAAGCGATAAATCGTGTCGTTCTTGACCGACGGATCTCCCGCGGGCGTGATGCGGGGAGCTTGGGCAGCAGCGGCGCTCGCGACGGTGAGGACTAGCAGAAGTGACCAACGGCGCATCGAAACGTCCCTCCAACGTCGAAGGATCTATACCGTGACACGAATTCCTATCGTTGTGGGAATATAGCCGCACGTCTTTCCGGGAAAGGGTCTTCCGTACGGGGGTGCAGCAGCGACGCAACGATCTCGACCCCATCGGCCACGCGCGGGCCGGAACGACTGAAGTAGGACGATGCATCGAGCGCATGCACGCGCCCGGCGGCGAACGCGCGCGGTGCGACGGCGCGTACCCGGTCGTCGTAGCGCTCCGCCTCACGACGCGTCGCCTCGAGCCCGAACCCGCACGGCATGATGAGCAGCACATCGGGATCCAGCGCGCGCAGCTCCTGCCAACTCATGCGGTAGGAGGGCCGTCTCGCGATGCCCGCGACGAGCTCTCCACCGGCTGCCGCGATGAGCTCGGGTACCCAGTGACCTGGGACGTACGGCGGGTCGAGCCATTCGAGTGCGAGCACGCGTGGTCGTGGGCGACCGTCGACGCGCGCTCGGACGTTCACCATGCGGCGCTGCATGTCCGCGACGAGCGCATCCGCCTCCGTAGGCGCGCCGGTCGCGCATCCCACGTCGCGGATCCCGTCGAGGATCGCGGCGAGATCGTGCGCGTCGAGCGTGAGGACGCGGGGCGCCGGGGTGAGGTCAGCAAGGGCTGCGACCGCCTGACGCGCAGGCACCGCGCAGACGTCGCAGATACCCTGGGTGATGACGAGGTCAGGATGAAGCGCGGCGATCGCGGCCACATCGATCTCATACACGCTGCCATAATCGCGGAGCGCGGCGCGAACCGCTGTATCGATCTCCCCGCTCGTGAGGCCCGCGAGGTCGTGGCGCGGACGCGACAGCCGCGGAAGGCTTGCGACGCGCGGCGGATAGTCGCAGCTATGCGAAATCCCAACCAGCCGATCCTCGAGCCCGAGCGCACAGACGATTTCGGTCGCGCTGGGGAGTAAGGAGACGATTCGCTCAGCGGCCAACGGTGACGCGACCTCCGAGCATCACGGTTCGGCCCCGCGGTCGGAACCCAGCGATCTCCTGCGCCTGGTCGTTGAACGCATTCTCGAGATTGCCCGTCAACACGATCCGACGCAGGTCGTACTCGGCGGCGACATTGACCCGGCTATAGGCGTTCAGGGTGACCCGCCGCTGGCCGACCGGGCGATTGAAATCGAGATCATCGCGCGAGCCCACCCAGCGAGCGCCAACCGTTACGCGTGCCCGATCGCCGATCGTCGCGGCGAGCTGCGGAGCGACGGTGTGCGCGGGCCGCCGGATCAGCGACCTCCCCGGAACGAATAGGCCGTCGGGATCGCTCGACGCGCTTGACTGCGAGACCTTGGTATGCAGGTACGTGTAGCTCACGGAAAAGACGACGAACGTCGCGACATTCGCCTCGACGGTCGCCTCCACGCCGTTCGCGCTGGCGCCGCCGACGTTGAAATAGTTGGGCTGGTTTGGGGGGGGCGCCGCGTTGTATTCGATCAAATCGCGGAACCGTTGATCGAAGTACGTCACGGAAACCGACGTCCGCCGCCGGCGGTGTTCGAAGCCCCCTTCCCAGCTACGGGAACGCTCGGGATCGAGATTGGGATTTCCCAGAACGAAGCCGTGCGCGAAGTTCTGAAAGAAGGTCGGTTCCTTGAACCCGGTTCCGGCGGAAATGCGCAGCCGAGTGCGCTCCTCGAGCCGGTAGACGACTCCCGCGCGATACGTGGCGTGCGTCCCGAACTGCGAGTTGTCGTCGAGCCGGCCGCCGAGCGTGAGCGCTGCGCGGCCCGCGACGATCAGCGCCTGGGTGAAATAACCGGTCGTGTTGCGATGCACGCGAATGGAGTCGGGGAAGTCACCGAACGACGCGCTGAAATCACTGGTACCGCGTTGACGTTCGTCCTCATATTCGACTCCCCCCGTCACAGTCGCGACCGCTGAAGCACGCCAGGTCAGCAACGCATTCGCGGTCGCGCGACGCACATAGTCGCTACTCGAGAACGAGCCTTGAGCGGGAGGATGCTCGTCGTTATAAAAGAGCCGCGCCTCACGAACCGCGGCACCGATGCGCGCATCCAGGTTGCTGCTCAGTGCGCGTTCGGCACTGAGGCTGAGCATGGGTCCCCGCTGCGCGGCGCGCTGATTCGAGTCAACCGGCTGCCCCTGACCGTTCGTCGGGAAGTGATAGATGTCGTCCCCGTAGTGATAGGTCAGGCTCGCGTCGGTCTTCCCATCGGGATGGTATTGCAGGCGCGCGCTGGCGACGCTGTTTCGGTAGTAGTTGTTGAATGGATACAGACCGTCCGCCGAAAATCGCGACACGCGCGCGGAATAGCTCACCCCGCCGGTCGCGCCCTCCATGTCCAGCGCTTCTTGCGCCGCGCCGTACGTGCCGCCATGCAGCTCCGCACCGGCGCGCGCCGAGCCACCGTTCTCTCCCGCCCGGGTGAAGATCTGGATGACGCCCGTCACCGCGTCCGATCCGTACAACACACTGACCGGCCCGCGTACCACCTCGATGCGGTCGATGTTGTCGGTCGTCAGATGCGCGAGATCGATGCCGCCACCCGCGTCGTTCAGAGGAACACCATCGAGCAGCACCTTCACGTAATCGCTCTCGCCCCCGCGCATGAACAGCGACGTCTGCCCGCCAAAGCTCCCCGTCTCGACGATGTGCGCTCCCGGAACGGTCTGCAGGGCGTCGGCTACGGTGCGAATGCCCTGCGCCACGAGATCCGCTCCGCGCA
>DATGVZ010000042.1:0-7070 GCA_035299765.1 Gemmatimonadales bacterium
AACACCGACGGCCGGTCGGCCGGACGGCCCGGCGGCCCGACGCGCGTCGGCGAGGAGTGTAGCGACCACGGCCCGCAGCTCGGTGGGATCGGCAGGATAGAATCGCCCGCTGACGGCGGGCGGACGGACGCTCACCCCGAAGAGGAGACTCCGGGCCAGCGATAGCCGGCCCCTGCCTTGAAGACCTCGGCAAAATCGTAGACGCGCTCGAAGTCCTCGATGCGATCGCTGGGCTGCCGCGCCAGGAGCCCGACATCGATGAGCATGAATACGATCTGCCCGAAGTCGTCGGTGCTGGTGATGCCCCAGTGCGTCAGCACCGTCGCGGCGAGCATGCCGAACTGCTCGAGCGCGAAGTCGCGGCACGCCCACGCCAATTCGACGCCCGTCAGGTGCCGGCGCGCGGGCAGCCGGGTTTGCGCGAACTCGAGCGCGGCCAGCACGAAGACATATGCGCGCTCGTTGTACTTGCCGTCGCGGCGACGGATCTCGGCCAATGCCGCTTCGAGCGTGCCGACGCCGCTCATCGCCGGACCTCGCCGGGAGCCGGTGGGGTGGGTGGGCCGGAGGGGGGACTTACCACGCGGATCCCACCGGAACGGCGCTCGGGCCGCTCGTCCATCGGCGCGTCGAGCAGCGCCAACGCCAGGACGTCGTCAATCGTTTCCACGAGCTTGATGTCGAGCAACTTCCGTACCTCTTCGGGCAAATCGATCAGGTCGTTCTTGTTGCGCTCGGGCACCAGGACCGACTTGACGCCCGCCCGCGCCGCCGCGGTCAGCTTCTCTTTGAGGCCGCCGATCGGAAGGACGCGGCCCCGCAGCGTCAGCTCACCGGTCATCGCGACATCGTGGCGCGCGGGCCGCCGGGTCAGCAACGACGCCAACGCCGCCGCGATCGTAATGCCGGCCGAGGGCCCGTCTTTGGGCACCGCGCCGGCCGGCACGTGCAGGTGCACGTCCGACTGCGTGAAGAAGTCCAGCGGGATGCCGAGCGTCGCGGCACGGGCGCGCAGCAGACTCCACGCGGCTTGCGCCGACTCCTTCATCACGTCGCCGAGCTGGCCCGTGAGTGTGATTTGGCCCTTGCCCGGCATGCGGATCGCCTCGATGAACATGATGTCGCCGCCGACCGGCGTCCACGCCAGCCCGATGGCCACACCCAGCTCGGGCGCTCGACCCACAACTTCACTCTGCACCTTCGGCAGGCCGGCGTATTTCTCGAGATTCTTCACCGAGATTTTCACCGTCGTCGACTTCCCTTCGACGACCTCGAGCGCGGCCTTCCGCAGCACGCCCTGGATCTCGCGCTCGAGCTGCCGCACGCCCGCCTCGCGCGTGTACTCGCCGATCAGTCGCTCCAGCGCGGCATCGGCCAGGTGCGCTCGCTCCTCTTTGCCCCCAAGTCCCGTCTCCTTGAGCTGGCGCGGCAGCAGGTAGCGCTTCGCGATCTGAAGTTTCTCGGACGGCGTGTAGCCGACGAGTGTGAGCTGCTCCATGCGATCGAGGAGCGGATCGGGAATCGGCACGATGCTGTTCGCCGTGGCGATGAACATCACGGACGACAAATCGAACGGCACCTCGAGATAGTGATCGACGAACGTCGAGTTCTGGGCCGGATCGAGCACCTCGAGCAGTGCCGCGGTCGGATCGCCGCGCACGTCGGCACCCATCTTGTCGACTTCGTCGAGCATCAAGACCGGACTGCGGTTCTCGCACCGCTGCAGCGCGTGGATGATACGCCCAGGTATCGCGCCGACGTACGTGCGGCGGTGACCGCGGATCTCTGCCTCATCGCGCACGCCGCCGAGCGACACGCGGGTGAACTTGCGACCCAACGCCTCGGCGATGCTTTGACCGAGCGACGTCTTGCCGACGCCCGGAGGTCCCACGAAGCAGAGAATCGAGCCTTTGGCTTCGGGATTGAGCGTGCGGACCGCCAGGTACTCGAGAATGCGCTCCTTGATCGTCTTGAGGTCGTAGTGATCGCGGTCGAGAATCTCGCGCGCCGCCTTCAGGTCGAGCCGGTCCTGGGTCACGCGGCTCCAGGGCAGCGTCGCAAACACGTCGAGGTAGGTGCGCGCGACCTGGTATTCAGCCGACTGTGGCGACATCTGCCGCAGCCGTTTCAATTCGCGCTCGGCGACTTTGCGCGCTTCGGCGGGCAGCTGCGCTTCTTCGAGCCGCTTGGCGAGCTCGTCCAGCTCGTCGTCGCCCTCGCCTTCGCCCAGCTCCTGCCGGATGACTTGCAGCTGTTCGCGCAGCACATACTCGCGCTGATTCTGGTCGAGCCGATTCTTTACCTTCTCCTGGATCTGCGTCCCCACCTCGAGCACCTGGAGCTCCTGCACCATGAACTCGCTGAGCCGCTCGAGCCGGCGCGTCACGTCGTCGATCGCCAGCAGCTCGGCTTTCGCGGGCAATGCCAAGTCCAGATTCGCCGCAATGAAATCGGCGAGCTTCCCCGCTTCCGTGATGCCGGCCAGCACTTCGTGCAGCTCGGCGCCGAGGTACGGCGCGATGTCGATCACGCGGGAGAATTGCGCGATGACTGTGCGCTTCAGCGCCTCGGTGCGCGAGTCTTCGAGCAGGTTCTCGATGAGCGGCTCGCAGTCCGCCATCAGCCACTTCTCGCCCTGTGCAACTTCCGTGAGTCGCGCCCGCCCCAGTCCTTGGACCATCACGCGCACCGAGCCGTCGCCGAGCTTGAGCATGCGAACGATCGTGCCGAGCGTCCCGACATCGTAGAGCTGGTGCGGGAGCGTGTTCATCACGGCGCCCTCGAGCGGTTCCATGCCGCCCACCGATTTGACCACCCCGAGCAGCACCCGCTTCTCACCCTGGATCACTTCATCGATGAGCTGGACGGCCTTGGGATCGGTGAGGGCCAACGGGAGGACGACGTGGGGATAGACGACGAGCTGGCCCAGCGGGAGGACCGGGAGGCGCTCCATCAGGTCACCCGCACGGAGAGTGCGCCCGAGGCGCGCGTGACCGGCGGCGGCGGCTGTTTCGTGAGCCGGATCTCGAGAAAGCCGTGTTCGTAATTCGCGCGAATCGAATCGGGATCGACGACGACGGGCAACCGGAAGCGCCGCTCGAACGGACCGATCTGCACTTCCATCGAGTGGTAATGGCGCTTCCCCTGCTGCCGCGCGGTGCGCTCGCCGGAAATCTTGAGGATGCCGTCGTTCAGCTCGACGCTGAAGTCCTCGGCGTGCATGCCGGCGATGTCCATGTGGACGATGAGCTCGTTATCCGTTTCATAGACATCGGTGCGCGGCTTCCATTTGGGCGATGCGACAAAACCGACCGGGCGGCCGTGGGCGACTTCATTGAAATAGACGTCCAGCTCGTCGGCGAGATGAACCGTGAGCGCGCCGGAGCCGCGAGAGGGACGATTTGGCGAACCGCTGTCAGCCATGCTCAGCTAAGATAACGCGCCGCGCAATAAGAGCTATTTCAAGCACTTGGTCCAGATGAGCACGACGGTTCCTTGTGCCTAGGGCCGCACCGGTGTTAGGCGATCCGCTTTGATCCAGAACCAGTCATCGACCTGGCGGACGCTGGCGTCGCCCCGAATTAGGGCAGGATAGTCGTAGCGGGCGCTGTAGAAGACCTCGACCACATCGTCGCGGCGGACGCTCTCTTCAACCGCGGCGAACAAACCTTCTACCGTATACAGCGACCATGGCTCGCGCGGCGCCCCCATCGGAGTGCCGGTCGTATCCTCCAATGCAACCAGGACGCCGCCTTTGACTTCGAGAATCGCCGGTTGGCCTCCGCCCGGGCAGAAACAGCCAGCCGCGACGAGCAGGCGGTAGTCCCTGATCTTGCGTGCGCGCCAAGCGTCGCGGTGGATCGCCATCTCATGCAACAGCGAATCCCGCTCCGCCTGCGTGAGCGGACCCCCCCCCGGTCCGCGCCGGGAGCCGAGGAGCCCTGGCTCCGTTGGCAGTTCTCGGGGCTGGAGCGGAATTGTCGGCGCGCGGGCGGCGGGTGGCGGAGGTACGGAGCTGACACGAGGGGCGTGTTTCGCACAGCCCATCGTAGTCAAGACAAGCGCCGCGGCCGCGAGTCTCACGCGCCCTGTTTCGCCTGCCACTCCGCGCGACGCTGCTCGACGGCGCTCGCGAACCCCTGCTGACTCTTGTTGAACGCCTTCGACAGCTCGTCGGAGTAGCCGAAGATCGCCCACGGCGCGCGCTGCTGCACGAACGCGAGCAGCTCGTGCACCTTCTTTTCCTTGCCCGAAATCGTCGCGGTACCACCATAGCAGGCGACGATCGCCTCGTACGTTTTGCCCGTGGGGATGAAGTTCACGCTGTGCTTGGTGATCTTCTTGTAGCCCCATAACACGTCGCGAAATCGCAAGACGTCGAAACCGAAGAATTTCGCGCGGATTAGAAACTTGTTGCCGAAACGCCAACCGCCGCCGCCCTTCATCAATGGATTGTCGAACTCACGCTCGGCCTCGACCGCGACCCCCATCGGATCGCCCCACGCCGCGATCCGCGCCGCCAGCGGATGGCGCTCGGGATCGCGCATGGCACGCCAGGCCGGGACGACCTGCCAGACGAACAACAGCAGGAACAGCAGCCCGATGACGATGACGACATACCCCGGACGCCGGAAGGGCTCGCTGTCCATATAGAAGGGATAGAAGTTGCGGCGGAGCGACTGCATTTCCTTGCTGTCGAACAGCTTCGCTTCGAGCTCGGGCGGCCACGGCGCCAACTTCCCCTCGGCGACCGGCACGCCGGCGCCGGCCGTGCGCACGACGAGAAAGCGTTTGCCCAACACGAGCGCCTGATACGCCCCCGACACGGTGCGGCTGGTTTCGACGCCGTCCTTGGTATGGACCGTGTACTGCCGAATCCCGGTGTCAATGACTTTCTCGCCGTTCACACGCGCGTAGTAACGCGGCGTCAGCGTGACATCTCGGATGGAGTCGAGGTCGGCGCGAGCGAGTGGATAGGGGCCACTGAGGAAATTCGCGACGTAGCGATGATCGCTCGTCGCGAGCAGCACGCCCATCGCGAGGGCAAGTGTCCAGGTCACCACGCGCCGGACGGAGACGGCGCGAATGCGCTTGGCGATCCAGTTGTCCATGTGACGCTCGGGAGGATGGTGGCACACTATAGCGAACGCCAATGGCGCAGGCTAGCATAGCGATATGCGACACCTATCCTATTCCCTGATCTGCGCTGTGACCGCCGTCGCGGCGTGCGAGAAGCCGGCCGCCAAGGCGCCGGCGTCGGCTACGACGGCAGTCCCCGACTTTCATAAGCCGGCCGATCCCGGCTTCTCCGCGCAAGCGCCAGACAGTTTTCGAGTCCGTTTCTCGACCACGAAGGGCGACTTCGTGATCGAAGTGCACCGCGCCTGGGCGCCGCGTGGCGCCGACCGGTTCTATAACCTGGTGCGCTCCGGTTTCTATAACGGCGTCCGGTTTTTCCGCGTGATGCCCGGCTTCATGGCGCAGTTCGGCATTCATGGCGATACGGTGGTGACCGCTGCGTGGCGGGAGCAGCGCATCGCCGACGATCCCGTGCGCCGCACCAACGTGCGCGGCACGGTCACATTCGCGACCGCCGGTCCCGGCACGCGGACGACACAGGTCTTTATCAATTACCGCAACAACGACCGGCTCGACGCCATGGGGTTCGCGCCGTTCGGACAGGTAGTCGTAGGGATGGACGTCGTGGATAAGCTGTACGGCGGATATGGCGAAGCAGCACCGCAGGGCCGCGGACCGGATCAATACCGCTTGAACGTCGAGGGGGAGAAGTATCTCGCCCGTCAGTTCCCGCAGCTCGACAAGATAAGGAAGGCTACGGTCGAGTAAGCTGGCGTAACCGTCCCTGCGCCTCTCCGTTCGTCGAGTCGCGGCGCACCGCCTCTCTAAAAGCGGCGATCGCGGCGGCGGTATCGCCCTTCATCAAGCTGATGTTGCCGCGGAACGTCGACAGGTTCGACGACGTCGGGAATTGGTCTTCGTTCAGCTTCAGGATCGCGAAGGCCTCGGCGAATTTTCCGGCGCGCGCCAGCCGGAACGCCGCCACGTCCAGCGTCGGCTCCCCGAAATCGTACGCCGCACGGCCGTAATAGCGCTCGCGCAACGCGCGATAGGCGCGACTCGCCGAATCCGCGCCTGCCGTCGTCGCCGTCTCCTGAATGAGCTGCTCGAGCGGCATCGGCCGGCTCACACCGCGGTGGCACGTTACGCACGTCACCTCGACGTGCGAGGTCATCTTCTCATGCTCGGGCAGCGTGTCGAGCCGGTGATTGACCTCTTCCGCCATGCGCATCATTTGCCGAGCCGTGAGTTTGGTGCGCTTCTCGTCCTTGGCGAAGTCGAAGGTGGCGAGCGGCTGGCCTTCCTGTCCGACGTGACAGAACGGGCAGCGCACGCCGAGGCCGAACGTGAAGTTGCGCATCATGCCGATGACTTGCATGACGGGCGTATTCTTCGGAATCACCTTGACGTTGATCAGCGAGTCGGGCGGAAAGTGGCCGGGGGCCTGCGAAGCAAGGACGGCAGGGGCGGCAGAGGCGGCAATGATAGCGACGCAGAGAGTCACGGGGCGGAGTGTCATGGCACACAATTACCACATGTTCATGCGTGGTGCCATCCCATGTGCTGTACGCCTAACAATTCCTGACAATGTCCCTTCCAGCATTGGTTAACCCCGGGCTGCCAGCCCGGGGTTAACACACCCAATTAGAGTCCTTTCGCTTTCAGCCACGTCAGCGACGCATTCGCGACTTCCTTCCAGCCACTGTCGACCGTGAGCGAATGACCGCGGTCCGGAAATACCTGATACTCGGTCACACTCGGCGCCTTGCGATACAACTTGTACGCGGCGCGCGACACGACTTCCGGAACCGTGTGATCCTTTCCGCCTCCGGTGATGAGCAATGGGCCGCGCTGCGCCTTCGTGTTCACCTTCGCCGCGGTATTCGGCAAGAAGTTCGCAAACGCCGCTTCGAACAACGGCCGTCCGGGTGCCGGGATATGGTATTTCGCGTGCAGCTCATCGGACTCCGTCGCCGAAACCGCATTGCCGA
>DATGVZ010000043.1:0-37441 GCA_035299765.1 Gemmatimonadales bacterium
GGAGCATGGGTGACGATACGCCCATTCCGCCGCTGTCTCGTACGTCGCAGAGCCTGTACGCCTATCTGCGGCAACGCTTCGCCCAGGTCACGAACCCCGCGATCGACCCGCTGCGCGAGC
Source organism: Gemmatimonadales bacterium (assembly GCA_035299765.1). GTDB lineage: Bacteria > Gemmatimonadota > Gemmatimonadetes > Gemmatimonadales > GWC2-71-9 > 20CM-2-65-7. The sequence continues at coordinate 121 of DATGVZ010000043.1, forward strand.
AGCGCGTGATGTCGCTCGTCATGTATCTGGGACGCCGGGGTTCACTGCTCGCGCAGCGTCCCGGGCGGCGCAGTTTGCTCCGCGTCGAGCACCCCGTTCTGCTGGCCGAGGAGATGGCCGCCGTGCGGCGCGCCGCCGGTTCGGAGCTCGCGACGGTGAGCGCGGTGTGGGAGGCAGCGGCCGGTCCGGAAGGTTTGGCCCGCGCGCTCGACAGGCTGAGCCGTGACGCCGTGGCCGCGGTGCGGCGTGGCGCGACGATTCTCGTGGTGAGCGACCGAGACGCCGATCGCGCGCGCGCGCCGATCCCGATGCCGCTCGCGATTGGCGCCGTGCATCAGCGTCTCGTGCACGCACGCCAGCGCGTGCGCGTGGGACTCGTCGCCGAGGCGGGCGATGCATGGGATGTGCATCACCTGGCCGCCCTGTTCGGGTATGGCGCGGAAGCCGTGCATCCGTGGCTCGCGCTGCAATCCCTGCGATCGATCAAGAGCGAACCGGACGAGGAGCCGTCTGCCGAGAAATTCCGTGGCGCAGCGGAGAAGGGCCTGCTGAAGATTCTCTCCAAAATGGGAATCTCGACGCTCCAGTCCTACGCCGGCGCGCAGATCTTCGAGGCGCTCGGGCTCGGCGTCGAGGTGATCGAAAAGTGCTTCACCGGCACCGCATCCGTGATCGGGGGAATTGGCTTCACCGAGATCGCCGAAGATGTGCTGGCGCGGCATCGGGCGGCCTACGGCGAGGGATCGTCACCCGGTGTCTTGCCGGATCACGGCAGGGTTCGCTACCGCCGCGACGGCGAGGACCACGGCTGGTCGCCCACCATCGTTCGCGCGCTGCAGGACGGTCAGTTCGAGGGATTCGCCGACCGCGTACGTGCTCGCGCTCCGGCCGGCCCTCGCGACCTGCTCCAGTTCCGCGAGCAGACACCGGTTCCCGTCGAGCAAGTCGAGCCGGCCGAAGACATTCGCCGCCGCTTCATCTCGAGCGCCATGTCGCTCGGCGCGCTGTCTCCTGAGGCGCATGCGACGCTCGCGATCGCCATGAATCGCATGAATGCGCGCTCGAATTCCGGAGAAGGCGGCGAAGATCCGGAGACATACGCGTCCCGGTCCGATGGAGATCGCGCCGACAACCGCATCAAGCAGGTCGCGTCCGGACGGTTCGGCGTGACTACGGCATATCTCGTCCGCGCCGACGAGCTCGAGATCAAGATCGCCCAGGGTTCCAAGCCGGGCGAGGGCGGACAGCTCCCCGGCCACAAAGTCACCGACTTGATCGCGCGGTTGCGACATGCCGTGGTCGGCATTCCGCTGATCTCGCCGCCGCCGCATCACGACATCTACTCGATCGAGGATCTCGCACAGCTCATCCACGATCTCAAGCAGGTGAATCCGGCGGCACGCGTCGGCGTGAAGCTCGTCGCGGAGGCCGGCGTCGGCACGGTCGCCGCCGGCGTCGCCAAGGCATACGCCGATTACGTCTTGATCTCAGGCCACAACGGCGGCACGGGCGCTTCGCCGCTCTCGTCGATCAAGCACGCCGGCTCGCCGTGGGAGTTGGGCCTGGCCGAGACCCAGGCGATTCTCATGCGGAACGGTCTGCGCGAGCGGATCGAGGTGCGCGTGGATGGCGGCCTCCGCACCGGCCGCGATGTCGTGATCGCCGCGTTGCTGGGCGCCGAGGCATTCGGCTTCGGAACGGCGACCGTGGTGGCGCTGGGTTGCGCCATGGCGCGGCAGTGTCACCTGAACACCTGCCCGACGGGCATCGCGACCCAGCGCCCCGATTTACGCAAGAAGTTCAAGGGTACGCCGGAGCAAGTGATCGCGTACTTCACGTTTATCGCCGAGCAAGTGCGGGCGATCCTGGCGTCGCTCGGTGTGCGCAGGCTCGATGAGCTGATCGGCCGCGTCGAACTACTGCAGCGGGTCGAGCGCCCCGAAACGGCGCGCGCGCAGTCGCTCGATCTGTCTTCGGTACTCGCGCCGCCGGCCGAAGCGCTGGCGCCGCGCCGGCGTACGGTCGACCGCAATCATCGCCCGGGCCTGGTATCGCTCGATGCGGAGATCCTCGAGCGCGGTGAAGCGTTCGACGGCACGTACAAGATCGGGAATCATCATCTCACCGTGGGCGCGCGGATCGCGGGGCAAATCGCCCGCGTTCGCGGCAACGCGGGACCAGCCAAACTGATGCGGCTGCGGTTCAGCGGCAGCGCGGGCCAGAGTTTCGGCGCCTTTACGCTGCCGAACATGCAGCTCCATCTCGAAGGGGAAGCGAACGATCACGTCGGTAAGGGACTCTGCGGCGGCGAAATCGTGATTCGGCCCTTCCGCGACGCAGCCTATGCCGCGGACGGAACGCCACACGTCCTGCTCGGCAATACCGCCCTCTACGGCGCGACTGCCGGCTCGCTGTTCGCCGCGGGAACCGCCGGGGATCGGTTCGCGGTGCGCAATTCAGGCGCGCTGGCCGTGGTCGAAGGCGCGGGCGATCACTGCTGCGAGTACATGACCGGCGGCGTGGTGGTCGTGCTCGGTCCCGTGGGCCGGAACTTCGGCGCAGGGATGTCGAACGGCGTCGCGTACGTGCTCGACGAGCGGGGCCTTCTGGAATCGCGCTGCAATCTGGAGATGATCGCCATCACGGAGCTCAAGTCCGTGGACGATGGGCGGCTGCGCAAGCTGCTGCATGAGCATTTCCAGAAGACCGGTAGCCCACGCGCGCGCGCGATCCTCGCGCAATGGGGCTCGTACCGCCTGCTGTTCCGGAAGGTCGCGCCACCGGTCGTCACGCCGGCCGAAGTTGCGACGGAGAGACCAATCAGTGTAGTCTAGGCGTCATGACGACGCCCCTGCCGACGAAGTTCAAGATTGGTCTCGTGCAGATGAGCATGAGTGCCGATCCAGAGGCGAATCTCACCAAAGCGGTGGCGCGCATCAAAGAAGCCGTGCGGCAAGGCGCTGCGCTCGTCTGCCTACCGGAGCTCTTCCGCACCCTCTACATCGGCCAGCGCGAAGACCACGCGCTGTTCGATCTCGCCGAAGCCGTTCCCGGGCCGAGCACCGAGAAGCTCGGCAGTGTCGCGCGAGACGCCGGCGTCGTGGTCATCGCATCACTGTTCGAGCGCCGCGCGCCCGGCTTGTACCACAACACCGCGGCCGTCATCGATGCCGATGGGAAGGTCAAAGGCATCTATCGGAAGATGCACATCCCGGATGATCCCGCGTACTACGAGAAGTTTTATTTCACCCCCGGCGATCTCGGCTTTCGCGCGTTCGACACGAAGGTCGGTCCGATTGGCACGCTCGTGTGCTGGGACCAGTGGTATCCGGAAGGCGCCCGGCTCACGGCACTGCAAGGCGCAAACATCCTCCTCTATCCCACCGCGATCGGCTGGCATCCCGCCGAGAAGGAGCAGTACGGACCGCAGCAGCTCGATGCCTGGAAAACGATCCAGCGCAGCCACGCGATCGCCAACGGCTGCTGGGTCGCCGCGGTGAATCGCGTTGGCTTCGAGCGGCTGGATGGCCAGGGGGCCGGCATCGAGTTCTGGGGACACTCTTTCGTCTGCGATCCCTTCGGTGTGATGGTCGCGGAGGCCGGTGAGACGGAACAACTCGTCATCGCCGAGGTCGACCTCGCCCGCATCGAGGAAGTGCGCCGCAACTGGCCGTTCCTGCGCGACCGCCGCACCGACGCGTACGACGGCATTCAGCACCGGTTCCTCACTGACTAATTCGCCGCTCTATCGCATGCCGGCCGAGTGGGAGCGGCATGCAGCGACCTGGCTTGCCTGGCCGCATAACGCGAGCGACTGGCCGGGCAAGTTTCCGCCGATCCCCTGGGTGTACGGCGAGATCGTCCGGCATCTCGCCCCCGGTGAGACTGTTCGTATCCTCGTCAACTCCGCGAGCCACCAAACACAGGCCGGCAGAATTCTCAAGAAGGTCGGCGTGGATCTCGCGCGCGTCGACTTTCTGCGCTTCCCGACGAACCGCGGCTGGACCCGGGATTCCGGGCCGATCTTCGTTCGCACCGGCGGCGCGAAGTCGCTGCTCGCCATCGCCCGCTTTCACTTCAATGCGTGGGCGAAGTACAAGGATTGGAAAAAGGACGACAGGATCCCTGAGCTGGCGGCGAAGCGGTTCAAGCTTCCGCTGATCAACGCCAAGATGGTTCTCGAAGGCGGGAGCATCGACGTCAACGGCCGCGGGTCTCTGCTCACGACCGAAGAATGCCTGCTCGATGCGAAGGTGCAGGTGCGAAACCCCGGGTTCGCTCGGCAGGACATCGAGGCGGTGCTGCGCGACACCCTTGGGATCTCGAACACGATCTGGCTGGGCAAAGGTATCGCCGGCGACGACACGCACGGGCACGTCGATGACATCTGTCGCTTTGTGAGTGCGGGAACGGTCGTGCTTTGCCGCGAAGACAATCCGAAGGACATCAACTACAAACCGCTGGCGGAAAACCGCGAACGGCTTCAAGGCAGGGGTATCCAGGTGATCGATCTGCCGATGCCCAGGCCGCTCTACTTTGACGGCGTGCGACTGCCCGCCAGTTATGCAAACTTCTACATCGCGAATGCCGCCGTTCTGGTTCCGACCTTCAACGATCCCAACGATCGAACCGCGCTCGGAATTCTCGGCGAGTGCTTCTCAGATCGGCCCGTGGTGGGGATTCACGCGGTGGATCTCGTCTGGGGGCTCGGGACGATACACTGCCTGACGCAGCAGGAGCCGGCCCTCACCCCCTGACCACGCTTTTACAACTGCCAAATCTCGACACGATTGCCCGTCAGAATTGGAATCAGCACGCGATTGCGCTTCGCGTCGTAGCCGATGTCTGCCGGGCTCGGCACGCCGGTGATTACCTTCACTTCCTGGCCCGTCTCGTACGCGGACACGGTCGAATCGGTCCAGCTCGACACCAGGATCCGTGTGCCGGTTACCACAACGCCGTCGAAGCCGCCGGCGCCCTTGGCGATGACGCGCGGCGCGCGGTCCCCCGGCTTCCACGCGAGCACCGATTTTGTCGGCCCGAACGAGACGATGATGAACCGTTTGCCCACGGGGTCAACGGTAATCCCGTTCGGCCAGCCGAGGCTGTCGCCCCGCGCGGCGACTGTCACCTTACGGTCGGGACCGATGCGGAATACGCGGTCGGGTCCGGGATGCAGCACGTTGCCCACGTCGTCGAACCGGATGCCGGTATCGGTGACGTAGATCGCGCCGGTCGAGGCGACGGTCACGTCGTTCAAGAAGACTGCGCCCGCGGTGTCGAGCCTGACGCTGTCCACGGGCGCACCGGTCCGCGCATTGAACGCGCGGACCCTGTCGATGTCCGTCACCCACAGTGTGTCGCCCAGCAGCGCCAGACCCTTCGGCGCGTTGAGGGTCACGCCCGCGCGGCCACCCTCAATGAACTTGAGGTTCTCGATCGCCGCGTCGGGCCGCACGCGGCTGATGAAGCCGTTGTTGTCCTTCGCCGTCGGGCTGCCGTTGATGTTGGACACGAAATAGATGTCCTGCGTCGAGTCATGTAGCACCGACTCCGGCGAGGAGAAGCCGGCCACCGTCAGCATCCGGGTGGCGCCGGGCGCGGCGGGAGGTGGCGGCACGACGCGCCCGGTATCGACCGCCGCGGCGGTGTCGGCAACCTTGGAGGCGCGCTTCCGATCGACGGGCTGGCACGCTGCTGCGACGGCAAGGGTCGTACAGAGGACGGTTGCTCTCATCGGGGCTTCTTCCTCCTCAGCCAAGGCTGCGATGTGTCGCAAGACGCGCTCGTGAATCGCCGCCACGACGCGGCCTGCGGGCAACGTCCAATAACGCTGTGGGAACATATCCACGAGGTAGGCCGTGCGCCCCTCGAGGCGTGTGCGGCCGCCTGGCAGCCGCGTGAGCCGGAACTCGCCGTGGGTCGCACGGAAGTACCCGTCCAGGTGCGGTGGGTTCACATCGCGGTATGGGCTCCATTCGGTCATGGGCGGCGCCTGCGCAACGATGTCGAACGCCAGTAACCGGCTCTCCTCCCACGCGGTAATCGGCTCGACGAAGCTCCCGGTTGTGAAGTCGCAGTAGCGAATTGCTCCGATACCGCGTCCGTTGATGCGCGCGCGCATCGGTGCTGCGACGCCCGCGCGGAACAGCGCTTCGGTGGGTGGCGGCAGGTCGGGGAATGAGACGACGTACCGCCAGACGACTTCCGGAGGCGCCGCGATTTCGACGACCGTCACGACCTCGTGGACGGGCGGCTCGACGCGTGGCTCGACGCCGATGAAGAGCGGAACGATGAGCGCCACTCCCGCTCCCGCGCCGCCGTGCACACCCCGCCGGGCGACGATCCGTCCCAGGACAGCACCCGGGAACGCGATAGCCAGCGCGATGGGCAGTGCCATCGTCACGCAGACGACGCCTTCCAGGGCGAAGACGACGAGAGCGCCCGCCGCGATGGTGACGCTGGCGACGGCAATCATGATCGACTGCCCGGCAGGGCGCGGATAGTTGTAGTTGTAGATGTACGAGCTGATGTACCCGATCGTGAAGGGCACGCCGAGGAACAGTCCCGTCGAATAGCTACGGCGCAGGTAGATCCCGACGCCCACGGTGACGAGCGTGATTCCCAGCGAGGCGGCCACGCCCAACATCGCGCTCTTGAGCCGGTCGTCGACGGCCGGGGGCGGCGGCTCAACCGGCCACTCGACGCGGGAGGCCGACGGCACGAGGGACAACACAGCCATCAGGACGAAGTTCAACAGCGGCACGAAGAAGATCAGCGCGGTCCACGGACTCGCACCGGCATCGACCGCCCGGCGCATCGTCATGCTGACGCCGATCCATACGAAGGGAAGCGCGATCGCCACCATCAGTGGCGCCAGCCACGGTGGAGCGCCGCGCAGCAGCTCGTAGCGGGCACTCCACAGCGGATTCGCGTAATCGAGTGGAGTCCAGAATCTGCCGGCGAACGTCCACACCAGCAGAGCATCGACGCCGTACTTGAATGCCATCAGGCCCGCGCCGTGCCGGAAATACGTCCCGCGATTGACGGGATCGCGGAATCCAAACCAGAGGCGCAGCCAGCGCGAGAGCATTTAGGCTCTGGTTTCCTCGAGCTCCTTCTTCCGGGCTTCCGTAATCTTCGCCGAGATCTCCGGCGGCGCATCCTGATAGACGTGGAACTTCATCTTGTACGTGCCGCGGCCGTGTGTGATCGAATGCAGCGTCGTGGCGTAGCGATCGAGCTCCGCCTCGGGGACGAGCGCTCTCACCTTGGTCAGCCGGCCATCCTTCTCCGTGCCCATGATCTGCCCGCGCCGGGACGAGATGTCGCCCATGACGGAGCCCTGGTACTCGTCGGGGGTCCAGACTTCGACCTCCATGATCGGCTCGAGCAGCACGGGTCGCGCTGCCGGGCTCACGTTTCGAAAGGCCAGGATGCCGGCCATCTTGAACGACATTTCATTGGAGTCGACGTCGTGGTAGGAGCCGTCGTACAGCTCCACCTTGAAGTCCACGACGGGATAGCCGGCAACAGGGCCCTTGTGGGCCGCCTCGACTACGCCGCGCTCGACGGCCGGGATGTACTGCCGCGGGATGACACCGCCGACGATTTCGTCCACGAATTGCATGCCCGACCCGCGCGGCAGCGGGGCGATCCGAATCCAGCAGTCGCCGTATTGACCGCGGCCACCCGTCTGTTTCTTGTGTTTCCCTTGTCCCTCTGATTTGCCGCGGAACGTCTCACGGTAGGCGACCTTGGGCTTCGCGGTCTGCGCGTGCACGCCGAACTTGCGCGCCAGACGCCCCACCACGATCTCGAGATGCCGCTCGCCGAGACCACGGATCAGGGTCTGCGCCAGCTCGCCGTTGTACTCGTGATGGAACGTCGGGTCCTCTTCGTGCAGCTTGTGCAGACCCGTCGAGAGCTTGTCCTCTTCTCCCCGCTGTTTCACTTCCACCGCGACCGTAATCACCGGCTCCGGGAACGGAATCTTCGGCAGGACGAGACCTTTGTCCTTGCTCGACAGTGTGTCGTTGGTATGCGTATCGCGCAGCTTCGCGACGACGCCGATGTCGCCGGAATGCAGCTCCGGAACCTCGATGCGCTCCTTGCCGATCGCGACGCAGAGGTGGTTCAGTTTCTCCGCGACCTCCCGCGGTGCATTCCAGATGTCCTGTCCGTTCTTGACCGCGCCTGAGTAAATGCGGAACAGCGTGACGTCACCGACGTGCGGCTCAGAGACCGTCTTGAAGACCTGCGCCGCCAGCGGACCGGCGTCGTCTGCCTTCAGCGTCAGGCGTTCCGCGCTGCCCCATTTCTGCGCCTCGACCGGCGGCCGCTCAGTCGGCGCAGGACACAGCTCGACGATCTTCGTGAGCAGCGCGCGGGTGCCATAGGTGAGCTCGGCGGCGCCGCAGAACAACGGGAAGAGCTCGCCGCGCGCCATGCCGGACTTCATGGCGGCGATCGCTTCGTCGCGTCCGATCTCTTCGCCGCCGAGGTAACGCTCGAGCAGCGTGTCGTCGGTTGCGGCGATGCTCTCGATCAGCTCCTGCGAGTACTTCTCGAAACGATCCTGGTACTCGTCCGGGACGTCGACTTCGTCGTATTCGCCGGCCTTCGTGCCCTTCTTATAGAGGTGCGCCCTCTTCGAGAAGAGATTGATGATCCCATGAAATTCGAGGCCTTCGCCGACGGGGATCTCCACCGGGATCACTTTGGGGGTGAGCTGCTCTTTGATCTGCGTGAAGACGCGCTCGAAGTTGGCGTGCTCCTTGTCCATCAGGGAGACGAAGAACAACCGGGGCAGCGAGCGGCGCTCGCAATAGTCCCAGACTTTCTCGGTCCCCACTTCGACGCCGGCGGTCGCGGACAGCACCACCACCGCGGAGTCCGCGGCGTAGACGCCTGCGAGCGCGTCGCCGGTGAAGTCGAGATATCCGGGGGTGTCGATCAGGTTGACCTTCGTGTCCATCCACTCGGCGACCGCGATGGCGAGATTGATGGAGTATTTGCGTTCGATTTCGTCTGCGGTGTAATCGGTGAGGGCCGTGCCGTCCTTTACGGACCCATGTCGTTTGCTCGTTCCGGCCACGAACGCCAGGGCATCGACCAGGGAGGTCTTGCCGCTCGCGCCGTGGCCCACGACGGCCACATTGCGGATCTCCGGAGTCTTATACACACGCATCTATCACCTCCTGCGGGGGGACCCGGAATATGACAAGCGGTGAAATTCGTGGCTAGGACATGCAACGACTAGATGCACAGACGCGCCGCGGTGAAACAGGAAACGGGGATCAGGACAGTTTGTCCCGACCCCCGTTACCCAAGAACCCGCGGTGCGTCTGTAGCCTAGCCGTTGCAGGTCCTACGGTTCTGCGTCTTCCATTTCATGATCAGCCACATCGTCATGATCGCGATGCTCTTCCCTCACGTGCTCCACCAGCCTGTGCAAGATCTGAATACTTCGCAGATTCAGCGCGAGGGCCGTGACACTGTCTCCCGAGGCGAGCGCGGCATTCGCCTGCGTCCTCAAGTCTTTCACGTGTGCCAGCAGGGATCTGATCCGTGGCGCATCCTTGTCGCCCAGGAATCTCTCGATGCGCGCGATCGCGGTATCGGCCGCGGCACCGGTCCGCGCGGGCGCATCCGGGAACAGCACGATCACGGCCGCGAGCACCGACCGGAATGCGAGCTGGCGATAACTGCGGGCCTTCGCCGTGTCGCCTGCTTCCCGCGCCATGAACGCCGAATCACGATAGGCGCGAGCCTTGGCAAGGTCGGCAAGGGCGGTGGCATTGTTGGTGGTACGCAGCGTGTCGAGCAGTCGTCTGAACAAGCCTTCGCACGACATGCCGTTGTTCTCGGACGCCGGCGACGCCACGACGTTGTCGGTGATGACCTGCGCGTTCTGCGCGAGCGCCAGCTCGTTCGCGGTGGTGCTCGTGGGATCCTGATTGCACGCCGCCACGAAAAGGAGTGCGGCGACGGCGACGGTTAGACGTTTGTACATCAGCGTGCTCCGGAGAAGAAGTCTGGCCGTGTGACGCTGAAGTCTAGACCGCGTTAAGGTTCGGGCGGAAGAGGAGTTGACGGCGTGGGAGGACCCGTCGGAGCGTGACGCGGCTCACCGTGAGCGACGGGCGCGAGTCGGAGCGCGGCGAGACCGGCGAGCACCATTACCACGCCTGCAAGCGCGAACGACGTGTTTCCGTTCACAACGTCATACACCGTTCCGATGACGGGCGGACCCGCCGTTCGGCCCAGCGCCCCGATCGCCTGTGCCGCTCCGAGTACCGTGCCCTGCTCATTGCGCTCCGCGTACACAGACACTAGGCCCGTCGCCGCGGGGGAGAATACGCTGTTCGATAGCGCCAGCACGAACGTCCACGCGTAGAGGAGCGCGGATGTCGGCAGCAACGGAACGACGGCGATCGACAGCGCCATCCCGAAGGTTCCGGTAATGACGAGTGCGCGCTCGCCGGACCAGCGCACGATTTTTCCAAAGAAGTAGCCCTGCACAGCCGCCGCGGTGACTCCGATGATCGTGAAGAGGATCGCGAGCTCTCGCTCCCGCCAACCCAGCACCCGGCTCGCGTGCAGCGGCAGCACAACCGTGTACCCGGCGAACGCGAACGGCACCAGTGCCCAAACCGCCAGCAGCGGGCGAAGTCGAGGGCGGGAGATCGCCTCGCCAATGTGGCCGAGATCAAAGAGCGAGCGCCGCACCCGATGCTCGTGCGCCAACGATTCCGGCAGGATGAAATACGCCGACACGAAATTCGCGAGCGAGAGGCCGACCGCGACCAGCCCCGGCGCCATGGGGCCGAGGTAGTGGGCCGAGAATCCGCCGATCGCCGGGCCGATGCTGAATCCGATTCCGAACGCCGCACCGACGATGCCCATGCCGCGGGACCGTTCTGCCGGCGACGTGATGTCCGCGATGTACGCCTGGGCCGCGGAGATGTTGCCGCCGGCAAATCCCGACACCACGCGCGAGAGGAACAGCACCCAGTACGATCCCGCGAACGCGAAGAGCGTGTAACCGACCGCGTTGACGAGCATCGTGGTCAGCAGCACCGGCCTCCGGCCGATGCGGTCGGAGAGTTTGCCGAGCAATGCCGTCGCGACGAACTGCATCAGCGAGAAGATTCCGATTATGGCGCCGTAGCCCAGGCCGGCCGCGCCGAAGCGTTGCGCGTAATAGGGGAGGATCGGCAAAACAATTCCGAATCCGATGAGGTCGATCAGGACCGTAAAGAAGATGACGCCGATACGGGCACGGGATGCGGGACTGGATGTCTGCTCAGGCATGCGCGCTCGATTCAATCTGCCGCGGGAAACGTGCGTCGACGACGGTGCGAATAGCGGTGGCCCCCAGAATCAACGCTCCGCCGATCAGCGTGGCCGGACCTGGCCGTTCTCCGTGAACGAGCCACGCCCAGATGGGATTCAGCACCGGCTCAATTAAGAGGAAGAGCGCGACTTCGAGCGCGCGCAATCGTGGCACCGCGCTCGAGAGGAACAGATACGGAATGCCCAGCTGAAAGATCCCGAGAAACGCGACGACGGCCCAATCAACCGGGCGGCCCGCGACCAGCGGCTGCGCCATGACGAGAGCGAACAGACTGGCCATCAGGTTGCCACATGCCACCGCGCCGGCCACCGAGGCGCCCCGTGCCGCGAGCCAGCGATACCCGATCACGGTCAACGCCCACGTCACCGCGCAGATCGCGGCCAGTCTGTTTCCCAGCGCCGGATTGGGCGCGGTCGTCGACGGGCGGTCGGAGCCGAGAAAAAACAGGCCCAGCCCAGCGGCCATCGCCGCCATCTGGACGATGTCGCGCCGCGTGGCGTGTTCGCCGAGGAGCACCGGCGCGAGCAGCAGAATGAAGAGCGGGCTCGTCGACTGCAAAAAGATCGCGCTCGCGGCGGTCGTGTGTTTGTTCGCCTGCACGTAGAGCAGCGTCGTCGCGGCATAAGCGAACCCGACGATGACGGTACGCCACGTCCAGGCGCGGCGCGCGTCGGGCAGCAGGGTGAGGATAGCGATCAGCGCGAACGCGGCCCGAAATGCGGCCAGCTGCCACGCGGCGAAGCCGCACCACTTGATGGCCGCGCCGCCCGTCGAGAACAGGACGGCGGCCGCCACAACTTTGGCTCTGGGTGTCATGGGAGCGGGGAATATATTACCGCTCCGATGGAGGTTCAGGTGTTTGGCGTCCGAAGGAGCGCGGACACGCGCGCCGCGTTGCGGTTCTTCGCGGAACGGCGCATCAAGGTGCACTTTGTAGACCTGAATGAGCGCGCCGCCGCAGTCGGGGAATTGCGCCGCTTCGCACAGAAATTCGGCGTGGCCGCGCTGATCGATCGTGATTCGCGCCGCTTCGGCGAGCTCGGCCTCCGCTCGGCGACACTCAGCGAGGAGCGCTGGCTCGAGAAGCTCAGCCTGGAGCCGTTGCTGTTGCGCATGCCGCTCGTCCGCAACCAGAACCAGCTCACCATCGGCGCCGCACAGGAGACCTGGAACGCCTGGTACGCATCCACGAAGTCTTGACGCTCGCGTTATGCGCGAGCTGCGCTACCGCAGGCGCCAGGCGCGTGGCTAACATCGACCCGCGCGCCGTCGATTCTCTGTTCCGTGCCTACACCGGCAACGTGCCGGGCGCGGGCGTCATCGTCATCATGGACGACCAGGTAGCTCTGCGCCGTGCCTACGGCCTCGCCGACCTGGAGCATCGCACACCGGCCGCGCCCACGACCGACTTCCGACTCGCATCGCTCTCGAAGCAGTTCACGGCCATGGCCATCATGCTGCTGGTCAGGGACGGCAAGCTTCGCTACGACCAGCCGGTGTCGGAGATTTTTCCGGAGCTGCCGCCTGCCACGCGCGCCATCACCACCCGTCACTTCCTGAACCACACATCGGGAATCTGGGATTACGAAGACCTCATTCTTCCGACGCGCACCGCGCAGCTCGATGATCGCGACGTGCTGGGGCTCGTCGCGGCGAAGGACTCTCTCTATTTCCCGCCGGGCAGCGCCTATCGTTACAGCAACTCCGGCTACGTGCTGCTCGGGATGATCGTCGCGCGCGTTTCGGGAATGCCGTACCCCGACTTCATGCGAAGGCGAATCTTCGAGCCGTTGGGAATGAACGCGACGGTGGCGCACGTCGAGGGCAAGGACACGGTCCCTCAACGCGCGTACGGGTATTCGCCCAGCGGCGGCACGTTCACACAAACGGATCAGAGCGTCACCAGCGCGACATTGGGCGACGGCGGCATCTACACGAATGTCGACGACATGGCACGATGGGATCACGCGCTATCGACGGCAGGCCTCGTCGACTCAACGACGCTCGCGCTCGCCACCACGCCGCCGGTGCTGCCCGCCGGCGCGACGACTGAATACGGATTCGGGTGGTTTGTCGATAGCTATCGTGGCGAGAAGCGGTGGCGCCATACGGGTGAGACCAGCGGCTTCCGAAACGCGATCCAGCGCTATCCGAACCGGCGTCTGACGATCGTGATCCTCACCAATCGGTCCAGCGGTGAGCCCGAGGCAATCGCCGAGCGGATCGCCGATCAGTTGCTCTTCCGCTAGCGCTCAATGCGATAGCCGAATGTCCGCACCGTGACGATATGGCGCGGGTGGGCGGGGTCCGACTCCAGCTTGCGCCGCAACATCGCGACGTGGGTGTCGACGGTGCGGCTCATGACGTCTTCGGCATAGCCCCACACTTCTCGTAACAGCTCGAGCCGGCTGGCGACGCGTCCGCCGCGCTTGAGTAGCGCGACAAGCAGCGCGTATTCCTTGGGCCGCAGCTCCGCGGGTCGCCCGCCCCGCCGGACGAGGTGCTTCGCGAAGTCCACGGTCACGTCGCCGAAGCCCTGAAACGCCGCGTCGCTGCCTCCTTCACGCCGGATCCACTCCAGAAATTCGGCGGCCCGGTTGACGGTCGCGATCACGCGCTCGTCATCGAACGGCTTCAGGAGATAGTCGAAGGCCTGGATTTCGAAGGCGTGGACCGCGTGCTCGTCGTACGCCGTGACGAACACGATTGCCGGCGGCCGTTCCTCACTGGCCGCGGCGGCGACGGCAAACCCGTCGAGGTCGGGCATCTGGATGTCCAGAAATACCAGATCGGGGGCGCCGCGCTTGAGCAGCAGCGCGGCGTCGTGGCCATTGGCGCACTCGTCGATGCGTGTGACGGCCGGGATTTGCTGCAGCACGCCGCGCAACCGCCGTCTCGCCGGCGCTTCGTCGTCAACAATGATCGCGCGCATGATCGGTAAACGGAATCTCGATGGTTGCCACCGCGCCGCGACCGGGTGACGGTGCGTTCGTCAAATCGAACCGATGACTCGCACCGTACAGCTCGACCAGCCGGGCGCGCGTGTTCGTCAGTCCCAGACCGCTCCGGCCGTTGGAGGCGACGATCCCTGGTCCGTTGTCGCGAACCTCGAGATGCACGCTCTCGCCGACGCGCGTGGCGGCAATCTCCACTTCGGCCACGCCGCCGTTGGGGACCGCGCCGTGCCGGATCGCGTTCTCGACCAGCGGCTGGAGCAGGAGCGTCGGCACCATGGCCGCCGATGCGCGCGGATCGACGCGGAACGTCACACGCAACCGGTCGCCGAAGCGCGCTTCCTGAATCGCGACGTAATGGTCGAGCAGCTCGAGCTCCTCTTCGAGTGTGACGAGCGGTCCGCGTTCGGTATTGAACGATTGACGCAGCAGCTCCGAGAGCCGCGCGATCATGCGGTTCGCCTGCTTGGGATCCTCGAGCACGAACGCCGAAATCGTGTGCAGCGTATTGAAGAGGAAGTGCGGCTGGAGCTGGCCGACGAGCGCGTCGAGCCGCGCCTGTACGAGCTGCATCTCGAGCCGCTCGGCGCGCCAGGCGTGATACAGTCCCGCCACCATCGCGTACACGAGCAGGTTGAACGTCCAGTACATCGCCACCGCGTCACCCATGCCGCTGAGGAGCGTGTGCGGCGTGCGATACAGGCCGAGTGCCCATTTCGCTCCGCCTTCTAATGCCGCGCACAACACCGCAGTCGCGATCGCCATGGGCAAATGCGCGGCGAGCAACTGCGCTGGGCGCCGAATCCGCACAGCCCAGGCCGAGAATGCCCAGACGGGTGCGGTAAAAACGGCCCAGCTCCACCATCCGGTGAGCTGCCAAGCGAGGACCCAGCTCCATGTCCGCGGCTCGCTGCTGCTGCTCGTCTGGTAGTGCATCTGGATGGAGAAGAGCAGCGCAACGGCCGTCCAGGCGGCGAAAATCATGAGGCCGCGCTTCATGAGGTTCATTGTAGCATCCTACCGGAACCGCAGCGGCGGACCGGTCAGAAGTGTGTGAAATTCACCTGGCGATGACACGGTCCCCCTAGGACAGGCATCGGTTTCCGCGAGATTGTGTGCTGGAGGCTCCTATGCGCTATGTGATTGTGCTCTTCTTGTTGGCGGCAACCGCGGACCGAACATCCGATCGCAACGCGTTGCTCGCCGCCGATCGCGCGCTCGCGATTATCTCCGCCGCCTTCACCGACAGCGCCGCGTACCTGCATCCTGGCGCGCCGCTGATGCGCGGCGCGAGGAACATCAGCGCCTTCCTTGCCGGCGACACGTCCATGCGGAACGTCGTACGGACACCGGCATACGCCGACGTGTCGAGTGACGGCACGTTGGGCTATACCTACGGTTGGACGCGCTCAACCGGTTGGACGCGCTCAACCGGTGAGCGCGGCAAGTACCTCGCCTGCTGGCGGAAGCTTTCGGAAGGCTGGCGAATCTCGGCCTACGTTCGAAGCAAGCCTGTCCCCATGCCCGATTCCGTTCCCTTACCGGTGCCACGTAGAGCGGCGCACGACGAAACGTTTGGCGGGCGCGCCGACCCCGCCGAGCTATTGCTGGCAGACTCAGCGTTCGCGGCAATGTCGGTGTCGCAAGGAGGGAAGGCCGCGTTCCTCGCCTTCGCAAGCGCTGATGCCGTGGCATTTGGCGGGGGGGCGCAAATGAGCGAAGGCCGGGATGCGATCGCCGCGGGATTTGACGGCTTTCCGGCAGGCGCCGTGCTGGAATGGTGGCCAGTAGCGGCGGAGATCGCGCGGTCAGGAGATCTCGGCTGTACGGTGGGGGAAGCGCGCATCGCCAGCGTCAAGCACTACAGCAAGTACCTGACGATCTGGAAGCGACAATCAGATGGGAGCTGGAAATTCGTGGCCGACGGCGGCAATGCGCGGCCGGCGCCCTAGAAGCGCACGCTGAAGCCGCTGTATATCTGACTGGTTCGTTCGGTCGTGCTGCGCTCCGCACTCGCTGAAACCAGGAGATACCAGGCTTCGTTGCAGGCGAGCTCGGCGGCCTCGCACTCATCAAGAACGCAGTCAATGAAGGAAGGGAGTGCGTGGACATTATCGCGAGCCGTTTGCTCGGCATCAAGCGGGGCCGCACGCTGGCCAGCGTGCGGGATGTCTGCATCGTGGGCGCGGGACCGGCCGGCATCAGCGCGTCACTCCGCGCCATCGAGCGCGAGCTCAGCTACGTCACGCTGGAACAAGATGAATTCGGCGGCACCGTCGCGAAGTATCCGCGCCAGAAGCTCGTCCTGACGAGCCCCGTGGAATTCCCGATGCACGGCAAGTTCAACAAGCTGCAGATCTCCAAGGAGGAGATCCTCCGCTTCTGGCAGAAGATCCACAAGCAAGCGGGCCTCACGGTCAACACCTGCGAGAAAGTCGAAACCATTCAGAAGGACCCGGACGGCGCGTTCGTAATCGAGACGAATAAGGCGCGCTATCGCGCCTGGACCGTGATTCTCGCGCTCGGCCGCCGCGGCACGCCACGCAAGCTCGGCATCCCCGGTGAAGAGCTGCCCAAAGTCATGTATGGACTGATCGAGGCCGAAGCGTACACCGACGCGCACATTCTGGTTGTTGGCGGCGGCGACAGCGCGGTCGAGGCCGCCCTCGGCCTCGCGCACCAACGCGGTAACAAAGTCACACTGTCCTACCGGCGCGAGGAGTTCAGCCGCATCAAGGAGCGCAACGCGCAGCGCATCGCGGACGGCGCCAAGAGTGGGAAGCCGCAGGTGGTCTTCAACTCGCAACCGGTCGAGATTCTACCCAAGGCGGTGCGGCTCGACGTTGCAGGAACGACGAAAGAGATTCCGAACGATTACGTCTGGGTCTTTGCCGGCGGCACGCCGCCGAGTGAGTTTCTCGGCAAAGTCGGAGTCCAGATCGGCCCGCGCGATCTCACCGCCGCAGCCGGCGCCGAGGCTAAGCTCGTCAGCGGTAGCCGGCGGCTTGCAAGCTGAACAGCTCCGCGTAGAGGCCGCCGCGCGCAAGCAGCTCCTCGTGCGTGCCATCGTCGACGAGCTCGCCTCCCTTCAACACCAGAATGCGGTCAGCCATCCGCACCGTGGAAAAGCGGTGGGAGATCAGCACCGCCATCCGACCCTTCGTCAGCTCGGCAAAGCGCAGGAACACCTCGTACTCGGCGCGGGCATCGAGCGCGGCGGTCGGCTCGTCCAGGATCAGCACCTGCGCATCGCGCATGTACGCGCGCGCCAGCGCGACCTTCTGCCATTCGCCGCCGGATAGCTCCACGCCATTGTCGAACCGCCGGCCCAACATCTGGTCGAAGCCTTGCGGCACGCGCTGCGCGACCGAATCCGCGAGACTGCGGCGCGCCGCCTCGCGGATCCGCGCGTCGTCGTCCAGCGCCTCGACCTGGCTCACGCCGATGTTTTCCCGGAGGATGAAGTCGTAGCGGACGAAATCCTGGAAGATGATTCCGATATTCTTGCGAAGACTGTCGAGGTCATATTCGCGCAGGTCGACCCCGTCGAGCAGGATGCGGCCCTCGTCAGGATCGTAGAGGCGCGCAAGCAGCTTCACGAGCGTCGTCTTCCCCGCCCCATTCTCTCCGACCAATGCGATGCGTTCGTGCGGCTCGAACGTAAACGAGAGATGCCGCACCGCCCACCGTTGCGAGCCGGGATAGCGGAACCCGACGTTCTCGAATTGGAATCCTGTCCGGATCGGACGCGGTACCGCTCGGGCGCCGGGCTGCGACACGACCGTCGGACGCACGTCGAAGAACGTGAACAGATCGCTCAGGTAGAGGCTCTGCTCGTAGATCTGTGACAAGGCAAGCAGCACCCGCTGAATCAGATCACGGCTCTGACGGAAAGAGCCCGCCAGGAACGTCAGCGTACCGATCGAGAAGACGCCGAGCACCGTGCGATAGATGATCACGGCGTAGGCGCCGTAGTAGCCCAGTGTCCCGATCGTTACGAGCAGCGTGGAGACGATGTTGCGCCGCACGGCCAGCTTTTTGTTCTCTTGATAGAACTTGTCCGAGAGATCCGCATACCGACCCACCAGGAAGTCCGACAGCCCGAAGAGCTTCACTTCCTTCGCGGACTCGTCAGACGCGCCCATGTAACGCAGGTAGTCGAGCAAGCGTCGTTCCGGCGTCCATGAGAACAGCAGCGAATAGCCCAGCGATGCGAAGTGAGCTTCCCCGAGGAATGCCGGCAGCACGGCGATCGTGAGGAGGAGCAACAACCAGGGCAGCTGAACCAGCAGCACGCCGGCCAACGAGGCCAGCGTGATGAGATCCTGCGCCGTCCCGAGCAGTAGCGTGAACAGGCCGATGCGCCCGGTCGTCTGGCGACGCGCGCGCTCCAGGTGATCGTAGATCTCGGCGTCCTCGAACTGCGCCAGGTCGAGCGTCGCGGCGTGCTCCATCAACCGGACGCTGAGACGGTTCGCGAAGAGGTCGCCGAGCAGGCTCTCGAGCAATGACGAAAGGCGCGCGAGTCCCTCGCCCACGACGGCAATGCCCAACTCCAGCGCAACCAGCGTCGCGAGATGCCACCAGTCGGGTGTGCGTCCGGCGTGCGCAGCCGCCATGCCCGCAATGACGCCATCGATGATGAGCTTCCCGATCCACAGGACCGCGACGGGGATGAACGACCGGACGACGCGCAGCGCGAGAATCGCCGCCGTATAGCCCCGATGTGTCTGGAAAACCAGGCGGATGAGCGGGGGAACGTGCTTCAGTGCCGCAAGCCGTTCGCTCCAGGTCGGCGGCGGTCCCTCATCGGGCTTCAATCCGCGACGAGCGCGGGAGCGGGATGGACGCGTGGATCGAGCCATATTCATTAACTTCGCATTGAGACAACCGTCAGTATAGGCGGATGCGAATTCCTCTTTCGATCATCACCACGTTGACCCTGGCGACGTCGCTCGCCGCGCAGATGCCGCCGCCCGCCCCCCCCGCCCCACCGGCTGCGGCGATGACGGCGCGCGACTCCGCTTTGCATGCCCTGAACCGTCTCGCCTACGGACCCCGTCCCGGCGAGGTGGATAGCGTGGCGCGCCTTGGCGTGATGCGCTGGATCGACCGGCAACTCGATCCCGATGGGATCGATGACAAGGCGCTGGAACGGCGCGAGCACGACTTCAAGATCCTCGATTACCATCGCGAGGACCTCGCCGAGCGTTTCCGGGACGTGCAGCGCGAGCGGCAACGCATGCAGCGCGAGCTGGGAGCGGCGGCGGACACGGTGCGTCCCGACAACCTCCCAAAGCCGATGAGAGAGTTTCGGCAGCTCGACGGCGAGCTGCAGCAACTTGCCGTTGTCCGCGCCGCGCTGTCCGAGCGCCAGCTGCGTGAAGTCATGGTGGATTTCTGGACCAATCATTTCAACGTCTTTGTCGGCAAAGGCGCCGACCGGTTCCTGTTGCCTTCATACATCGAGCAAACCATCCGGCCGCGCGTGCTCGGCCGCTTCGAGGACCTGCTCATCGCGACGGCGGAAAGCCCCGCGATGCTGTTCTACCTCGACAATGCGCAGAGTGTGGCCCCGGGTTCCACACCACCTCGCCCGTTCCGCCCGTTCTCTCCGTTCTTCGGACGGCGGCGGTTTGGGATGAACGAAATGCCGGAAGATCGGCGGCGGCGCCAGCAGACGGGCATCAACGAGAACTACGCGCGCGAACTCCTCGAGCTGCACACCCTCGGCGTCGACGGCGGATACACGCAACAGGACGTCATCGAAGTCGCGCGCATTTTCACCGGTTGGAGCATCGAGCCCCCGGAACGCGGCGCGGGATTCGTGTTCCGCGACTGGGCTCACGATCAGGGCACCAAGCACGTCTTCGGCCTCACCTTCCAGGAAGACGGAAAGGACGAGGGCGTGCGGCTCCTCAAGTTCCTCGCAATGCAGCACGCCACGATGCATCACGTGAGCGCGAAGTTGTGTGCCCGTTTCGTCGCGGACGAGCCACCCGACGGCTGCGTCGACGCCGCAGTCGCGGCCTGGCAGAAAACGCGCGGCGATATTCGCGCCGTCTTGCGCGCGATCGTCACGTCGCCCGATTTCTGGGCTCCACAGGTGGTCCGCTCGAAGGTCAAGACGCCGTTTGAGTTCGTCGTGAGCGCGGTCCGAGCAGTTTCGGCGGACCCCGACACCACTCCCAGGCTCGCCCAGGTCGTCGCCCGGCTCGGCGAACCGTTGTATCAACAACCCGCACCAACCGGCTACGGTGAAACGGAAGCCCATTGGGTGAACAGCGGTGCGCTGCTGGCGCGCATGAACGCCGCCGTCGCCCTGGCGGGGGGGCATTTGCCCGGCATCGATGGGAATCTCGATGCCGTCATCCCCGCCACCACCGATCATTCACAGCTCGTCGACATGGTCGATAAGCGCATCCTTGGCGGCACGATGTCCGCCCACACGAGAATCGTCATTCTCAAGCAACTCACGGATGTTGCCGATCCCTTGCAAGCACGCGCGCTCGCGGTTGGCTTGGCGATCGGCGGGCCGGACTTTCAAAAGCAGTGAAACGTGAAAACGATGGAATGATGGAAGGAAACGCGATGATCTCTCGACGCCTCTTCGTCAAATCCGGTGGTCTGGCTCTGTTCAGCCTCGGACTCGAGCCGCTATTCCTGGCTCGAGCCGCATTTTCGACATTCCATCCTTCCATCGTTCCATCCGACCATCCGGTTCTCGTCTGCCTGTTCCAGCGCGGCGCGGTCGATGGTCTGAACATGATCGTTCCGCACGGCGACCCGCTCTACTACGAGGAGCGGCCGCGCATCGCCGTGCCTCAGAACACGGTCGTCGATCTCGACGGGCACTTCGGCCTGCATCCAAGTCTCGCGCCCCTGAAAGAGCTGTGGGACAACAAGAGCCTCGCCGCGATTCATGCCGTCGGCTCACCCGATTCGACACGCAGCCACTTCGACGCGCAGGACTACATGGAAACGGGCACGCCTGGCGTGAAGTCTACTGGCGACGGCTGGGCCAACCGCTACTGCGCGCATGACCGCGAACACGCTGATACGCCGTTCCGCGCGGTGGCTTTCGGGCCGCAGCTGCCGCGCATCCTCGCGGGCAGCGCGCCGTCTCTGGCGATCGACGATCTCCAAGCCTTCGGGCTACGTGTTCCGCAAGAAGCCGCGCGCGATCGGCTGACACGGGCGTTTGAAGAGTTGTATGAGGGTGCAGGAACCGGCCTGCTCGCTTCTTCCTCACGGGAAGGCTTCGATGCGATCCAGATGCTCAAACGGGCCGACCCTACCCACTACCGGCCGGCGGCGGGTGCCGACTACCCGCAAGGTCGCCTCGGGCGCACGCTGCTCCAGATCGCGCAGCTGATTAAAGCGGATGTCGGACTGGAGATCGCGTTCGCCGATTGTACGGGCTGGGACACGCACGTGAATCAGGGCTCGAACGAGGGCCAGCTCGCTGCCCGTCTGCGCGAGCTTGCACTCGCGCTCTCAGCGTTCAGCCGCGACCTCGGCGATCGGATGAGCCGCGTCGTGGTGCTCACGATGTCGGAGTTCGGGCGGACGATTCGGGAGAACGGCAATAGCGGCACCGATCACGGCCACGCGACGGCCATGCTCGTGATGGGCGGACCGGTGAACGGCGGCCGTGTGCTGGGGCGCTGGCCCGGACTGAGCGTCGAGCAGCGGTTCGAGGGGCGCGACGTCGCCGTCACGACCGACTTCCGCGATTTGTTTGGCGAGGTACTCGCCCGCCACCTGGGTGCCGGAGATCTCTCACCCATCTTCCCGGGATTCACTCCGGACCCGCAGCGGTTTCTCGGCGCGATCAAGTCCCTGTAGCGAGGTCCAGCCGAATCACGCCGTCGCCCGCGCCATCGCGGATCGTGAGCCAATCCGTGCGGACGCGGTCCCACTCCTGAATCACGAGGCCGTGATCTTCAAAGAGCGCGCGGATCTGGCTCGGTCCGAATCCGGCGATCTCCTCGAGCACGGGCACGAGCACGCTCAGGGCGTCGTCGCTGATCACCGTGCGCTTCGCGATGTGCGCGACTTCCCGCGCCTCCGACGCGGCGATCGTGAAGCCATCGCCGCGATTCACGTGCAACATGACGGGAATGTCCGATTGCCCGTCTCCCACGTACACGACCTGATCCCGCGGCACGACATGGCGGGTGCGAATTTCCTCGACCGCGGCCACTTTGCCATAGCCCGCGGCGACGCGCACCAGTAAATCGATTTGACCACCTTCGGCTTCCGGCTTGAAGCGAAACCGCGTACCCACGACATGATCGGCGGGCACGATCCCGTCGAGAGCCGAAAGGACCACCTCTTCGGGCGCCGCGGAGATGACGTAGAAATCGAACCGGTGACCGTCGATGCCCTGCGCCAGCATCCGGGTGAGCAATCGCACGTTGCGCTTCAGGCGCACGCGCCGGCCGACCTCCAGCAAGTCCGCTCGCGTGACGCGCCGGTACTCGGGGTCGTTCGCGAGCAGATACGCCAACTCGGCGCCTTGCTGCACCAGATTGAGCGCCGACAATCCGGCGACCTTTTCGCGAAAGCTCGTGATGCCGAGCATCTCGCTCAGGACGATCCCCGAGTCGTTGAAGCTCAACGTCTGATCGAAGTCACTCGCCAGGATGTAATGCTTCTTCATTCCAACTCCCTTCGTTTGAAATCCTCCACACGAAAAAGGCCCGCTCCAAGGTGGGCGGGCCGCTCCGTGTGTTGCGACAGAATCCATCGCGTCAGGTAGCGCCCGCCTCCGGGAGAAGGTTCCCGTTGTGGGTCATATTCGACTTGCAGGCGCAGCAGAGCATGGGCGAATGGTAAGTACTGACACAGGCGCGCGTCAACAGCGCGCCTGTCACACTATGGTCGCGATTCTGTTGCAGTTATGGGTAACTCGAGGCGTTCCGCCTTTCTGACAGCCGCGACAGTCGTAGCGGCGCCGATCCGTTCCCCAGTGAGCAACCGGTGCAAGTCGTCGATGCCGTGCACCGGCTTGCCGTCGAATGCGACAATGATGTCTCCCGTTTGCAGGCCTGCTGTGTCGGCGGGGCTGCCGCTCTCGATGGTGGTGATCAACACGCCACTCGGCTGGATGAGACGATGCGCCCGCACGGCGAGTCGGGGGAGCGACACATTCTGCCCGCCCACGCCGATGCGCGCGCGCCGCACGTGGCCGTACGCGATCAGCTGGCCGACGACGAGCTTCACCGTGTTGACGGCGACCGCAAAGCAGATGCCCTGCGCGGGCAAGATGACGGCGGTGTTGACGCCGACGACGTTGCCGCGCGAGTCGAGCAACGGGCCGCCCGAATTCCCCGGATTCAATGCCGCATCCGTCTGAATGACGTTGTCGATCAAACGACCGGACACCGAACGGAACGAGCGACCGAGCGCACTGACGACGCCCGCGGTCACCGTGCTCTGAAAGCCAAGCGGATTCCCGATCGCGATGACGACCTGACCGACGCGGAGTGCCGCCGAGTCGCCCAGTGGTGCGGCGATCAGCGACGAGGCGTCGACGCGCAGAATCGCGAGATCGGTTTCGGGATCATCGCCGACCAACTCCGCGCGCAGCCGGCGCCCGTCGGCGAACGCCACCTCGGTCTTGGTTGCGCCGTGGGCCACGTGGCTGTTCGTGAGAATGAAGCCGTCCGGTGTGAACACGAATCCCGATCCGTGTCCCTGTTCTTCGCGGCGGGAGCCGCCGCGGCGCCGGTGCTGGACTTCCACGCTCACCACGGCAGGCGCTGCGCGCTCCACCACGCCGCTTACGGCGCGCGAATAGGCATCGAGCAGCTCGGGATCGTCAGGATGATTCGGTGTGACGGGAATTTGCGTTGGGTCGCTGGGGCTTTCCCGCAGTGACCCGCCATCGGTAACCGTCAGAAGTGTGCTCATGCCGTGAAAAACGCTACTCGGTTCCCGATCCGATATATTCGTGCCCGCATGCGCGAAGCCTTGCAGGCGCTGCTGCGCCAGGCGACCGACGCGAAGCGGTCCGTAGAGTTCTGGCAGGCCGCCGCGTCCATCCTGAGCGACTGGGCCGGAGGCGCCCGGCTCACGATCCGCTATCAAGGCATCAACGAAAGCGGTTCTGTGACTGCGGGCGCAGACGATCGGTCGGGACGCAGCCTGACCGCGGAATGGCGCGATCCCGAAGGTCGCCACGTCCATGCGGCGATGGCCGGCGCGCCGGCCGCGCTGCCGGCGTCCGAGCTGGAAGCCGCAATCGAGTTTGCTTCGCGCCTCGCGGTCATGGTCGGCCGCCGTGCCGCGCTGGAGCGGGAGCGACGCCTCGGCGGCTTCGTCGTCGAGCTCGCGCGCTGGCTGCTGGCCGCCCCCGAGACGCAATTGTTGCTCCGCTACACCCTGCAAAGTCTCATGGAGCTCGTCGAGGCGCAGGGCGCTTTTGTCGCGCTGAAGCAACCCGACGGCCAGAATCTCCGCATCTCGCCGGCACTCGGTGAGGCAGCACGAATCGATGGACTCATGCTCGGACTCGACACCAGCGCCACGGGACGCGTGGTGCGCACCGGCGAGCCGATCATGACGGCGGATCTGCGATCGGAAGCGGATGCGAGCCCGATCGCGCGCGCCCTGGCCGAGGGTGTGCGCGCCGCGTTGATCGCGCCGCTGCGGATCTCTCAGGGAACGGTGGGCGCGGTTGGTCTGCTGCGCTATCAGGCAGCCGGTGCGCCGCCGACGCCACCCTTCAGCTTGCACGACCTTCACTATGTATCGGCCGTCGGCGCCCACATCGCCGGCGGTATCGAGCTATCGGAGGCCGTTGCCGCGACCCGCGCCGCCGCCGATCGCGCGCACGCGATGGTGGACGCCAGCCCGCTCCCGATGGCGCTCGTCGATACCGCCGGTACAGTCCGGCAGGTCAACGAAGCGGCAATCCGCGTCTTCGGCGTCGCAGACAAACAGGCGGCGATCGGCAAGCACCTCGAGAAGCTCGGGTTGTCTCCGAGCGGTATTACGGTCCGCCTCATGCTCGTGGGCCGGCAACAGGGGCAGCCCTGGCACGGCCGCGTGCTGGTCACGCAGGAATCATCCGGCGGCACCGGCGGCGACCGGCGCATTTGCGATTGCACGGTCACCGACTTGCGCGGGCTCGGATCGCAGGATCTGCTCGTGGCGCTGTACGACCGCACCGACGAGCTACGGGCGCAACGCGAGCTGATCGCGCGGGAGAAACTCGCCACCGTCGGCGAAATCGCGAGCGGCGTGGCGCACGAAGTGAACAACCCGCTGGCTGCGATCCGGATGGAGGCAGAGCTCCTCGGCCGGTCGACTCAGGACACCGATGCGAGCGCCGCCGCGGCCACGATCGTGCGCGAGGTGGACCGCGCGGCCCGCATTGTCCGCAGCCTGCTGCGTCTCGCGCGACGGGCTGACAGCACACCGGTGCGCGTCCAGCTGAATGAGTTGGTGCGTGACGTCGCGGAGATTCGTCAGCGCGTGCTGCGCGCCGACAACATCGAAGTGCGCACCCGCATGGATCAGGGCGCGGAGTCGGTGCTTGGTCTCGGTCAGGAGCTCCAGCAGGTCGTCATCAACCTTGTAACGAATGCCGAGCACGCGGTGCGGGGCCGGCCGAACGCCGTCATCGAGCTCGCCACTGAGGGACGGGAGGGATGGGTGCGACTCACGGTCGAGGATTCAGGACCGGGCGTCCCGCAGAACGTACGGAGTCGCATCTTCGATCCGTTTTTCACAACGAAGAGCCCGGATGAGGGATCGGGACTCGGCCTATCGATCTGCCAGCGAGTGGTCGCCGAAGTGGGCGGACGAATGTGGCTCGAGGATTCGGAAACGTTGGGCGGTGCGAAGTTCGTCGTGGAGGTCCCCGCCGCGCCGGTGCAGGACGGGGTGATCTGCTGAATCAGGCTTCGAGGATACGCTTTCTGTAGAGGGCGAGCGTCGCGAGCCCGTAGACGCCAATGGCGAGCAGTAGCGCCCCGAGGGCCCAATGGGGGCCGAGCTGCCAGATCCCGGCAGCCACGTAACCGATGCTCGCGACGAGCCCCATCCCCAACACTTCCTTGCGGGCCATCAGAATCCCGAAGACGTAACCCCAACTGAATCCCGCGAGCCCGAGGAAAATCAACGCGTTCGGAATGATCTTGGTCGGGTCGATCAGATTGAGGCCGCCGGCGAACGCGCAGAACAAACCGATCACCGTGTACGTTGCGAGGTGGAGCGCCAGCGGCAGGGGCAGTGTGCCCATTCGGTTGAAGGTCATAGCTCAATAATAGACGCTAAGATACGGCATGCTAGTCACGCGTACATACCTCGAACTTCAGGGCCCCGGGCAGTTCAAGAACGCGTTTGGGGAATTCTCCGACGTCGCGATTGCGCGAGTCCCCAAGCCTTTGCCGGCGCTGTATCGGCTGTGCTATCGCACGGTGGGCGAAGCATTTCATTGGCGCGACCGGTGGGACTGGACGGACCAGGAAATCGCCGCCCATCTGGCGGATCCCACGATCCAGCTCTTCGTCGCGTCCCGCAGCGGGGAAGCGAAGGAAGGCCTGGCCGGTTGGTACGAGCTCCGCCGAGTACCGGACGATGACTCCGTGGAAATCGCCTACTTCGGTATCGTGACCGCCGAGTTCGGGCGCGGCTTGGGAAAGCACCTGCTGTCGAGCGCCGTACGCGACGCCTGGGCCCTTCGCCCGAAGCGTGTGTGGCTGCATACCTGCACGCTCGATCATGCGAACGCGCTGCCGAACTACGTCGCGCGCGGCTTTACGCCTTATCGCACGGAAACGTACGAGGTAGATTGACGCCCGTGAATTTCAACTTCCAGCTCACCCGCAAACGCAAGCTGATCATTGCGGGTATACTGCTGACGCCGATCCTTATCTTCGCGCTGTACACCTGGTCTGCCCTCCAGTGGAGCTATTCCGAGGGCGAGCGGGCCGGATTCGTGCAGAAGTTCTCCAAGAAGGGATGGCTCTGTAAGACGTGGGAAGGTGAGCTGGCGATGGTGTCGATGCCCGGCACCAATCCCGAGAAGTTTTATTTCACAGTACGGGATGAGGACGTCGCACAGCACATCAACGAGTCGCTGGGAAGGCGCGTGGCGTTGACCTATCAGCAACACAAGGGTGTCCCGACGAGCTGCTTCGGGGAGACCGAGTATTTCGTCGTCGCCGTGAAGGTGCTGCCCCAGTGAGCACCAATAGCTTCGGCAGTCGGGCCACGCTCAAGGCGAGCGGGAAGTCCTACGAGATCTACCGGCTCGATGCGCTCGAACGGCGCGGCCTCCCGGTCGGCCGGCTGCCCTACTCGCTGAAGATCCTGCTCGAGAACCTGTTGCGACTCGAAGACGGCCACACCGTCCGCGGCGCCGATATCGAGAAGCTCGCGCGCTGGGAGCCGCTCAAGCTTCCGGACGAAGAGATCGCCTTCATGCCGGCGCGTGTTCTCCTGCAGGACTTCACGGGCGTACCAGCGGTCGTCGATCTCGCGGCGATGCGGGATGCGATGGTGAAGATGGGCGGCGATCCGAAGCAGGTGAATCCGCTGCTGCCGGCCGAGCTCGTCATCGATCACTCCGTCATCGTCGACGAATTCGGAACGCCCACGGCGTTCCAGGTCAACGCCGATCTCGAGTTCCAACGCAACCGCGAGCGCTACGCGCTACTGCGCTGGGCGCAGAAAACGTTTACCGGATTCAAGGTAGTGCCGCCCGATACCGGTATCGTCCATCAAGTGAATCTGGAGTACCTGGCGAGGGTCGTCTTCACGACTGACGGCACGACGCCGCAAGCGTATCCGGACACGCTCGTCGGCACCGATTCACACACCACGATGATCAATGGACTCGGCGTCCTGGGCTGGGGCGTGGGCGGCATCGAGGCTGAAGCAGCGATGCTCGGGCAACCGGTCTCGATGCTGATTCCGCAGGTCGTCGGCTTCCGGTTGACGGGCAAGCTCTCCGAGGGCGCCACCGCAACCGACCTCGTCCTGACGATCACGCAGCTGCTGCGTGCAAAAGGTGTCGTCGGAAAGTTCGTGGAGTTCTTTGGTCCGGGCGTCTCCACGTTGCCGCTCGCCGACCGCGCGACGATCGGCAACATGGCGCCGGAGTACGGCGCGACGATCGGAATCTTCCCGGTCGACCAGGAGACTCTCCGCTACCTCGAGTTCACCGGCCGGCCGCCCGAGCTGACGCAGCTCGTTGAGGCCTATACGAAGGAACAGGGATTATTCCACAGCCCGAACGCTGCGGAGCCGCAGTACTCGGACACATTGGAGCTGAACCTCGCCACCGTGGAGCCGAGCATGGCGGGGCCACGGCGGCCGCAGGACCGCGTGGGCTTGCGCGAGGTCCCGCGCAAGTTCGCGGAAGCGCTACCGACGCTGATGAAGCCGGCTCCGGTTCCGGCGGTGAACGCCATTCCGGTGGGACGGTGGGAGGGCGAAGGCGGTCAAGCCGGCCTCCAACCGCCACCGCCCCGACCGTCGCACGCCACGCTGCGGATCGACGACACCGAGCACGTGCTACGGCACGGCTCGGTCGTCATCGCGGCGATCACGAGCTGCACGAATACCTCGAATCCGTCGGTCATGGTTGCTGCCGGCCTCATGGCCAAGAAAGCCGTGGAGCGCGGCCTGCGCTCCAAGCCATGGGTGAAGACGAGTCTCGCACCGGGCTCCAAGGTCGTGACCGATTATTTGAAACAAGCCGGCTTGATGGAGCCGCTCGAAACGCTGCGCTTCCACCTGGTCGGCTACGGATGCACGACATGCATCGGCAACTCCGGTCCGCTGCCGGAAGCGGTCTCGAATGCGGTCAACGAATGCGACCTGGTCGTCTGCGCGGTGTTGTCGGGCAACCGCAATTTCGAAGGCCGGATTCAACAGGAAGTGCGCGCCAACTATCTGGCCTCGCCGCCCCTCGTTGTCGCCTACGCGCTGGCCGGCCGCATCGATATCGACTTTCACAACGAGCCACTCGGCATCGGCATGAATGGGCCGGTGTTCCTGCGTGAGATCTGGCCATCGGCGCAGGAAGTGGCCGACGTCATCGGCCGCTCGATTCAGTCGTCGATGTTTCGCAAAAGTTACGGACAAGTGTTCGAGGGTGACGAGCGCTGGCGCGGCCTGCCGGTCCCTGAGGGCGACCGCTTCGCGTGGGAACCGACGTCCACGTACATCCGGCAAGCGCCGTACTTCGACGGTATGCCGAAAGAACCGGGACCGGTTCGCGACATTCGTGGCGCGCGGGTGTTGTGTCTGCTCAGCGACAGCATCACGACCGATCACATCTCGCCGGCGGGCTCGATCCGCAAGACCAGCCCCGCCGGCCAGTATCTGGTGAGCCATAGCGTCGCGCCGATTGACTTCAATTCCTACGGAGCGCGTCGCGGCAATCATGAAGTGATGGTGCGCGGCACGTTCGCCAACGTTCGGCTCAAAAATCTGCTCGCCCCCGCAACGGAAGGGCCATTTACCGTCCATCTGCCCGAGCGTGAGCAGATGACTATCTACGACGCCTCTCTCAAGTACGCCGCCGAGGGCACGCCGCTGATCGTGCTCGCGGGAAAGGAGTACGGCGCCGGGTCGTCCCGCGACTGGGCGGCGAAGGGACCACGCCTCCTCGGCGTGCGCGCCGTGATCGCCGAGAGCTTCGAGCGCATCCATCGCTCGAACCTCGTGGGGATGGGCATCCTGCCGCTGCAGTTCACGCCTGCTCAGAGCGCGGCTTCGCTCGGGCTAACCGGGTACGAGCGCTACGACATCCTGGGGATTGGCGACATGCCGAAAGAGCTGACCGTTACGGCGACTGCGGATGACGGAAAAGTCACAGCATTCCATACGATGGTGCGCATCGATACCCCGCAGGAGCTCCAGTATTACCGGCACGGTGGGATTTTGGAGTACGTGCTGCGCCAGCTCGCTCGCTAACCCGAATTCACGAAAGCGTCGAGGTCCTGCGGCGGAACGGCGCCGACACGGCGCGCGATCTCCTTTCCGCCCCGAAACAAGATCATGGTCGGAATGCCGCGTATGCCGAAGCGCATGCCGGTCGCCGGATTTTTGTCGGTGTCGAGCTTTGCGATCAGCAGCTCACCCGCCCGTTTCCGCGCGACGTCGTCGAGCAGCGGCGCCATCACCTTGCACGGGCCACACCAATCGGCATAGAAATCGACTAACACCGGAACCGTCGTATCGGTCGTGACTCGCTCGAAGGTCGCGTCGGAGACGGCGATGGGGCGATCCAGCAGGATGGGTTTCCCGCATTTGCCGCATTTCGGATGCTGCCCGATCCGCGACAAGTCGACACGGTTCAGCGTTTCGCAGAACGGGCAGGCGACAGTGGCTTTGCGGTTGTCGTTCATTGTTGATTCGAGCCGATCAAGCGAGCTGGCGCCGAATCCGCGGCGCCAGCTCGGATCGGTATAGTCGGTCAATAATCGCGCGACTCGCGGTGCTCCATCGTCGTCACCCACGTATCGATCTTGGAGCGCTGCGCATCGGTGAGCACCGCTCGCGACTGCGCCGCGGCAGTCAGCATCGCCCAATGCGCCTTGCCCATCGCGGTGTGCGCGGCTTGAAAATGCATTCGCAATGTGTTGGTATCGGGCGACGCGTTCTGGAAGGCCGTGGACAGTTCGTTCATATGCGTCTTCACGTCGCTGACAGCGGCGTCGTGCGCGGCCTTTGCCGACTCGCGGATCGCAGTGAGCTTCGCGACCTGATCACTCGTGAGCTGCAGCGAGTCCTTGTGCGCGAGCAGGTGGTCCGGCGTGTACGCCACGACGTGAATCATCGGACCCATCATCTCGTGCATCATCGACACCATGTCGTCCATGCCGCCACGTTCGCCACGCTCCATGCCACGGCCCATAGCAGCACGCGGCGGCTGGGCCGGACGGCGTGCGTGCGTCGTATCCTGTTGCGCCGCGAGTGGCGCGGCGATACAGCACAAGCCAACTGCGATGAGTGCCAGCGATTTCATAGTGTCTCCGTTCTCAGGGTTGTTTCAAAATTCTTGCGGCACACTCGTACCGGATCGAAACCCCGCACCAATTCCGCATCGTGATACCCGCCCGCAGCCCGCAACTAACGACTAATCCTGTGTGCGCAGTGGCGTCAAGTGCGTGCCGCGATTGCGAGAAGCCGCGAGGCCCACCATGTTCGGAATATGATCCGTCCAGCGGCTCTTGTGCTCTGCGCGTTGGTCGCCGCGTGCGGCGGCGCCCAGACACCGGTACCCCTGATCGGTCCGGCTCGAGACGTGGCCGCGCTGGTCGGCGAATGGGCCGGCGATTACTCGAGCGCGATGTCGGGCCGCAGCGGCAGCATCAGTTTCACCCTGCGCGCACAGGGCGACTCGGCGTTCGGCGATGTGGTGATGATTCCGACGGGCCTGAACCGGCCGCTTGGCCCATGGCCTGCGCAGGCGACCGATCCGCAGACTCGCGCGCAGCCGGAAGTGTTGACGATCAGATTCGTCCGAGTGATGCACGATACGGTGAGCGGGAGGCTCGCGCCCTACGCCGATCCGCAAACCGGTGTCCGGCTCTCGACCAGCTTCGTGGGCGCGCTCAAGGGCAATACGATTACCGGCACGTACACGACCTTTCTGCCGTCGGGCGAGACGCAAACGGGCCGCTGGACGGTTCAGCGCCGCTAATCGCTACCGCCCGCTGAGCGACTCCCGCGCCACGGTCGGCGTGGCGCCGGCGGGGGGAGCCAGCGGCGGCAGGCCAAGATGCTGACGCGCGCGATTCAACGCGTCATCGATATTGCCGTGCACGTTCTCCTCGGTAAGGTCATCGTACAGCCCGGATCGCTCGAGGGCGACGATGGGCTGCGCGTGGACGTCCGACAGCACGACCAGGATCCCTTCCCGCCTGCTGCGCTGCACGAGCTCACGGAGCGCATGTAAACCGGTCGAATCGATCGCCAGCACGTGACGCATCCTCAGGATCAGCACCTTTGGCTTTCCCGCGATTCTGCTCACTCGATCCTTGAATGTCTCCGCTGCTCCGAAAAAGAACGGGCCGGTGATCTCGTAGACTTGCACCCCTTCAGGAATCGCACGCCGCCGGACGGCGTTCGGATCGTGCTCGAAATCGTCGATCGGATCGGTGAACTCGTGGGTCAGCACGCTGATGTTCGTGACCTCAGCCATGCGCCGCATGAAGAGGAAGGCGGCGAGCACCATGCCGACCTCGATCGCCACCGTCAGATCCACCAGCACGGTCAATAAGAAGGTCGTGAGCAACACCGCAACGTCGCTCTTGGGCGCGCGGAATTCCGACGCGAAGGTCCGCCATTCGCTCATGTGAAAGGCCACGACCACGAGAATGGCCGCCAGCGTCGCGAGCGGAATCAGCGCCGCCCAACGACCGAAGAAGAGCGTGATGAGCAGCAATGTCAGCGCGTGCGTCATGCCGGCCACGGGCGTGCGGCCGCCGTTCTTCACGTTCGTTGCCGTGCGCGCGATGGCGCCCGTCGCCGGCATCCCGCCGAACAGCGGTGAGGCGATGTTCGCGATGCCCTGGGCAACGAGCTCCATGTTGGACCGATGGCGCCCGCCGATCATGCCATCCGCGACGACTGCGGAGAGCAGCGACTCGATCGATGCCAGCAACGCGATGGTGAAGGCGGGAGCCGCCAGCGCTCTCATCCGCTCGAGCGTGATCACCGGCAGCGTAGGGCGCGGCAAACCGGCGTGAATTTCGCCGAAGCGCGCTCCGATGGTCTCAACGGGCAGGTGCAGCAGCTGTACCAGCAGCG
Organism: Gemmatimonadales bacterium; assembly: GCA_035299765.1. Taxonomy (GTDB): domain Bacteria; phylum Gemmatimonadota; class Gemmatimonadetes; order Gemmatimonadales; family GWC2-71-9; genus 20CM-2-65-7. Next base: position 33,214 of record DATGVZ010000043.1, read on the forward strand.
TCGTCGCGATGAGCGCGACGAACGGCCCCGGTATCCGCCGGCTGACTTTCGGCCAGACGACGATGATCGCGAGAGTCGCGATGGCAACGGCGAACGCCCAGGGATTGACGGACTCGAAGGCGCGGACGTAGGCGCCCCACTTAGCGACGAACGCCGCGGGTACGGCCGTCATCTCGAGGCCGAGGAGGTCGCGGATTTGACTCGAGAAAATGATGAGCGCGATGCCGCTCGTGAAACCGATTGTCACCGGATAGGGAATGAACTTGATAGCGGCGCCCCAGCGCAGCAGGCCGAAGGCGACGATGATGAATCCCGCCATGAGCGTCGCGAGCACGAGTCCATCGACGCCATACTGCGCCACAATCCCGGAGACGATGACGACGAAGGCGCCCGTCGGCCCGCCGATCTGGACGCGCGATCCGCCCAGCGCCGAGATGAGAACTCCCGCCACGATGGCGGTGTAGAGCCCGCGTTCGGGACTGACGCCGCTGGCGATGGCGAACGCGATCGCGAGCGGCAGTGCCACGATGCCGACGATGACGCCCGCGAGTAGGTCCCGGGAGAATTGCTCCCGGTTGTAGTCTTTTAAGGTGGTGACGAGCTTGGGAACGAGCACGCTGGAGAGGCGCCGGTCGGAATCGAACCGACGAATCGAGGTTTTGCAGACCTCTGCCTTACCACTTGGCTACGGCGCCAGGGCGTCAAAAGTCACCAAAAGGTGCGGCTTTCTCAACCCACCTGAAACGGATTCGGTTTCCTGTTCGGTTGTGGGACGTGCAAATCCCACAACCGAACGCTCGCGACGGCCGCTTCAATCGCAATGTCTTCGAAGACCGGGAGTTAGGGACGACAGCGGACTGGTATGGTCCGTGCCTTGTCTCGAGCACGTGGACATCCCACGCGCGCCAACCAAGAACCGCAAACGCTACGTGCAAGCCGGAGTCGGCGCCGTCGGGCTTATCCTGATCACGATCCTCCTCGCCAGTCTGAAACCTGCGGCGCCGAGCGTCGATCGCGAAGTGATCTCGCTCGACGGCGTGCGGCGTGGGACGATGGTCCGCGAGGTTCGGGGGCCCGGCACGCTCGTGCCAGAGCACATCCGCTGGATCTCCGCGCTCACCCCCGCGCGGGTTGAGCGCATCTTCGTCCAGCCCGGTGTGCCGGTGCAGGCGAACACGATTCTGCTCGAGCTCGCGAACCCAGACGTGCAGATCGAAGCGCTCGACGCGCAGCGCCAGCTCACGGCGGCCGAGGGTGAGCTCGTCAATCTGCGAACCAGTTTGCAAGGCGCGCGGCTCACGCAGGCCGGCGTCGTCGCCTCGACGCGCAGCGAGTACCTCCAGGCAACACGTGACGCCGCCGTCGCTGATTCGCTCGTCCTGATCGGCGGCGTGTCCCGCAACAACGTGAGCCTCGCACGCGAAAAAGCGAGTGAGCTGGAGGCGCGCTACGACATCGAGAAGCAGCGCCTCGATCTCCTGAAGTCGGCGGTCGACTCGCAGCTCGCCGTGCAGCGGGAGCAGGTCGTACGGCTGCGGGCGATCACCACGTTCCGGCTCAGCCGGCTGAGCTCGCTGCAGGTGCGTCCCGGCGAGGAGGGCGTGCTGTCGGAGCTCAACCTCCAGCCCGGCCAATGGGTGGTGCCCGGGACGATTCTCGCGAAGGTCGTCCGACCGGGAAAACTGAAAGCCGTGATCCGTATCCCCGAGACGCAGGCGCCCGGGCTCGCGATCGGACAGATCGCATCGGTGGATACCCGAACCGGAGTCGTGGGGGGGCGTGTCATACGTATCGATCCTTCCGCACAAGAAGGAACGGTGACGGTGGACATCGCGCTGGACAGCACCCCCGCGGCGGCTCGGCCCGACATCAGCGTGGATGCGACCATCACGATCGAGCGACTGAACGACGTGTTGTTCACGGGCCGTCCCGCGTATGGCCAGCCAAACAGCACGATCGGGATGTTCAAGGTCGTCGAAGGCGGCCGGTACGCCGTTCGCGTTCCCGTGAAGATGGGCCGCACCTCGGTGAACTCGATCGAGATCGTGCAGGGGCTCGCGGCCGGCGATTCAGTGATTCTGTCGGACATGTCGCGCTATGACAACGCGGAGAGGGTGAGACTGAAATAGGGAGAGACCCGATGGCCGGTAATGGTACGCCGCTGATTCAGCTGCAAGGTGTCCGCAAAATCTTCTTCACCGACGAGGTCGAGACGCACGCGCTCGCCGACGTGCACCTCGAGATCCGCGAGGGCGAGTACGTCGCGATCAACGGCCCGTCGGGATGCGGCAAGACGACGCTCCTCTCCATCCTCGGCCTGCTCGATACGCCGAGCGACGGGAGCTACCTGCTCGAGGACAAGCCCGTGGCGAATCTCTCGCCGGCGGAGCGAGCCCGCATCCGCAACCGGCGGATCGGCTTCGTGTTCCAGGCCTTCAACCTGATCGGCGATCTCACCGTCGCCGAAAATGTCGAGCTGCCGCTCACGTACCGCGGCATGTCGGGAGGAGAGCGCACGAAGCGGGTGCGGCAGGCGCTCGAAAAGGTCGGGATGTCGCATCGCGCCAAGCACTACCCCGTTCAGCTGTCCGGCGGCCAGCAGCAGCGCGTCGCCGTCGCGCGCGCGGTCGTCGGCGACCCGGCAATTCTGCTCGCGGACGAGCCGACCGGAAACCTCGATTCGACGAACGGCGAAACGGTGATGGAGCTGCTGCGGGCGCTGAACCGCGCCGGGGCGACGGTCTGCATGGTGACGCACGATCCACGCTACGCGAAGCACGCTGACCGATCCATCCATCTGTTCGATGGTCGGGTGGTGGACGAGTCCCAGGCCCCGAGCACGTAACCCCGTGCTTCAGGACCTCCGTTACGCCCTCCGCACGCTGGCTCGAAGCCCCGGGCTGTCGCTGGCCGCGGTGCTGACGCTAGGGCTGGGCATCGGGGCGAATACCGCGATGTTCGGCGTCGTGGACCGGTTGTTTTTCCGGCCGCCGGCGCACGTGGTTAGTCCGGATCGAGTCGCGCGACTCTACGTCACGACCACGAGCCCCCTGTGGGGCACCAACACCTCGCCGATCGGGACCTATCCGCGCTACGAGGACTTCCGCGATCGCGCGCGGAGTTTCGCGGCCGTCGCTGCTTACGGCAGAGGGAGCTTGAGCTTCGGGCTCGGCCCGCAGGCCGAGCCCGTCACGGGTCGTTTGGTCACGGCGTCTTTCTTTTCAGTCCTCGGCGTCCGGCCCGAGCTCGGGCGCTTTTTCGGCGCTGACGAAGACAGTGTGGGACGCGCCGCGCATGTCGCGGTGCTGAGCCGAGAGTTTTGGGTGCGCCGGTTCGGGGCGGACCGGGCGGTGCTCGGCAAGACGCTGCAGCTCGGGCGCAACGTGTACACCGTGATCGGCGTGACGCCCCAAGGCTTTGCGGGGATCGACCTTGAAGTCCCAGACCTCTGGCTGCCGCTCACAGCGGCGGCCCCGGAGGTTATGGGGCCCGCTGCCTTGGGTCCCAATTACTTCTGGCTCACTGGGGTCGTCGCCCGGCTCAGTCCCCGCGTCAGTCCCGAACAGGCGGCCACCGAGGCGACGGCGATTTACCGCAGCCAATTTGTCCAGAGCGGCGATTCCACAGGCACCGTCTCCCTGGGCTCTGTGCACGAGGCCATCGGACCTCTCGCCAGCAGAGACGCGAAGCTCTCCGTTTGGCTTGGCGCCATGTGCGCGATCGTTCTGCTGATCGCCTGCGCCAATGTCGCCAATCTCCTGCTCGCGCGAGCGGTGCAGCGCAAGCGGGAGATCGCCATCCGCCTGGCACTCGGCGCAAGCCGTCGTCGCTTGGCCCGACAGCTGTTCGCCGACAGCGCCGTGCTCGGGGTGCTCGGAGGGGCCGCGGCCTTGCTCATCACGCTCTGGGTTGGGCCTGTGCTCTCCACCTCGCTACTGTCCGATTCCACGACGACGCCAGGCCTCGACACCCGTGTCCTGCTCTTCGCGACTGTCGCCGTGCTGGTGACCACTATGCTCGCGGGGTTCGCTCCGGCCTATCATGCAAGCGCGCCCGATCTTTCCTCAGCCCTCAAGTCCGGGGAGCGCGAAGGTACCTTCCAGCGCTCGCACACTCGCACCGGCCTGCTCGTGGGCCAGGTCGCGCTCACTCTGGTGCTGTTGACGGGCGCGGGACTGTTCGTGAGCAGCCTGCGTCACGTGCAAGGCTTGCGACTGGGATTCGACGC
>DATGVZ010000044.1:0-2743 GCA_035299765.1 Gemmatimonadales bacterium
GGTCGCATCGACTGTGATGTTGGACGTGATGCCGTACTTGACGTCGGCGCCCGCCGTGAGCTGCTGCTCATGAATGAATCCGCGCGGCACGTTCTTCGTGACGGCGTAGGGGGCGATCTCGAGTCGCGTCGGCGCGGGCAACCCATCCAGCCCGACGACGTCGCCGAGCTGGGAAACAAAGCCGACCTGCGATACGCGGAAGAGGGGCCAACCCACGCGCTCCAGGTGATGGCGATCGATATCACGCCAGATCGCGAACCCGAAGACATTGCTGGCCTGATGCGCGTACCGGAGCTGCGAAAGCGGAATGCGGAACTCGGCGGTCCAGCCGAGCGAGTCGACCTGCGTCGCCACCTCCCAGACGCCATCCCATGTCTCGTCTTCGTTGTTGTCATTGTAGATCGCGTAGTCGCGCTTCACACCGCCGGGGTTCACCGCGAACTCGTATCCGGTGCGGCGGTCGTGATAGGAGTCGATGACAATCTTGATTTGGTCGCAGCACACGCGGATGTCTCGGCGGGCGAGCAGCTTCAAGATGCTGTCGGGATGCGGGTCGAAGGCGCGAACGAACGCGTAAAAGTTGCGGTCGTCGTAGGCGACTCTCGCTTCCGTTCGTAAGGTTGGGTCTGCGTCTTCGACAGGCCGAAACTGCCGGAACGTGGTGATGACCTGCGCTTGCCGCCAAACCTCATCATTGTCTTTCCCGTCGATCACCGGCGGCGTCATCGCTCGTTGGGCGACGGCCGTTGTCGCGGGTGAATGCTTTGGTGGGACGTTGGACGCGGAGCCTTGGAGCGTGAGTATGGCGGCGGCGATCGGCAGAAACGGCGTCATGTGATCCCGGAGTGAAGGCTATTTCCTTGGATGTTACGAGTCGACAAAAGGTTGGTTTCGTGCTAGTTTCGCGCGGCCGCCAACCCAGGGTTCTTACCATGTACAGAATCTCTCGAGCCGCAATCCTCGCGCTGACGTGCGGGGTTCCGGCCGCCGCGCTCGCGCAGAATCAGGGCCTCCCCACCACGCAGCCCTCGATGGTCACGATCATCCGCGAAGAGGTCAAGGTCGGCCGCACCGCAGAGCACGCACGCAACGAAGCGGGCTGGCCCGCCGCATTCGGCCGGGTGAACTCACCGGATTACTACCTGGCCATGACGTCGATAACCGGGATGCCCGAGGCGTGGTACATCGTTCCGTCCGCCTCCAACGCGGCCTACGGGGAGTCGATGATGCGCTACGACAAGGACGCCGCCACGACGGCGGAGCTCGAACGGTTGAACCGCGCCGACGCCGATCTGATCAACAGCTCGCGGACGATCCAAGCCATGGCCCGTCCGGACCTGAGTATGGGGGCCTTCCCGGATCTCGCAAAGCAGCGCTTTTGGGAGATTTCGATTGCGCGCGTGCGACCCGGTCATGAAGCGGAATTCGACGCCGCCGCGAAGGCCTATGGGGCAGCCGCGCAGCGAGCCGCGCCGGGTACGCAGTATCGCGTGTATCAGGTCATGACCGGCATGCCCATTCCCACTTACATTATATTTTCTTCGGTCGCGAAGTATGCGGATTTCGACCAGATGTTCGCGAATGGGATGAAAACGATGCAGTCAGCAAGCGATTCCGAACAAGCCGCTCTGCACAAGTTTTCGAGCGACGCATCGCTCAGTTGGGAAAACAATCGCTTCCGCCTTGATCCGAAGCAGAGCTACGTATCCCGCGAGACGCGGGCGACCGACCCCACGTTCTGGGGCGCTATGCCCGGTGGCTCGCGTCCTGCCGCACGCCGTCCCTAGTGACCTTCACGAGAATCTGGGCTGATCGCCGTTCGGGGACCGACCGCCGCGCCGACGCACGGCGCCGGTCGGTCTCCAACGTGCCGGATGAACGCCGTCAGGTTGTGGACCGCCGGCGCGGCCCGGAGCGCCGCAGCACGCTCGATCGCCGCGGCCGTGCCGCCCGTACAGGGACGGCCGAGCGCCCGGTCGAGCACGTACGGAATGCCCTGCAATTGTTGCGTGAAGTGGCGTTAGGCGGGGAGCTGTCGCCGGGTCCGAGCGAAGACTTGGGCGCGGCGATCGACCGCCTGCACCGCGCCGTCAGTCTCCTGGAGCGTCCGCCGCTTCGCTGACAGTTATTTCTTGAACAGCGCGAGATACTGGCCGTAGCCTTCCGCTTCCAGGCTGTCCACCGGAATAAACCGCAGCGATGCCGAATTGATGCAATAGCGCAGGCCAGTCGGCTTCGGGCCGTCGTCGAACAGATGGCCCAGGTGCGAATTCCCGTGCGCCGAACGCACCTCGGTGCGCTCCATGAACAGCGAGCGGTCGGACTTCTCGGTGACGTTGCTCGCATCGAGTGGTCGAGTGAAGCTCGGCCACCCGGTGCGGGAGTCGAACTTGTCGAGCGAGCTGAAGAGCGGCTCACCCGACACGACGTCTACGTAGATCCCTGCCTTGTGGTTATCCCAGAATTCGTTCTGGAAAGGCCGTTCCGTCGCCTCGTGCTGCGTCACCTCATACTGCAGCGGCGTCAACGAGCGTCGCAGCTCCGCATCGGTCGGCCTGGGCTTCACGGTATACATCGCTGGTCTCACCTCGGTATGCGGTGACGTGCTGACTTTCCCGGCGTCGTCCCCCCAAATTGCGCGCAGCTGGCGGTCGCGGCCGCAGCCGGTGCGATACATCCCGTAGCGCACGGGATTCTTCTTGGCGTAATGCTGGTGATACTCTTCGGCCGGATAGAAGGCGCC
>DATGVZ010000045.1:0-12926 GCA_035299765.1 Gemmatimonadales bacterium
AGAGCAGCGCGCCGTCTACGAGACCGCGGTCGCCCCCGCACTCGGCCCAGGCAAGACGCTGATGTTTGCGCACGGGTTCAACATTCATTTCGGCGAAATCGTGCCGCCGGCCGCCGTCGACGTATCGATGATCGCGCCGAAGTCTCCCGGCCATTTAGTCCGCAGCGAGTACCAGGCGGGGCGCGGCGTGCCCGCACTGGTTGCGGTGCATCAGGATGCCAGCGGGTCGGCGCTGCCGAACGCGCTCGCGTACGCGGCCGGGATAGGGTGCGCGCGTGCCGGCGTGATCGGCACCTCGTTCGCCGAGGAGACGGAGACCGATTTGTTCGGCGAGCAGGCGGTACTATGTGGCGGTGTCACCGCGCTCGTGCAGGCGGGCTTCGAGACGCTCACTGAGGCGGGCTACGCGCAGGAGATGGCCTACTTCGAGTGTCTGCACGAGCTGAAGCTCATCGTGGATCTGATCTACCGCGGCGGTCTCGGCTTCATGCGTCACTCCATCAGCAACACCGCCGAATACGGTGACCTCACACGCGGCGATCGCGTGATCAGTCCGGCGGTGCGGGCGGAGATGCGCCGTCTGCTCGCCGACATCCGCAGCGGTGCGTTCGCGCGGGAGTGGATCGCCGAGTGCCGCGCCGGCGCTCCCCGCTTCGCCGAGCTGCGACGCGCGGCCCAGCAGCATCCGATCGAGAAGGTCGGCGCCGAGCTCCGGGCGATGATGCCATGGACGGAAGAGGGGAAGGCGCGGCGCGCAAAGGCGAAGCCTGCGCGTGAGCCCGAGACGGAGCGCGCTCGGGCGTGACGGAGGTGGCTGCTCGAACGCTGTTCGACCGGATCTGGGATGCGCACGTCGTCCAGCAGCTCGCGGACGGGGTGGCGTTGCTGTACGTCGATCTGCATCTCGTGCACGAAGTCACGTCGCCGCAAGCGTTCGCCGGCCTGCGAGCGGCCGGCCGGTCGGTGCGGCGTCCGGAGCGCACGCTGGCGACGGTCGATCACAACGTTCCGACCGGCGATCGCTCGCTGCCCATCGACGATCCCGTCGCCGCGCGCCAGCTCGACGCGCTCGGCACCAACGCGCGCGAGTTCGGGATCGAGCTGTTCGATCTCGCGTCACCGAATCAGGGCATCGTGCACGTCATCGCCCCTGAGCTCGGCGCGACGCAGCCGGGCATGTTGATCGTGTGCGGCGACTCGCATACGTCGACACACGGCGCCTTCGGCGCCTTCGCGTTGGGGCTTGGCACCAGTGAAGTCGAGCACGTGCTCGCGACGCAGTGTCTCGTGCTGGCGAAGCCGCGCAATCTCGAAGCGCATTTCACGGGGGTGCGCGCCGCGGGCGTTTCGGCCAAGGACTTGATCTTGGCGTTGATCGGGCGCATCGGGACCGCGGGCGCCGCCGGACACGTCATCGAGTACACCGGGGAGGCGATCCGCGCGCTGTCGATGGAAGAGCGGATGACGGTCTGCAACATGTCGATCGAGGCCGGCGCCCGCGCGGGCATGGTCGCGCCGGACGAGACGACGTTTGATTACCTGAGTGGGCGTCCGCGAGCGCCGGCTGGCGCGGCGTGGGACCGCGCTGTCGCGCGCTGGCGCGCATTGCGCGCCGATGCCGCCGCGTCCTACGACACGCGCGTGACGATCGATGCATCGAGTGTCGGCCCGCAGGTGACGTGGGGTACGCACCCCGGGATGGTCGCCGACATCACGGGCCGTGTGCCGAACCCCGCCGACCTGCCGACCGATCACGAGCGCCGCGCCGCTGCGCGCGCGCTCGAGTACATGGGACTGACTCCCGGGACGCCGCTCGAAGGGATTCCGATCGATCGCGTGTTCGTGGGATCGTGCACCAATGCTCGCATCGAGGATCTCCGCGCGGCGGCCAGCATAGTGCGTGGCTTGCATGTCGCTCCGCGCGTGCGGGCGATGGTCGTTCCCGGGTCACAGCGCGTCAAACGGGAAGCGGAGCGGGAAGGATTGGATCGTGTGTTCCGCGAAGCCGGCTTCGAGTGGCGGAACGCTGGCTGTTCGATGTGCCTTGGTATGAATGCCGACGTGCTGGGTGTCGGGGAACGCTGCGCCGCCACTTCCAATCGCAATTTCGAGGGGCGCCAGGGACGCGGCGGCCGCACGCATCTCATGAGTCCCACGATGGCTGCCGCGGCCGCGATCGCCGGCCAGCTCGTCGATGTGCGCGCGTGGCGCCGCGCCGAGGTCGCGTGATGGAGCCGTTCGTGCGTCACCGGGGAAAAGCGGCCGCGCTGCCACGCCAGGACGTGGACACCGATCAGATCATCCCGAAGCAGTTTCTGCGGGGCCTCGAGCGCACCGGTCTTGGCGCCAGCCTGTTTTTCGACTGGCGCGCGCAGCCGGGGTTCGAGCTCAATGATCCCGCGACCGAGGGCGCGTCGATCCTGATCACCGGATCGAACTTCGGTTGCGGCTCGTCGCGTGAACATGCCGTCTGGGCACTCGCGGAATACGGCTTCCGCGCGATCATCGCGCCGTCCTTCGCGGACATCTTTTTCGCCAACTGTTGCCGCAATGGCGTCGTGCCGGTCCAGCTGCGCCCGGCCCAGGTCGACACGCTCATGCAGCGAGCGCAGCGCGCGACGGTCGGGGGGGGGCACGGCTACGAAGTCGTCGTCGATCTCGCGGAGCTGTCGGTGTCGGACGACAGCGGGTTTACGGAGCGGTTCGCGTTCGACGCCTATCGCCGCGAGCTCCTGCTGCGCGGCCTCGACGAGATCGACCGTACCCTGCTCGAGGAGCCGCGCATCGCCGAGTATGAGAGGCTGCATTCATGAAACGATTCTCCATCGCTGTTCTTCCCGGCGACGGCATCGGGCCTGAGGTCATCGCGCAGGCAGTGCGCGTCCTCGAGGCCGTTGGTGAGCGCTTCGATCTCTGCTTCGATTTCGCGACGTATCCCATCGGCGCGGCGGGCGTCGCGGCGGCCAACGATCCATTGCCGGCCGTGACGCGCAACGCCGTCGTCCACAGCGACGCAGTGTTGCTCGGCGCTGTCGGCGATCCCGCGCTGGATGGCGCGCCACGTGCGCTGCGGCCCGAGACGGGCTTGCTCGCGTTGCGGAAGCTCTTGAAGGTCTATGCCAACCTGCGGCCGGTTGCGATGCGACCAGCCTTGCTCGCTACTTCGCCGCTCAAGGCCGACCGGTTGCAGGGCGTCGATCTGCTCGTCGTGCGCGAGCTGACGGGCGGGCTTTATTACGGTGAGCCGCGTGGCCGTAATGGAGCGAGTGCGGTGAACACGCTCGTGTACACGACTGCCGAAATCGAGCGGGTGGCGCGCGTGGCGTTCATTGCCGCGCGCGAGCGGAAGAAACTCGTCACGTCCGTCGACAAGGCGAACGTGCTCGAGGTGTCCCAGCTCTGGCGCGAAACCGTCACGAAGATCGCGCGCGATTACCCGGACGTGCGGCTCGAGCACGCGTACGTGGACACTGCGGCGATGCGCCTAGTTGCCGAGCCGGCAACGCTGGATGTCGTGCTGACGGAGAACATGTTCGGAGACATTCTCAGCGATGAAGCGGCGGTCCTCGCTGGTTCGCTGGGTCTTCTGCCATCGGCATCACTCGGTCCGGGGCCGGGCTTGTTCGAGCCCGTCCACGGCTCGGCACCCCCGCTGGCGGGTCGCGACGTCGCCAATCCGATCGGGGCCATCGCCACCGCCGGGCTCCTGCTCCGTCACGGCCTGAGGCTCGCGGAACCGGCCGATGCCGTAGAGGACGCCATCGCCGCGGCGCTCGACGCGGGCACGCGTACGCGCGACATCGCGCTGCCGGGCGAGCCGTCCATCGGCACAGCGGAGATGGGTGACCGGATTGTGGAATACGTCTGTAGCGAAGCCGTCGAGGGACTCGCGTGAGCGACAATTTTCGCAGCCGTGCCGTGACGGAAGGGCTCGAGCGCGCCCCCAATCGCGCCATGTTGCGCGCCGTCGGATTCCGGGACGGCGACTTCACCAAACCCATCGTCGGCGTCGCGAGCGCTTACAGCACGATTACCCCGTGCAACTCGGGGCTCAACCGGCTCGCGGACCGTGCCGTGGCGGCACTGCGGAAGGGCGGCACGATGCCGCAGACGTTCGGCACGATCACCGTCAGCGACGGCATCTCGATGGGCACGGAGGGCATGCGCTACTCGCTGGTCTCGCGTGAAGTGATCGCCGATTCGATCGAGACGGCGTGTGCCGCGCAACGGATGGACGGCCTCCTGGCGATCGGCGGCTGCGATAAGAACATGCCGGGCGCGATGATCGCGATCGCCCGGCTCGACATCCCGGCGGTGTTTGTCTACGGTGGCACGATCAAGCCCGGTCATTACGGGGGTCATGACCTGACGGTCGTCAGCGTGTTCGAAGCAGTCGGCGCGTTCGGGGCCGGCCGAATGGCCGCCGACGAGCTCGGGGAAATCGAACGGCGTGCTTGTCCCGGGGCGGGTTCGTGTGGCGGGATGTTCACCGCGAACACGATGTCCGCCGCCATCGAAGCGATGGGCATGAGCCTGCCTTTCTCGTCAACGATGGCCGCGGAAGATCCTGAGACCGCCGACAGTGCCGCCCGATCTGCGGATGTCCTGATCGACGCGATCAAGCAGCGGCGGTTGCCACGACAGATCCTGACGCGGCAGGCGTTCGAGAATGCCATCGCCGTGGTCATGGCGCTGGGTGGATCCACTAACGCGGTCCTGCATCTCCTCGCCATCGCACGGGCCGCCGAGGTGCCGCTCTCGCTCCGCGATTTCGAAGCGGCGCGCGACCGGGTCCCGGTGCTGTGCGACCTCAAGCCGTCCGGGCGGTTCGTCACGACCGATCTGCATCGCGCCGGCGGCATTCCGCAGGTCATGCGGATTCTGCTCGACCACAGCGCGCTGCGCGGCGACGCCGTCACTATAGAAGGAAAGACGGTCGCAGAGGTCCTGAAGGACGTGTCATCCCGCCCGCCAATCGATCAGGAAGTGATTCGTCCCTGGGACCGTCCGATTGCCGAGCGTGGGCACATCGTGATCCTGCGTGGCAACCTGGCGCCCGAAGGCGCCGTCGCCAAGGTGAGCGGACACGCGCACATGAGCATCACGGGACCAGCGCGCGTGTTCGACTCGGAGGAAGCGTGTCTCGCGGCGATTCTCGCCGGGGAAATTCACGCCGGCAGTGTCATCGTGATCCGCTACGAGGGGCCGAAGGGTGGTCCGGGCATGCGTGAAATGCTGGCGCCGACTGCGGCGCTCGTCGGCGCCGGATTGGGAGATTCGGTCGGGTTGATCACTGATGGACGGTTCTCAGGCGGGACGCACGGACTGGTGGTCGGTCACGTCGCTCCTGAAGCGGCGGTGGGCGGACCGCTCGCCCTGGTGGAAGAGGGCGATGCGATTACGATCGATGCCGATCGTCGGGAGCTGAGTATGAACGTCTCCCAGAGCGACCAGGAGCGTCGCCGCGCGCGGTGGACGCCGCCCCCGCCGCGGTACAAGTCCGGCGTCCTGGCCAAGTACACCCGCCTAGTCTCCAGCAGCAGCCTCGGCGCCGTCACGGACGCATGATGCGCGTCGCCATCCAGGGAGAAGCAGGCTCCTTCAGCCATGCGGCGGCACTGGAAACGCTCGGGGCGGCGCTGCGCCTCGTGGCGTGCGGCACGTTTGAAGAATTGTTTCGCGCCGTCGAGACAGCGGCCGCCGATCGTGGGATCGTACCGATCGAGAACACGCTCGCGGGGTCTGTGCACCAGAACTACGACCTGCTCAGTGAGCACGCACTGCACGTCGTGGCCGAGACCGAGCTCCGCATCCGGCATTGCCTGATCGCGCGGCGCGATACGCCGCTGAACAAGATCGTACGCGTTGCCTCGCATCCGGTCGCCCTAGCGCAATGCCGCCGGTTTTTCGTTGAACACCCCAACCTGGTCGCCGTCCCCGCGTACGATACCGCGGGAAGTGTGCGCGATCTCATGACGAGGAAGGGCGAGGCCGATGCGGCGATTGCGTCTGCCTTAGCGGCGGAGCTGTACGATGCTGCTGTACTAGCGGAGGGATTGGAAGACCACGCCGAGAACTACACCCGTTTTCTTGTGGTGGCCCGCGACCCGGCTCCAGCGGCAACAGCGTCGAAGGTTTCGTTGATGTTCACGCTGACGGACGGACCGGGTGTGTTGCATCGAGCACTTGGTGTGTTTGCGAGCCGTGGACTCGATCTGACGAAAATCGAGTCGCGGCCGTTGCCGGGGCGGCCGTGGGAGTATCTCTTCTATCTCGATGTAATTGGCGATCCGCGGGGGACGCTCGCGGAGGCGTTGGATGAACTGCGGACGTTTGCACCTGTGCTTCGCCTGCTCGGTGCCTATCCGGGAAGGTGATGCGCCAGCCGCGACTCGAACGCGGGACCTTCGGCTCCGGAGGCCGACGCTCTATCCAGCTGAGCTACTGGCGCAAATCGGGGCGAGTGGATTTGAACCACCGACCTCCTGGTCCCGAACCAGGCGCGCTAACCGGACTGCGCTACGCCCCGTCTCGCTCTATCCTACATGCGCCCAGGAGGACTCGAACCCCCAGCCTCTTGATCCGTAGTCAAGCGCTCTATCCAGTTGAGCTATGGGCGCGCATGGGCGGTACTAGACTCGAACTAGTGACCTCCACGATGTCAACGTGGCGCTCTAACCAACTGAGCTAACCGCCCCAGAAAGAGACGCCGAGACCCGTGGAGTCTCGGCCTCTTTGTTACGGAGTAGCGGGGGTGGGATTTGAACCCACGACCTCCGGGTTATGAGCCCGGCGAGCTACCAGACTGCTCCACCCCGCGTCGCTTGTAACCGTTGGAACGTTGGACAGTTGGAATGTGAAAAGGTTGTTCCTTCCAACTTTCCAACCTTCAACTTTCCAACCTTCCAGAGCGGGAAACGGGACTCGAACCCGCGACCCCAACCTTGGCAAGGTTGTGCTCTACCAACTGAGCTATTCCCGCATGCCGGCAGCAAATGTAACCACTCAGTCGGGACTCATCTACCGCCCGGGAAGCCATGGAGGCGAGGGGGATCGAACCCCTGACCTCGTGAATGCCATTCACGCGCTCTCCCAACTGAGCTACGCCCCCGTTATATTGCCCCCCCCGCGCCCCCGAATTGCCCGGGTGGGAACACGGCATCTTATCGGGGCGTTTAGGCGGTGTCAAGCGATTTCACGCCCGTTTCATGAACATTTTTGCTGCGTCTGCGTACTAAAAAGCACCCAAATAGGGCGAACCAATGCCGCGTACCCGGAAGAATGTGAAGACTGCACCCGCCGCGAAGGCCAAGGCGAAGGCGAAGGCGCCCGTCGCTACTGAGCGACGGGTCGTCAAGCGTCGCGGCCGGCGCCGTGGTCTGCTCTCCGGTCTCGGCTCTCACGAGCACGAGCGCGACATCCTCGATCAGTACCTGCACGAAGTGTCGAAGACTCCGCTGCTCACGCAGAAGGAGGAGATCGCCCTCGCCCGGAAGGTGCGGGCCGGCGATCAGGAGGCCATGCAGGAGCTGGTGAAGCGCAACCTGCGCTTCGTGATCTCGGTGGCGAAGAAGTATCAGAACCGCGGGCTGCCGCTCACCGATCTGATCGGTGAGGGCAACGTCGGCCTGCTCACGGCCGCGCGGAAGTTCGATCCCGATCAGGGCGTCAAGTTCATTTCCTACGCCGTGTGGTGGATCCGGCAGGCGATTCTCGCCGCGCTGGCCCGGCAGGGACGGACGGTGCGGGTGCCGCTGAACCGGACGGCGGATCTGTCGCGCATCGTGCGCACGGCGGAGTATCTGCGCCAGACGCTGCGTCGCGAGCCAACGCCCGAAGAGATCGCCGACGCGACGAAGCTGTCGCTCGAGGTCGTGCAGTCGCTCGCCGCGCTCAATACGGGCGACGTCCGGCTCGATGCCCCGCTCGACCCCGACGGCGACCGCTCGCTCATCGAGCGCTTCATCGCCGAGGATCTGCCGGACACGGAAGATCAGGCGATGGACCGCTTCCTGTCCGACGAGATCGAGCAGGCGCTCAACACGTTGCAGCGTCGCGATGCGAAGGTGCTGCGGCTCTACTTCGGTCTCGACGGTGGACGCGAGCACACGCTCGAAGAGATCGGTGGGATGCTCGGCGTCACGCGCGAGCGCGTGCGCCAGCTGCGCGACCGCGCGCTCAAGCGGCTGCGCGATGGCGACGTCGGCAAGGCTCTCGCCAGCTTCGCTGCCTGAGCTAGCGTAGCCCCCGTCCCTCTAGTGGCCAGGAGAAATCCTGGCCACTTTTGTTTTCCGTGATTCAGTCCATAGGCCGCCGCTCCATCTCCGCCGTCGAGTCGGTCGGCCGCGTCGGCCACTTCGTGATGGACATGCTCGCGGCTCTGTCCGACGTCCGGACATGGGCGCGACCGTTGATCGTGCAGATGCGCCGCGTCGGTGTCGATTCGCTGCCGGTGGCGCTGTTCATCGCGGCGTTCACGGGTGTCGTGCTGGCGCTCCAGGCGTCCTACACCTTCACCGGCGCCGTCCCGCTCTACTTCGTTGGCACGCTCGTCGGCAAGACCATGATGCTCGAGCTCGGCCCGGTGCTCGCCGGGCTCGCGCTCGCTGGGCGCGTGGGCGCGAGCATGGCGGCGGAGCTCGGCACCATGAAGGTGACTGAGCAGGTCGACGCTCTCGAAACACTCGCGTACAATCCGCAGAGCTACCTCGTCCTGCCGCGCGTCATCGCGGGAACGCTGATGTTTCCTGTGATCGTCGCGTTTGCGATTGCGACCGGCATCATCACCGGCTGGATCACGAGTCTCGTGCTGCTGGATCTCTCCACCCCCGATTTCATCAAGGGCCTGAAGCTGTTTTATCGCTTCAAGGACATCTGGTTCGGACTGTTGAAGAGCGCCAGTTTCGGCTGCACGATCACGCTCGTCGGGTGCATCGTCGGGCTGTCAACCCGGGGTGGTGCCGAAGGAGTGGGACGCAGCGCGACGCGCGCGGTGGTCTACTCCGCGATTCTCATCCTCGTGCTCGACGCATTCTGGGCGGTGGTCCTGTTGTGATCGAGTTCCAGGAGGTGTACAAGGCGTTCGATGAAAAGCCCGTACTCCAGGGTCTGTCGCTGAAGATTCGAGACGCCGAGACGGTCGTCATCATCGGGTACTCGGGAACCGGTAAAAGCGTGGCGCTGAAGCACATTGTCGGGCTGTTGCACCCGGATGGAGGTGACGTCATCGTTGACGGCCGGGCGGTCAGCACCCTCGATCGCGAGGGACTCACACTGCTGCGTCAGGGCATCGGCTATGTCTTCCAGTTCGCGGCGCTGTTCGATTCGCTCTCGGTCGCGGAAAACGTGGCGCTCGGCCTGCGCAGGCGCGGTCTCGGCGACGAGGAGATCGGAGACCGCGTGCGGGAGGCGCTGGCGCTGGTGGACCTCTCGGGCACCGATGATCAGCTGCCGGCCGAGCTGTCCGGCGGGATGCGGAAGCGGGTAGGCATCGCGCGCGCGATCGCGCTGAAACCGCGCTACATCCTGTATGATGAGCCGACGACTGGTCTGGACCCTGTCACCTCCGCGATCATCGATCGGCTGATGGTGCGGACGCGCGAGCACCTCGGGGTCACGGGAGTCGTGGTCACGCACGACATGCGCAGCGCGTATACGGTGGGCGATCGCATCGCCATGCTGTACGAGGGACGGATTCGCCAGGTCGGGACGGTCGAGGAGATGCAGCAAACGGAGGACCCGGTCGTGCGCCAGTTCATCGAGGGACGTCCCGAGTGAAGCGCGAGAACGAGTTCGCCGTCGGGCTCGTCGTCATTGCGGCGCTCGCCGTGGTGATTGGCGGCGCCCTCTGGCTGTCCGGCGCCCATCTCGGCAAGACCGACGCGGCCCATACAGCGCGCTTCCGGACGGTCGGCGGACTGGGTGTGGGCAACCCGGTCGTGTTGCGCGGGGTGCGCGTGGGCCGCGTGGAGGCGATTCGGCTCGCGCCGGGCAACTGGGTCGAGGCGGACTTGAAGATCTATTCCGGCGTCACCCTGCCCGAGAAGCCGGCGGTGATTGCGGCCTCGGCCTCCCTGTTCGGCGAATGGGCCGCCACGCTCATCTCGAGCGACCCGCTACCCAACGATCCCAACGTGCGCCAGGCCCTCGTCGAGGCAGAGGCGTCGGGTGTGGGGAAGTGGCCGGGCGCCACACTCCCCGATATCGGCCAGTTGACGGCGCAGGCGAGCCGCATCGCGACCGACATCGCGACCGTCTCGACCCGCATCCAGACCGCATTCGACTCATCCGCCGTCTCGGACCTGCGGCGCTCGATCCGCGACTTCGGCCAGATCGCCGACCGCCTAGCGCGGGTCACAAACGAGCAAGCCGACGTCATCGGCAATGTGGGATCCAATCTGCAGCAGGGCTCGCAAGCTCTCGCCCACGTTGCCACCGATCTCAGGACAACGTTGGGACGCGTGGACACCGCGACGAACCAGGGCCAGCTGGCTACCATCCTCAATAACACGGCTGCTTCGGCCACTGACCTGCGGAGCGCGTCGCAGGATTTCCGCCAGCTCATGGCCGCGGCGAATCGGAATCAGGAAAGCCTCGTGCGCGTGCTGCAGAACGCCGACACAGTGCTGTCCCGGATCTCGAACCGCAGCGGCACGCTCGGCCTCCTCGTCGCCGATTCAGCGCTGTATCGCGAGACGACCCTTACGATGATTCAGCTGCGTCAGCTGCTCTCGGACATTCAGGCGAATCCGCGGAAATACTTCACATTCAGCGTGTTCTGACCAATGGCACGCCCTTCGCGTAAGCGCAGTTCCCAACCCCGCGCGCAACGGGAGACGAGCGCCGGCGGCGTCGTCTTCCGCCGCGGGCCCGATGGACAGGTCCGCTTTCTCTTGATCCGCGACTCCTACAAGAATTGGGGGTTCCCCAAGGGGCATCTCGAGCGCGACGAGCCACCGGCCGAGGCGGCGCGGCGCGAAGTCGCGGAGGAGACCGGCCTCGAGGAGCTGCAGCTCCACGGCCCGATCAAAGTCATCGATTGGTATTTCCGCTTCCGCGGCAAGACCATTCACAAGTATTGCCACTTTTTCTTGTTCGAATCGCGGCGCGGCGATCCGGTCCCCGAGGACGCTGAGGGCATCACCGCCTGCGTCTGGCACCCTGTGGAAGAGGCGCAACAGACGGTCAGCTACGACAACGCCCGTGAGGTGTTACTGCAGGCGGCGGAGATGCAGCAGGCACTGGTGCAGACGTGACCGCGGCGGCGACGGCGTATCCCGTCGTCCCCGTTTTCCATCCGCGCCGCGAAGCGCGGCGCGCGATCAAGCGCGGCTATCCGCGCAGCGCCGGCAGCGTGCGGCTGTGTCGGAGTCTTCAGGCGGTCGAGCGGCTGCTCGCGCAGCGCCTCGTCGATGCCGTCGTCATCGACGTTCGCCATTGCGATGGCGAGGGGTTGGCGCTGCCCGCGCGCTTTCCACGCATCCCGATGTACGCGCTCTCCGCGGTCCGCCCTGATGATGGTGCGCTGCTCGAGTCCTGTCGTGATGCGGGGTTCTGTGTGCTCGTCGAGGGCGTGGACAACGCGGTCGCAGGAGAATGGATCGCGGCGCGCACGGCACAGGTGGCTCGCCGCGCGGCGCTGGCGGACGCGCCCCGACTATTGCGGCTGACCGATCGCCTGCAACTCGCGGCGTGGGATGAAGTGCTGCGCCGCGCGGGCGTTCCGACCAAGACGGGGCATGTCGCGCAGGCGCTGCGCGTAACGCGAGAACACTTGTCGCGGGAGTTCGGGGCGGGGGGCGCGCCGAATCTGAAACGCGTGATCGATCTCGCGCGCGCGGCGTGCGCGGCGGATTTGCTCGGCAATCCTGGGTATACCGTGCGCGGCGTCGTGCGCATCCTCGGCTACGCTTCCCCCAGTCATTTGGCCGGTGCCGCGCGACGGGTCGCCGGCGCGACACCGCACGAACTTCGTGAGCTAGGTCCTCGGGGTGTGCTGACGAGGTTCCTCAGAGGAAGGACAAGATCTCGTGTCTAGGCTTCCGCCCCTGCTTCTCTTGTGATATTTTTCACAAACTCCTAAACCGGTAGAGCCATGGCCACCGACTCCATCCTGCGACCCGGCGAGCTCAAGAACCTCCTCCTCAAGGAAATCCAGGCGGCAGATCTCGCGGATATCGACGTTCGCGAGGTCGGCACGGTGCTCGAGGTGAAGGACGGCATCGCACGCATCTACGGCCTCACGTCGGCGATGGCGGGCGAGATGCTCGAGTTCACCGTCTCCGCGACGGGCGACAAGATCACCGGACTCGCGCTGAATCTCGAGGAAGACAACATCGGCGCGGTCATTTTTGGAGACTACCTCGAGCTGCGCGAGGGCGACGAGGTACGTCGTACGGCTCGCGTGCTCGAAGTCCCCGTCGGGCCGGCGATGGTCGGCCGCGTGGTCGACGCGCTGGGGCGGCCCGTCGACGGGCTCGGCCCCGTTCATACCACCAAGACGCGCAAAGTCGAGATTGTGGCGCCGGGCATCATCAAGCGGCAGCCCGTCAAAGAGCCCCTCCAGACGGGCATCAAAGCCATCGATTCGATGATTCCGATCGGCCGCGGGCAGCGCGAGCTGATCATCGGCGATCGTGGCACGGGAAAGACGGCAATCGCGATCGATACGATCATCAACCAGAAGGGGCAGGGCGTCACGTGCGTGTACGTCGCGGTCGGTCAGAAAAATTCGACCGTCGCGGCGGTCGTGGAGCGGCTCAAAGAGCACGACGCGATGGCCTATACGATCGTGGTCGTGGCGTCGGCATCGGAGCCCGCGCCGATGCAGTACATCGCCCCATACTCCGGCTGTAGCATGGCCGAGTATTTCATGTATGATGAGCGCAAGGCGACGCTCTGCGTCTATGATGACTTGTCGAAACAGG
>DATGVZ010000046.1:0-10318 GCA_035299765.1 Gemmatimonadales bacterium
CCGCGGCGTTGACCAAGGTCAGTGCGGAGAAGGGCCTGGCGAAGTTCATCTCCTATGACGAAGTGGCGAAGGCCAGCGAAAGCCAGGGGCGGCGCGACGCGACGAAGATTCTGACGATCGCGACGAGCCACGTGGAGTACAGCACCCCGAAGCGGCACTACGCGCACGTCGACTGCCCGGGCCACGCGGATTACGTGAAGAACATGATCACCGGGGCGGCGCAGATGGATGGCGCGATCCTGGTGGTCTCGGCCGTGGATGGGCCGATGCCGCAGACCCGCGAGCACATCCTGCTGGCGCGGCAGGTGAACGTGCCGGCGATCGTGGTGTTCCTGAACAAGTGCGACCTGGTCGATGATGCCGAGCTGCTGGACCTGGTCGAGCTGGAGGTCCGCGAGCTGCTGAACAAGTACGAGTTTCCGGGCGATGAGACGCCGGTGATCCGGGGCAGCGCGATGAAGGCGATCGGGGGGGATGCAGCGGCGGTCAAGGGGGTCATCGAGCTCCTGAGCGCGATCGACGCGTCGATCCCGGAGCCGAAGCGGGATATCGACAAGCCCTTCAGCATGCCGGTCGAGGACGTGTTCTCGATCACGGGCCGCGGCACGGTGGCCACGGGCCGCATCGACCGCGGTAAGGTGAAGGTCCAGGACGAAGTCGAGATGGTGGGCTTCGGCACGGACAAGAAGGTGGTGGTCACGGGGGTCGAGATGTTCCGCAAGCTGCTGGACGACGGGCAGGCGGGCGACAACGTCGGGCTGCTGCTGCGCGGCGTGGAGAAGACGGACGTGGAGCGGGGGATGGTGCTGGCGAAGCCGGGCTCGATCAAGCCGCATACGCAGTTTGAAGCGGAAGTCTATGTCCTCACGAAGGAAGAGGGCGGACGGCATACCCCGTTCTTCAAGGGCTACCGGCCGCAGTTCTACTTCCGGACGACGGACGTGACGGGGAGTGTGGAGCTGCCGGCCGGGGTCGAGATGGTGATGCCGGGCGACAACACGAAGATGACGATCGAGCTGATCACGCCGATCGCGATGGAAGAGCAGCTGCGGTTCGCGATTCGCGAGGGTGGACGCACGGTGGGTGCGGGTGTCGTGACGAAGATTTTGAAATAGGGCGGAAAGTTGGAACGTTGGAAGGTTGAATGAACAACCACCTTCCAACATTCCATCATTCCAACTTTCCAACGGGGTTTAGATGCCGCGCGAAAACATCATCATGGAATGCACGGTGTGCAAAAGCCGGAACTACTTCACCACGAAGAACCGGCGGAAGCATCCCGAGCGGGCCGAGTGGAAGAAGTACTGCCCGCGATGCAACAAGCAGCAGGCGCATAAGGAATCGAAGTAATGGCAACGGAAGTCCTGACGGGCGGCGACCGCGCGACGCAGCCCGGACGCATCGCGCGCTTCATCGGGTTCCTGCGCGAGGTCCGCAACGAGCTGCGCAAAGTCACGTGGCCGACGTTTGATGAGTTGAAAAAAGCCACGACCGTGATCGTCATCTTCGTCACGATCCTGGGGATTATGATCGGGCTCATGGACTCGTTCTTCCAGCTCGTGTTCGTGAGGCTGGTGGCGAGGATGTTTTAGTGCCTGATCTGCGCTGGTACGCGATTCAGACAACGGCGGGCCACGAGAACAAAGTGCGGTCGCTGATCGCGCGCCGGATCGGGGAGGACGCGCGGCCGGATGCGGAGAAGCCGATTCGCCAGGCGCTTGTCCCGACGCAGGAAGTCGTCGAGATCAAGAACGGCAAGAAGGTGAACGTCGAGCGCAAGATCTACCCGGGCTACGTGCTCGTGGAGATGGACCTGAATCAGGAGACCATCCACACGATCAATGGCATTCAGGGTGTGATCAAATTCGTCGGCACCGGACGGCTCCCGATGCCCCTGCGGCCCGATGAGGTCAACAGGTTGTTGGGCGTGGAAGAAGCAGTAAAGGAAGAAGAGCCCACGGAGAGGATTCCGTTCCTCGTGGGGCAGGTGGTGGAGATCACCGAAGGTCCGTTCTCGGACTTCAGTGGGACGGTCCAAGAGGTGCTGCCGGACAAGGGCAAGGTGCGTGTGTCGGTCGCGTTGTTTGGACGGCCGACATCGGTGGAGTTGGATTACTTGCAGCTCAAGGCTCACTGACCACGGAATGCGTGGGAGTCCGCTTGTAGCGGACGACAATAGAGGAAACGATGGCCAAAGCAGTCACCGCAATCGTCAAGCTGCAGGTGCCGGCCGGGCAGGCGACCCCGGCGCCGCCGGTGGGAACCGCGCTCGGTCCCCACGGCGTCAACATCATGGAATTCGTGAAGCAGTTCAACGCGAAGACCCAGAGCGCCGCCGGTATGATCACGCCGGTCGTCGTCACAATCTACAAAGACCGCACCTTCACCTTCGTGACCAAGACGCCACCCGCCGCTGTCTTGCTCAAGAAGGAAGCGGGCATCGAGAAGGGCTCCGCGACATCGAACCGTGAGAAGGTCGGGAAGGTCACGCGCGCGCAGCTGAAGAAGATCGCCGAGTTGAAGATGCAGGACTTGAACGCCATCGATCTGGAGGGCGCGATCAACATGATCGCGGGGACGGCGCGTTCGATGGGCCTGACGGTGGAAGGCTGATGCGCACCCACGGCAAGAAGTATCGGGCCGCGGTGGGCGCGCTCGAGCCGCGCAAACTGTATGCGCCGGCGGCGGCGGTCGAAAGCGTGAAGGGCACCGCCTACGCGAAGTTCGACGAATCGGTGGACGTGGCGGTGCGGCTGGGCGTCGATCCCAAACACGCCGACCAGATCGTGCGCGGCACGGTCTCGCTGCCGCATGGGACGGGGAAGAAGATCCGCGTCCTCGTGATCGCGCAGGGTGAGAAGATCAAGGAAGCCGAAGCGGCGGGCGCGGATTTCGTCGGCGTCGAATACGTCGCAAAAATCAAGGAGGGCTGGCTCGACACGGACGTCATCGTCGCGACGCCGGACGTCATGGGACAGCTCGGCGCGCTCGGCAAGATTCTCGGGCCGCGCGGCTTGATGCCCAATCCAAAAGCGGGCACGGTGACGATGGATGTCACGAAGGCGGTGAAAGAGCTGAAGGCG
This sequence comes from Gemmatimonadales bacterium, assembly GCA_035299765.1. Lineage (GTDB taxonomy): Bacteria > Gemmatimonadota > Gemmatimonadetes > Gemmatimonadales > GWC2-71-9 > 20CM-2-65-7. Next base: position 3,084 of record DATGVZ010000046.1, read on the forward strand.
GGCAAGATCGAGTTTCGCGTGGACAAGAGCGGCATCGTGCACGCGCCGATTGGCAAGAAGTCGTTCGCGGCGGGGCAGCTCGCCGACAATTTGCAGGCGTTCATGGACGCGATCGTGAAAGCGAAACCGTCGGCGGCGAAGGGCCACTACATCCGCTCGGTGACGGTGTCCAGCACGATGGGACCGGGAGTGCGGGTCGATCCGGCGGGATACCATCAATGAACCGCACCAAAGCGCAGAAACAGGAGCAGGTCGCGGCGCTCACGCAGCAGCTCGCCGGCGCGCCGACGATTTACGTCACCGACTTCACGGGCCTCGACGTGGCCCACATCACGGATCTGCGCCGGCGGCTGCGGGCAGTCGGGGTCGAGTATGTGGTGGTCAAGAACACGCTGGCGCGCCGCGCGCTGACCGAGCAGCAGCTGAAGGACGGCGGGCTCGAATCGTTCCTCGCCGGGCCGACGGCCCTGGTGCTCGCGGGCGCTGATCCGGTGGGTGCCGCGAAGGTGCTGACGGACTTCGCCAGGGAATTCGAGAAACCGTCGATCAGGGTCGGACTGGTCGAGGGGAAGCCGGTCACGCAGGCGCAGGTCAAGCACCTCGCCGCGCTGCCGTCGAAGACGCAGCTCCTCGCGCAGCTGGGCGGCGCGCTGCAGGCGCCGATGGCCGGATTCCTGGGAGTGTTGAACGGGCTGCTGTATTCGATGGTGGGCGCCCTCGAGGCTCTAAAAACTAAACGGGCAGGAGAACAGTAATGGCGACTCAAACGCTGAGTAAGGACGACATCCTCGAAGCCATCGGGAACATGTCGGTGTTTGAATTGGCGGAGCTGATCGAGGCGTTCAAGGAGAAGTTCGGCGTCACGATCGCGGCTCCGGCAGCGGCACCGGCTGGTGGCGCAGCGGCCGGTGCCGCACCGCCGGCAGCCGAGGAAAAGACGGAGTTCACCGTCGTCCTGAAGGCGGGCGGCGAGAAGAAGATTCAGGTGATCAAGGAGATTCGCGCGATCACGAGCCTTGGTCTGAAAGAGGCGAAGGATCTGGTCGAAGGCGCGCCCGGCACCGTAAAGGAAGGCGTGTCCAAGCAGGAAGCGGAAGAAATCAAAAAGAAGCTCGAAGCGCAGGGCGCGGTCGTCGAACTGAAGTAGCCTCCGTGAGGGCCGACCGAACCATGGTGGTTCGGCGGTTTTCCTGAGACTCGCTTCGGTTCTACGACATGCGCGGATTCACCCACCCTGTAGCTCTGCGAGCCCCCCGGGCCCCAACGCCCGCCCCCGAACCGCCGTATGGTGCGGGGGAGGCGGGGCCTTTTGCATCACTTGAGGATGTGCAATGACCAAGACGACGTTACCACAGCTTTCGTTCGCAAAACTGGCGACGGGGATGCCCATGCCCCATCTCCTCGACATTCAGACGCGGGCGTTCCAGTCCCTGCTGCAGCCGGATGGCAAAGACGGCGCGCGCTCTGACGTCGGATTGGAACGGGTCTTCAAGGACCTGTTCCCGATCCAGGACGTCAACGGCAATTACTCGCTCGAGTTCGTGAAGTACGCGCTCGGCGAGCCGAAGTACACGGTCGAAGAGTGCATCGAGCGCGACATGACGTACTCGGTGCCGCTCAAGGCCACCCTGCAGCTCGTAGTGATGGAAGAGGTCGGCGAGGTCACGAAAACCAAGCGACCGAAGAACATCATCGAGAAGGAAGTCTATCTCGGTGAGCTGCCGATCCTCACGCCGCTCGGCACGTTCGTCATCAACGGCGCGGAGCGCGTCATCGTGTCGCAGCTCCATCGCTCGCCGGGCGTGGTGTTCGAGGAGAGCATCCACCCCAACGGGCAGCGCCTCTTCTCGGCGCGGATCATCCCGTTCCGGGGCTCGTGGGTCGAGTTCACGGTCGACATCCACGACGTGATCTACGTCCACATCGACAAGAAGAAGAAATTCCCGGCGACCGCGCTGCTGCGCGCCTTCGGATACGGCGGCAACGCCGACATCCTGAAGCTGTTTTACGCGGTGAAGGAGATCGACATCACCGGCAAGCTCGAGGGCCGTGCGCAGAAGCGCGAGGTGCTCGGCACGCTGCTGGCCGCCGACGTGCCCGATCCGGAGAACAAGAAGGGCGAGCCGCTCGCGCGCGTGGGCGATGAGCTCGTGCTGGAGCGCTTCAACGCGTTCCGCCGCGCCGGCATTACGGCGGTCAAGGTGTTCGCGGGCTACACCTCGCTCGACCTGCGCGAGGACGCGCCGCCGACGACCACCCAGCAGGCGCCCAGCAAGTATGTGCTCGCCTTCGACGTGGCCGATGCCGACGGTGAAGTCGTCGGGGAGGCGGGGCGCGAGCTCTCGGATACGCTGCGCAAGAAACTGCTCAAGGCCGGCGTGACGAAGGTGGATGTGCTGCTGCCCGCGGGCCGCAGCGAGTCGCCGCTGATCAAGAACACGCTCGCCAAAGATCCGACGCATACCGAGGCGGAAGCACTGGCGCAGATCTACACACTGCTCCGTCCCGGCGAGGCGCCGAACATCGAGACCGCGCGCGAGGCGCTGAAGCGGCTGTTCTTCCATCCGAAGCGCTACGATCTCGGCAGGGTGGGCCGCTACAAGATCAACCAGCGGCTCAAGGTCAACGAGCCGAAGGACAACACCGTCCTGACCGAGAACGACTTCGTCGCGATCATCCGGTACCTGATCGAGCTGTCGGAAGGCCGCGGCTACACCGACGATATCGATCACCTCGGCAACCGCCGGGTCCGGTCGGTCGGTGAGCTGATTGCCAACCAGTTCTCGGTGGGTCTGTCGCGCATGGCGCGGCTCATTAAAGAGCGGATGAGCATCAACAACGATCCCGAGCGGATCACGCTCGATGATCTGGTCAACGCGCGCACCGTGAGCGCCGTCATCCAGGCGTTCTTCGGCAGCTCGCAGCTGTCGCAGTTCATGGACCAGACGAACCCGCTCGCCGAGCTGACGCACAAGCGCCGGTTGTCGGCGCTCGGACCGGGCGGCCTGACGCGGGAGCGCGCCGGTTTCGAAGTCCGCGACGTGCACTACAGCCAGTATGGCCGCATGTGCCCGATCGAGACGCCGGAAGGTCCGAACATCGGACTCATCACGAGCCTCTCGTGCTACGCCCGCGTCAACGAGCTCGGCTTCATCGAGACGCCGTATCGGGTCGTGAAGGACGGCAAGGTGACCGACGAGACACGCTGGCTGTCGGCGTCGGAGGAAGAGGATTACGCGGTGGCGCAGGCCAACGCGAAGCTCACGCCCGATGGCCGCTTCGCCGACGAGCTGGTGCTGTGCCGGAAACGAGACGACTACCCGCTGCTGCCGCCGAACCGCATCGACTTCATGGATGTGGCCCCCGAGCAGCTCGTGTCGATCGCCGCCGCGCTGATTCCGTTCCTCGAGCACGACGACGCGAACCGCGCGCTCATGGGGTCGAACATGCAGCGGCAGTCCGTGCCGCTCCTCTTCCCGCAGGCGCCGCTGGTGGGCACGGGACTCGAGGATAAAGTGGCCCGCGACTCCGGGGCGGTCGTCATCGCCCGCCGGGGTGGCGTCGTCACGCGGGTCACGGCCGATGAGATCATCATCGACGCCGGCGACGAGGACACGAAGCCCGGCAGCAACGGGGATCATCCGCTGGCCCGGCTCAAGCAGCACGACCGCTTCCGCCTCAAGAAGTTCTGGCGGACGAACCAGGACACGGCCACCAACCAGCGGCCGCTCGTGCACATGGGCCAGAAGGTGAAAGCGGGTCAGATCATCGCGGACGGCGCCGGCACGGAGCGCGGTGATCTCGCGCTCGGCGCCAACGTCACCGTCGCCTTCATGCCGTGGTACGGACACAACTTCGAGGATGCGATCGTGCTCTCCGAGCGCCTCGTGAAGGACGACGTCTACTCGTCGATCCACATCCAGGAGCTCGAGCTGCACGTCCGCGATACCAAGCGCGGGCGTGAAGAGATCACCCGGGAGATTCCCAACGTCGCCGAAGAGTCCCTCGTGGACCTCGACGAGCGGGGGATCGTCCGCATCGGTGCGCACGTGAAAGCGGGCGACATCCTCGTCGGCAAGATCACTCCCAAGGGCGAGACGGAGCTGTCGCCCGAAGAGAAGCTCCTCACCGCGATCTTCGGCGAGAAGGCGAAGGACGTGAAGGACTCGTCGCTGAAGGTGCCGCCGGGGATGGAGGGCGTCGTCATCGACGTGAAGATCTTCTCGCGCATCGAGGACCAGGTCGTCGAGAAGGACCGCGGCGAGCGCATCGGCGAAGTGCGCCGGCTCGAAACGGAAGAGAAGGCGCGGATCTCCGAGGCGATGTTCGCCGAGATGGCCGAGCTGCTCGCGAATCAGGAAGTCGGGCTGATGCTGAAGGCGGGGACGGTCGAGGAGTTTCTGCCGGCCGGCACCAAGCTCAGCCGGCAGCAGCTCAGTGAGATCAACTTCCCCGACGTCGATCTCAAGACGCTGCGCGTCGCCAACAAGTCGGTGAACGAAAAGCTGCGGGCCGTGCTCGACGCGGCCGGCGCGGAGCGCGCCAAGATCGAGGAGAAGTCGGAAGATCAGATCGACAAGATTCTCCAGCCGGACGAGCTGCCGCCGGGCGTCATCCAGCTGGTGAAGGTGTACGTCGCCGAGAAACGGAAGATCTCGGTCGGCGACAAGATGGCCGGCCGCCACGGCAACAAGGGCATCATCGCGCGGATCGTGCCGGAAGAGGATATGCCGTTCCTGCCGGACGGAACGCCGGTGGACATCGTGCTGAACCCGCTCGGCGTGCCGAGCCGCATGAACGTCGGACAGATCCTGGAGACGCACCTCGGCTGGGCGGCGCGGCTGCTCGGCTTCGGCGCCAAGACGCCGGTCTTCCAGGGCGCGAATGAAACGGAGATCGGCGTGCTGCTGCGGCTGGCAGGCCTGACGTGGGCCGCGGACAGCCTGCGGCTGGACGTTCGCCCGCCGGCGCTCGACTCCGAGCGCGTGCTACAGATCGTGTCCGATCTGCGGCGGCTGCCAGCCACCAACGGCGACCGTCCCGATATCGGGACAGCCGGCGTCGAGCTGCTCGGCGGTCGCAGCGTGTCGGCCGAGACGCGGGAGGTGCACCACCAGATCGTCGACTTCCTCAAGTTCGCCGGCAAGGCGCTGGCGGAGCGCGAGCTGGCGCAACGCCGCATCGAGCAGGAAACGCACAACGCGAAGCTCGAAACGACCGACGAAAAGGGATCGCTCAAGTCCGGTCTCAAGGAGATCGAGAAGTTCCTGAGCAAGGACAAGCCGGCGGAGGTGCTCGAGGCGACGGGACGGCCCGCGCTCGCGGCGCTGTTCGGCGCCAAGTCCGAGGCCGATGTGGACGCCGCGGCGGACGAGCTGCTCGCAGCCGCCGGGTTGTCGCCCGTCGGGAAGTGCCGGCTGCGCGACGGCCGCACCGGCGAGCTGTTCGAGTCCGAGGTGACGGTCGGCTCGATTTATATGATGAAGCTGTCGCACCTCGTGGACGACAAGATTCACGCCCGCTCCATCGGGCCGTACTCGCTGGTCACGCAACAGCCGCTCGCCGGCAAGGCGCAGTTCGGCGGCCAGCGGTTCGGCGAAATGGAAGTGTGGGCGCTCGAAGCCTACGGCGCCGCGCACACGCTGCAGGAGATCCTGACGGTCAAGTCGGACGACGTGAACGGCCGCAGCCGTGTGTACGAGGCGATCGTGAAGGGGCAGAACCTGCCGAAGCCCGGGATTCCGGAGTCCTTCAACGTGCTGGTGAAGGAGCTGCAGGCCCTCGGGTTGAAGGTGACACTCGGCACTACTGAAGACGTGGAGGAATAAGTGATCGATTTCCGTAGCGGCCACGAGCCCAAGAGCGCGAGCTTCGACTATATCCAGATCCGGATCGCCTCCCCCGAGGAGATCCGCGGCCCCAAGGACGCCAAGGAACGCGAGCGCCTGGAGCTCCAGGGCCAGCGCACGTGGTGGTCGTGGGGCGAAGTCACGAAGCCCGAGACGATCAACTACCGATCCTTCAAGCCGGAACGGGATGGGCTCTTCTGCGAGCGCATTTTCGGTCCGGTGAAGGACTGGGAGTGCCACTGCGGCAAGTACAAGCGGATCCGCTATCGCGGCGTGATCTGCGACCGCTGCGGCGTCGAGGTGACGCTGTCCAAGGTGCGGCGCGAGCGCATGGGTCACATCGAGCTCGCGGTTCCGGTGGCGCACATCTGGTTCTTCAAGACGCTGCCGTCGCCGATGGGCAATCTGCTCGACATGACGCTGCGCGACCTGGAGCGCGTGATCTACTACACGAATTACGTGGTGATTGAGCCGGGCGAGCAGGAAGTGCAGGAACGGGAGTTGTTGGACGAGGACCGGTTCCTCGAGCTCCGGACGAAGGCGAAGACCGAAGGCGACACCGCCTTCCGGGCCGACATCGGATCACCCGCGATTCGTTCGCTGCTCGAGCGGATCAACGTCGATAAGCTCGCGGACGAGCTGCGTGAGACCGTGGCGGGCGAGACGAGCCAGCACCGCAAAAAGCAGATGCTGAAGCGCCTCAAGATCGTGGATGCGATGCGCAATTCCGGCAACGCCGGTGAGCAGCGCAACGATCCGCGCTGGATGATTCTCGACGTCGTGCCGGTGATTCCGCCCGACCTGCGGCCGCTGGTGCCGCTCGACGGCGGGCGCTTCGCCACGTCCGACTTGAACGATCTGTACCGACGCGTGATCAACCGCAACAACCGGCTGAAGAAGCTGATCCTGCACCGGGCGCCGGAGGTCATTCTCCGCAACGAGAAGCGGATGCTGCAGGAAGCGGTAGACGCGCTGTTCGACAACGGCCGCCGCTCCAAGGCGATCCGGGGACGCGGCAAGCGGCCCCTCAAGTCGCTGTCCGACATGCTCAAGGGCAAGCAGGGCCGGTTCCGTCAGAACCTGCTCGGCAAGCGCGTGGACTACTCGGGCCGCTCGGTCATCGTGGTCGGTCCGGAGCTGAAGCTGCACCAGTGCGGGCTGCCCAAGGCGATGGCGGTCGAGCTGTTCAAGCCCTTCATCATCCACAAGCTGGTGGAAAAGGGCATCGCGGAGACGGTGAAGCGCGCGAAGAAGATCGTGGAGAAGGAGTCGCCGGAAGTGTACGAGATCCTCGAGGAGATCATCGAGGACCATCCCGTGCTCTTGAACCGCGCGCCAACGCTGCACCGCCTGGGCATTCAGGCGTTCGAGCCGGTGCTCGTCGAG
>DATGVZ010000047.1:0-1700 GCA_035299765.1 Gemmatimonadales bacterium
CTGCGATCGATGACGGCGAGCAATCGGCGCCGCTCGCGATCTGCCACTTCCGGACGAACTCGTCGAGGTCCGCGCTCCCCTCCGGCGAGTTCGCGATCGCGTCGCGCAGGCACGAATTCGGCGCGACTCCCTTGTCGCTTACCAGCGCCTGGAACGCACAATCTTTCGCCTTCTGCCGATCGGGACCGATCGACGCGTTGTTGCAATACTCGGCCTTGCCAAGGGCGCCGTGCCAGTGCGGGAAGAACGCTGCGATCGACGCCGCCGAGCAATCACCGCCGCTCGCGACCTGCCAATTCCGGACGAACTCGTCGAGGTCAGCGCGCCCCTGCGGCGAGTTCTCAATCGCCTGCCGTGCGCACGCGCCGTCCGGTGCGGGGCCGAATCTGCTGACCGTAAACGACCAGGCGCAGTCAGCGGCCTTTTGCCGATCGGGACCAATCGACGCGTTGTTGCAGTAGTCGGCCCTGCCGAGGGTGCCGTGCCAATAGTTCGATACCCCGTTGACCCACCCGTTTGTTTGGTTGTCGCACGCGCGCGCATCGCGAGCGGCGAGTGCGGACGCGATGACGAAGACGGCCGCGCTAGCCGTCCAAAGAAGGATCCTAGGCCTGTACATGGCGCCCTCCCGCTTGATTGGGTCGAGACGCTCCGCGATCGCTTGCAAGTTCGTCGTGAAAGCCCTCGCGATCTGGGTCACGATGGGGCACGGTACACCTTCCGAGCTTCGCCGACTACGACAGCGTCAGCGGAACGGCGGGATAAGGGAGTGTTAGGAACTCTCCTTCGCGTCATCCGATGCTCTCAGCCGGAGGTCGCCCGTGACGTACGCACGCTTGCGGGCGATATGTGTGGCCCGGTCAAACCGGGTCCCGCTCACATCCACGTCCGTGTGCTCCGTCGCGGCTCAAAGCAAACCAACGTCGCCGCCGAGCTCTCCCAGGACAACCTGCTCCTCGCCACCGCGACGGTCATCTTGAGTGAAGCGCGGCCGTCCCCTGCGCCGCGTACCCGACTCACGCCACCGGCCGCGGAAGACTGGCGCACGCAGGAGCTGGTTCCAATTGCCCCGCCCATCGGACCTGATTTCGCCGTCCACTACGAGTACCGCACGGGGCATCGGCACTTTTGACGGCGCAGGCGGCGCTGTTTTTAATCTGCAAATGCGACGCATCGACCATGGCATTCTCACAACGAGCAGTATCTCGGGGCCTGGGACCTATGCGGTCACTCCAGATTGCAGCGTCACGATGAATCTGCCCACTGGTGACAGCCACTTGTTCTTGGCTGCACCCAGCGGCAATTTCTTCTACGAGGCCGACCCGATTGGCGGGCTTCAACCGAACGAGAACTTCATAGGTTTCGGCATACGCGGAGGGTAGCTGGGGGCCGTTTCACTTCCAGCACCTCACGGCAAAGAACCTGCTGGCGGGACCGCCCATCGTGCAGATGCGTTGGCAGCGACGGCCGCTGGTATCCATAACACTCAAAATCACGCACGATGAGCCGGTTTTACTGGACGCTCCGGGCGAGACCTGTTTTCCACCGCTATGGGGAAGCGTTGGAATTCTCAGGTCGAGCCTACAGTCTCGAGGAGATTGCGGCCGAAAAACTGCGCGCCGCTCGACAGACGCAGAGCAAATTGGCAGCTCGCGCCTGGGCGCGCCCCCGTGCTCGCAACTTCTATGACCTCTGGTACC
>DATGVZ010000048.1:0-11059 GCA_035299765.1 Gemmatimonadales bacterium
GTGACCGCGCAGCGCCATGACTCCAGCGCCCGGGCGGCCGACGTTGCCCAGGAGCAGCTGCAGCAGCGCGCAGCAGCTGATCATCTGCACGCCGTACGTGTGCTGGGTCCACGCCACCGCGTAGGCGAACGCGCTGGTGCGTTCGCGGCCCGAGTTCGCGAGCAGAGCTTCGGCGACCTGAATGAACTTGTCTTTGGGCGAGCCGCACACCTGCTCGACCATCTCCGGCGTGTAGCGGCCGAAGTGCCGCTTCAAGATCTGGAAGACGCAGCGCGGGTTCTGCAGCGTCGGGTCCCGGTGGGCCGGGCCCGGCTTCAGCGAGCGCACCAAATCGTCGAACGGCGGCCCCGCGCGGCGCGCGATCAGGTCTTCTGTCTTGGGACCGGGCGGCTTCGGGTCGCGCTCGTACTGCCAGGAGGCGGTGTCGTAGCGCCCCTGGAAGCCGTTGTACGGCCATCCTGGGGGCTCGCTGAACGAGCCGAGTCCGGAGAAGACACCCTCCAGCTCCTCGGTGTCCTTGAAGTCCTTGTTAATGATCGTCGCCGCGTTCGTGTAGTTGACCACGAACTCCTTGAAGAAGGGGTCCGTGTTCCAGCGTCGGCTGTTGACCACGTAGTTGATGAGTCCACCCAGGAATGCGATGTCGGAGCCGGCGCGGATCGGGACGTGCAGGTCCGCCACGGCGCTGGTGCGGGTGAACCGGGGATCAACATGGATCAGCTTCGCGCCATTCAGCTTGGCCTTCATGGGCCAGCGGAACGCCACCGGGTGGCACTCCGCCATGTTGGAGCCCATGATGACGAAGCAGTCGGTGTGCTCGAGGTTGCGCGGATACAGCGTCGCCGCGCCACGACCCAGCCGTGTCCCCAGACCGGGGACGCTAGAGCTGTGTCATATCCTGGCCTGGTTCTCGATGGCGACGACCCCGAGGCCGCGCCAGAACTTCTGGCAGACGTGATTGAACTCGCTGTCGAGTGTCGCGCCGCCCAGCGCGAACATCGCCGACGTCATGTTCACCGTTTTTCCGTTGGGGAGCTTCTCGATGAACGTCTCGTCGCGCGTCTTCTTGATCAGCTCGGCGACGCGGTCCATCGCCCACTCGAGCTCGACGACTTCCCAGCTCGAGGCGCCGGGCTTGCGGTGCAAGACTTTCGTCTGGCGGTTTGGATTGACGTGAAGCTGGTAGATCGCCGCGCCCTTCGGGCAGAGCGTGCCTTCATTGTGGGGGCTGCGCGGATCGCCTTCGATGTTGACGATCCGGCCGCCCTTCACCTGGATCAGCGTCGCGCATCCGACCGAGCAAAACGGGCAGATGCTCGGCACTGACTTCGCGTCCCGGATGCGCAGCTCCTGCGCCTGGGCGCGAGCCGGCGCGAGCGTCGCGCCGAGGCCGACGAGCCCGCCGATGGCAGTGCCGGCGCCCGCGCCGGTGGTCACTCGCAGGAAATCGCGTCGACTGACCTGCATAGAAAAATCCTCCCTTAGGCGCAGTAAGGGCGTGAGCGACGGAATGTGATGACCGGAGCTCGAGCTGCGGGTAGGCAGTGCGAGGAACAGAGCACCTCGCGCATGCCCAATGATATAAATACGCTTTCAGGAACCCGCAACCCCGGTAGCATTGGAGTTGGAGAGGCGATGAGCGAGTTGCCGAAGGTGACACCAGAATACTTTCAGATCCTCGTCATTCGCGAGCTGCGAAAGGCCGGGTTCGACGTTGGCGATGTGCGGATACACCGGCGCAGCGAGCTGCCCGAGCCACAGCGCGGTTTCGTTCTGGAATTGGCGGCGCCCCTCGCCCATGCGGGCTGGCACAAGCGGGCGCTGCTGGCGTGCCGCCAACAGGACGACGTGGTGACTCGCGATGCCGTGGATTCCCTCAAGTCGCGGCTAGGAGACGCGCGGGCCGATGTTGGCATTCTCTTCGCAACGGCGGAGTTCCACGAGGAGACCGTTGCGGCCGCGCAACGGTCGGGAATCGCCCTCCTCCGCGTCATTGATGGCCGGAAGGCGTACGACGGGGGTGGGTACGGAACCCCCGACCATTACCCGGCGTGGCTTCCCGCCCATACAGTAGAAGTCGTCGATCGGGATGTCGGCGGGCAGGTCTGCGCGCGACTGCTCGAGGCTGGCGGTGCAGCCATGATTCTGGCCGCGTTCGAGGCTGAATAGGAGGGGAATGCCATGCAGAAGGACGCGATGGATGTTTTGCAAGCGTGGGTGGATCAGTACAACGCGCGGGCGGGAGCCTCGATCGCGCTCGATTCGGGGGGCGAGGCGGGCGGGGCTCAGCTCCGCCTCAAGTACCGGCCAGCAGACGGCGTCATCTCGATTCTCCATCTCGTCGCCGTGAGCAGCGACGGCCGGCCAGCCATTCTCGTGAACCGGTTCGAGGGTCCGACCGCCGAGACCTCAGTGCAGGCGGGTCTATGGGCGAGTGCACAGCTCGGACGCCGGCCGGCGAGTTGAGGTGGCGTGCGCAAGCCAGTGCCGCTCCAGATCACGCGAGCCAACGAGTGGGACGTACGCATTCGCTGGAGCGACGGTCACGACGTCGTCTATCCGGCGCGCTATCTACGGGTCCGATGTTGCTGCGCGGTATGTGTAGCGCTGGTGGATGTCCCGGCCGATGAGGATGTGCACCCCGTGGCGATCAACGCCGTAGGGGGCTACGCGATTCAGTTCGAGTGGAGCGACGGGCACGCCGCGGGGCTGTACTCGTACGATTATTTGCGCGGGATTTGTCCCTGTTCGACGTGCGCCTGCTAGTGCGCCCCGTCGAGACCCGCAATATCGCAGCGGATCGGCGCGGCCGGCGCCGAATGGGTGAGCGCGCCGATGGCGATCAAGCTGGCGCCTGCCTCGGCATACGCGCGCGCCGTTGCGGCGGTAATGCGACCGGACGCCTGGATTGATGCAGCCGGCCCGGCGCGCCGCGCCCACTCGGCGACGCGGTCGGCGGGTTGGTTGTCGATGAGCAAGTGCCTGACTCCCGCTGCAAGTGCTGCCTCGAGCTGCTCTTCCGACTCCACTTCGACGATCACCGGAACGTCGTGCGGTGCCGCGTCGAGTGCTTCTTTTAGCGAGCGACCATTGCGGGCGAGCAGCGCCCAGTGGTTGTCCTTCCAAAGAATCCCGCCGGCCAGCGAGACGCGATTTTCTACGCCACCACCGACACGCACGGCATAGAGTTCGAGGTCACGCAGGCCAGGAGTCGTTTTGCGAGTGTGCGTGATCTTCGCGCCCGTGCCCGCTACGGCTTCCACGGCGCGACGCGTGAGCGTCGCGACGCCGGACAGTCGCTGCAGGAAGTTCAGCGCGACGCGCTCGCCGGCGAGCAACGCCGACGCGACGCCGCGTACCGTCGCGATCGTCGTTTCGGCGTCTACCCACGCTCCGTCGGTGATCGCCGAGACCACCGACACACGCGAATCGAGCTCCTCAAACACGGTCGACACGAGGCGCAAACCGGCAACGACGAATCGCGCCTCGGCGACAAAGTCTGCTGCCGCGGGAGCATGGGCGGCGGCTCCCAACAGGCGCGTGGTGACGTCGTCCGCTGCGCGGTCCTCTGCGAGCGCGCGCTGCACGTCGATCAGCCCGAAGCGTTCAGCCAATTGCCAGCATCCGATCGATGGCGCGCCGTGCGCGAGCGGCCACGTCGGACGGAACGGTCACTGCATATTTCAGGTCGCGGAGCGCGTCGCGCAGGTTTTCCAGGGTGATCTGCTTCATGTAGCGGCACTCCGCGGATTCTTGGGCCGCGATGAATTCCTTGCCAGGGTTCTCACGCCGCAGGCGGTGCAACACCCCCGTCTCCGTCGCCACCACGAAGCGTTGCGCAGGCGAGACGCGAGCGCGTCGCATCATTTGCTCGGTCGAGACGATCTGCATCCGGCCGGCGGCGACGTCCCCCTCGGTCTCGGCATAGTACATCGCACTGGTCACACAGCCGCACTCGGGATGCACCAAAAACTCGGCGTCGGGATATGCGGCCCGACGCTCCGCCAACATTTCGCGGGTGAGCCCGGCGTGCACATGACACTCCCCGAGCCACACGTCGATCGGCCGTCCCGTCACCTTGCGCAGGTAGTTGCCCAGGAACACGTCAGGCAGGAAAAGCACAGGGACATCGGGTGGCAGGGTCTTGATCACCGCAACCGCATTTCCGGACGTGCAGCAATAATCCGCCTCGGCCTTCACGTCGGCCGCTGTATTCACGTAGGCGACGACGATGCCGTCGCGGTGCGTCGCGCGCCAGGCGCGCACGTCGGCGGCCTGGATGGTGGCGGCGAGCGAGCAACCGGCGCTGGGGTCGGGAATCAGGACGCGCTTGTCCGGGTTGGCGATCGCGGCCGTTTCGGCCATGAAATGCACGCCGCAGATGACGAGGACCGGCGCGTCGAGCTCGGTCGCGCGCCGCGCCATCTGGAGCGAGTCAGCCACGACGTCGGCCAGGTCCTGGACCTCCGGACGCTGATAGTTGTGCGCGAGAATAGCGGCACGGCGCTCGCTACGGAGCGCATTGATCTCGGCGATGAGTCGCCGAGCGGTAGTCGTCACTGTGGAGGCGCCCATCGAATGCAACTCCCATTGTTATGGTGCCAACGGCTGGGGGGCCGATTGGGTAACGCCTCGATCCGTCGCAGGTGGCGGATCGCTCCCAGCCAGGGGCGCGGTCGCTACGCGCCAGGACGAAGGATAATCAGGACCTGGACTCGTTTAAAAGGGGGTGGCGCGGGAAGATCCGCCTGCAGACGCACTATCGCGGGGTCGTCGGGTCGGCAAGGAGCACTCGCACCGGTAACTGAAGAAACCGGCCGAAGCGATCCACGGCAGCTCGCACGAGCCTGTGCTCTGGCGTCGCCAACGGCACAAAGAGGCGCAACTCCACCGTTGCCGTCTTGCCGAGCGTGCGCCGCCAACCGCCGACGATTTGGCCGTCAACGGAGACGACGTGCCCCATGAGCGCGTCGACCCGGCGATCCGCGCGGACTCTGCGCAGCCGCTCCGCAATTGCCGACCGGTTACGAAAGCCGACGAAATACTCGTCGAAATTCGGCAACAGATGGGCGACTCGCCTGGAGCGTGGCGCGCGCTTCACCGGAACATGCCAGTACGCATCGCCGTCGCGGGTCTCACGCGTCAGGAATGAGCCGGCGGTCTCCACACCGCGCTTCGCGTCGGCGATCGTGAGGCCCGACCACCAGGCGAAATCGTGCACCGTGGCTGGCCCGCGCGTCGTGAAGTAGCGGCGTGTGAGATCGTGCAGTGCCTCGTCCCGGTCGCGGGTCGGTGCTGCGGGGACGCGCTCGTCAAAGAGCGCGTACGTGAACTGGTTTCCGCGCCGCGGCCCGCTGATGATGACACGGTCCAGCTCTGCTTGCATCAGCAGACCTATGAGGCGTTCAGACGAAACGACGCCAGCGCGTGCCAGTGCGGCGCTCAGTTCTGATCGCGTGAGGTGGTCGCCGTCCCGTAGCGCGCGCTCGATCGCCGCGTGACTCTTGCGAAACACCGTCGCGTCGAGCTCGTGGTAGCGATAGTAGAACGCCATCGCGCTCCGAACCCGAGGTGCCGTGAGCTCGAGCATCCATCGGGCATCCTCGGGCAGAATGAAATGCCAGGTGGGGCGCAGAACATGACTACGCAGGATCGCGCCACTGGCGAACGCCTGCTCGATTCGCGCATCGGTCAGGCTCTTGGTCCGTTGGGCGATTGCCCATTTGGCGCCGGCGTAATCCTGCGACTGCACCGCGCCGAGGATGCGAACCACCTCCGCAGCCTCGGTCAACGTCGGCGACACGAGATGCTGATTGTGCAGGCGTCGCCGGGCGATGGGATTCGTGGCGACAACCTGCTTGACGGCACGACGCCGCTGCCTCAATTACTACTCCTCATGGCGACCCGTACGATGACACGCACTGCGACGGCCGCGCGCCCCCCCCGCCCCCCCCGCCCCGCTGCTCCCGGGGCCGAGCATACGGCAAAGCCCGCCGTGTTGCTCACGGTCTACAGCTCGGAGAGCGGGCGAACCTACCAGTTGCATGAGCTGATCGGCAAGGGAGGGTTCGGGGAAGTTTACCTCGCCACTTCCAACCGTCGGGACGGGCTGCCCGCCCAAATCTGCGTCAAGATCACCGACCGTCTCGCGCCCTGGCTGCGCGAGTCGTACTTCGCGGAGCTCCTGGGCCGCGAGCCGCGTGCACTGCGCGTCCTCGACCGGTTCGTCATCGCCGACGGTGCCCGCACGCGGTACTGCCTGGCCATGGAATATGCGATCCACGGAGACCTCGGCGCCTGGCTCGGGCGCAAGGGGCCGCAGCCGGAGCGCCTCGTTCGTCGCGAGATTGCCGGGATCCTGGCAGTTCTCGACGCGCTGCATCGCGGTCAGGCGTTGCACCGGGACCTGACGCCGTTCAACGTGTTCGTGTGCGAGCACGAGCAGCTCAAGCTGGGCGACTTTGGCATCGCCACGCACCAGCTGACGCGTCGCGGCGTGACTGCCGACGCGTTCAACGTGCTCAACGCGCCGACCGAGATCGCCTGGGGAAAGGTGCGGCGCTGGCAGCAGCGCGACGACATCTACCAAGTCGGGCTGATCGCCGTCATGCTGCTCCGCGGCGACATCGCCAGCCCGATTCGCAGCCGTGATGTCCGCAAGTTGCCGTGCAGCGATCACCTCAAGGAAGTCATTCACCGCTGCCTCGGTGTGCGCGGCAGGCGCTACGAGGCGGCGGGGGAGTTGATGACCGCGCTCCAGCACGCGCGCACGGCGCCGCAATTCGGCCGGGTGCAGAGTCTCAAGGGTAAGCGGCTGTCGTTCACCGGCTTCCTGAGCCGCCCGCGAAGCGAAGCGATCGCCGCCGCGCGCAGAGCGGGCGCCATTGTGCAAACCAAACCCGGCCGCGCCACCGATGTCCTCGTCCGCGGCCGACCCAACCCGCTACAGATCGCCGGTGCGGGCGGCGGCACGAAGCTCATGGAGATCGGCCGCCTTGCCGCGAAGGGGCACCCCGTGACGGTCATTGGTGATCGTCAGTTCTGGAGGCTCGTTCGGCGCCGCCGCCAAGCGGGGTAGCCCCCTAAGCGGTCTCGTTCACCAGGCAATCACGTAATCGGAGAGAGCCTCAACCAGCAGCGTAAACAGCGTCATCGAACGTCACCCCCTTCCTAGCGCTATGGGGAGCGTGCGGTACCTTAAACGCAGGCAAGCTGGCCGCCCGTCCTCATCCAAGTCTCAACACATTGTGACTGCTCAGCTTCAGCTCAACGTTTTCGGACCGCCCGAGCTCGTTCGCGGGGGGACGCCGGGGCCCGGCTCGCCCGTTCGGTTCCGGACCAAGAAACACCTCGCCGTCCTGCTGTACCTGCATTTCGAGGGACGCGCGCGCCCCATCCCGCGTGATCGTCTGGTCGATTTGCTCTGGCCAGGCGTGTCTGCCGCGAAGGGCCGGCATTCGCTCTCGCAGGCCTTGCTCGCCATTCGCTCCCGCCTGGGCCGGCAAGCGGTGATCGGTGGCGAAGACGATGTGCAGATGCTGGCGGAGTTGTCGTCCGAGCTGTCCGGCCTACACCACGGCGCCAGCGCGACCATGGCGGCAGAACCGCTGCGAGGCCTCGAAGACTGTGGCAGCGCGGAGTTCTCGCACTGGGTCGACGGTGCGCGCGCCCGGCTGAGAATCCAGGCGCGTGACGCGCTGCGCGCGGCACTTCAGCCATCGCGCGCTCGCGGCGATACGGCAGAGACGCAACGGCTCGCGGCAGCGCTCTACGAGATCGACCCGCTGTGTGCGGAGGCCGTGTACGCGCTCGCGGAGCGATCCTTGCTCGACCGCGATACCGTAACCGCGGTGCGGCTGCTCAAGCATCACGTCGAGCGGGCCCGAGCC
Organism: Gemmatimonadales bacterium; assembly: GCA_035299765.1. Classification (GTDB taxonomy): domain Bacteria; phylum Gemmatimonadota; class Gemmatimonadetes; order Gemmatimonadales; family GWC2-71-9; genus 20CM-2-65-7. The sequence goes on from DATGVZ010000048.1 coordinate 7,890, forward strand.
GAGCTCGGCACCAATCCGAATCCCGAGATCGCGCGGCTGCTCCGCCGTCTGGAACGCGGCGAGCGACCTGCCGTTGCCGCCGCAACGGCCGTGTTGGACGAGGGACGCATTCCGCCGCACGCACTCATCGGTCGCGAGGCCGAGCTGGGTAGACTGGAAGCGATTGCGAATCGCGTGGTCGACAGCGCGCGCCCCGACTACGAGACGTGCCTCATCAGCGGCACTCCGGGCATCGGGAAGAGCTCGCTGATCCGCCGCTTCGCCACGTCGCTTCAAGCGCGGGCTTGGCCGGTGTTGATTGTCTCGTGTCAGGAAATCGGCCAAGGCATTCCTTACGCGGGAATTTCAGAGCTCATCCTCGCTCTGGGTCGAGATCCGGCGGCCGGCGGTACCGACCCGCACTCGCTTGCCGAGGCGACACGCGTCTGTCCGGGTCTGCGCGCGATCTACCCTGGCATACCCGAAGCCCCCGAAGCGCCAACCGACTCGATTCGTCTGCGAGTTGCTGAAGCCGTGCTTCGGATGATCGAAGCCGTGGCGGACAACGGCCCCGTGTTGCTCGCGTTCGACGATCTCCAGTTTCTCGATCCTGCGAGCCAGGAAGTGCTGTTCCTGGTGACACGCCGACCAGCTGGCGGGGGGGGCGGGCGCGTGCTCGCATTCATCCTCGCTGGCGCCCGCCCGGGCGAGGTGAGCGGGTTGCCCTGGACGGAAACAGTGGAGCTCCACCCGCTCGATCGTTCGCAAGCCCTGACGCTCATCCGCGATCTCTCGACAGACACCAAACCGCCGGACCCCGGGATTCGCGATGCGATCGTGCGACTGTCGCAGGGAAATCCGTATCACATCGAGGTGCTCCTGGCCGATTGGCGAATGCACCAGGAAGACTCACTGGTTGCGGCCGAGAGCATCGGCGATGGCGTGGCGTTATCCTGGGCGCCGCCGGAGGATTTGCGCGCCGCCTTCGCGCGACAATACGGTGGCCTGTCGACCGACGCGCAACACGTACTCCAGGTACTCGCGGTCGCGGGCAAGGCGATGTCACCGCACGACGTCTTGAGTCTCCTCGGATTGACCGACGGTGCGAGCGAGCGCGTGGTGCTCGAGATGCTGGATCGGGGCGTCGGCCGCGTGGAGGAAGGCCGGCTGTCATTCAAGAATGAGCTGTACCGGGCGTATGTGTATCACGCGATGGGAACCGACCGGCGCATGTACCACCACGCGCAATTCGCGCAACGCCTGAGGGAAGGAAATCCGCTCGAGCTCGTTCATCACTGCATCGGCGCGGGTCTGGAGCAGGAGGCCATGCAGACCGGGCTCGTCGCCGCCGAGATGGCGATCGAGCACGGCGCGCCGCGCGAGGCGGAGCGACTGCTGACCTGGTTGCTCAGGGCCTACGCCGTGCCGCCGGAGTCACGGCTCCGGTTGCTGTTGGCCCATGCCTTGGCGGCGGCCGCTCAGTATCAACGCGCGCTGGACGCGTTGGACGACTGGCGGGACGAGGCCGCATCCCCGACGGATCGGGCGCTTGCCGCGCTGATTCGTGCCGATGCGCTGCAGCGAGCGCGTTTGGGCGGGGATGAGGCGATCATGCGGGCGGCGCAGCAGGCGATTGCGCTAGCCGAACAAGCGGACGCCACGCCGTTCTTGCTCCGCGCGAACTACACCCGCTTGGAAGTTGCGATCGATGCGGGAGACGTTGCCGCGCGGGCGGACGCCGAGGCGTTGGCGGCGAAAATTGCCGCGTCACCTGCGAGCCCCGAGTGCGTCGCCCTGGCCAACCTCACCCTGGGGCAGTGTGCGCTCGCGAGCGGCGAGTTTGCTGCAGCCGTGGAGCGGCTCACGCTAGCAGCGCCCGTGCTGGAATCGCTGGGGCTGCTGCTGGAGTTGCGCCGTGTGTTGAACACGCTGGGCATTTCCTATCGAGGCCTGGGTCGATTCGCGGACGCGACCAGAGTGTTTCGCGAGAACGTCGTGGTCTCCGAACGGTCCGGACATCAAGGAGCAGCGCTCCAGAGCCGTTTGATTCTCGGGAACGTGTATCACGATCTCGGTTGCTTCGGCGCTGCGGTCGACAGCATGGGGGTCGTGGTTGCCGCGCTCGAAACGCTCACCACGCCGCGCGCATGGGCCGAGGCGTATTCCAACATCGCACGATTGGCTCTGGTCCTGGGCAACGCGTCAGAAGCGGAACTGGCAGTGGAACGTTGCGACGACGGTGCGCGGCGATCGGGACTCTGGCGCCACAAAGTGAGCGCGCTGATGGCACGTGCGGACCTCCAACTCAGCAAAGGTCAGCCCGCGTTGGCCTGGCCGCTCGTTGAGGAAGCAGCACGCATCACCGGAGATCGCTCGCATCTACTGCCGGACGGCGGGGTCTACGAGCGACTGCAGCATCAGGTCCTCTGGGCGACTCGAGGCGAAGTCTTGAAATCGATCGGCCCGCGCGCGCGCATCGCCATGTTTGACTCGCTGGTCGACGCGCTGGAGGTGCGTCTGTTCGATGAGGCGGTGGCGTCCAGCGCCGATGATTCAGTCGCTCCGGGATGGTCGGTGCTGGATGAGGCCGTGAGGATGGGATTGCTCGGGCCGCTCGCCCGGCTGTCGGCGTATGGCGTTCACCATCCCGGCGTTCCGCCACGCTTGGACGGCGAAACGGCGGCCCAGCTCATTGCGCGCGTCTTCCCACACCCTCAGCGCACGGTGATTCCGACCTCGGTGGGTATCCTCGGGACGGCTGGACCGCGGCCGAACTAGTTCAGGTCGCCTCTTCCAACCGTCAGCGCGAGTCCCTCGACGGTATCTCTGTGACTGTCGTTCGCGCGACCTTGGTCAATGCGATAGGCGAGCCGCACCCACCAGCGGCGCTTGGGGAGTCTCGCCTCGACGCCCAGGTCCACGCCCCGGCCGCTGGCAGACGAGGCCGGTCGGTTGAGCGTGCCGCTGAACCCGTCCCACATCTCGACGAAAGTGTCCAGATACCCGGGGAAGATTGCGCCCCGCGCGCTGACGCCACCCGACCAAAACAACCAGCGCCGGTCACTGAGGCCGGCCGCGACGAACGTGCGTGCGCGAGGCCCCAGCCATAGGCCCAGCCAAGAGCGTGCCTTGTACCCCACGAGTGCCTCCCCTTGGACGACATCGCGCGCCGCAGTGTCACTCGTGACGTG
>DATGVZ010000049.1:0-12524 GCA_035299765.1 Gemmatimonadales bacterium
AGATGCTCGTACGCGGGCGTGCCAAGCGCCGGAATCGTGTCGTAGCCCTCGAGGATGTTCAGGATCTCGCCCATCGTCACGCCGCCAGAGCTGGGTGGCGGCATCGAGTAGATCGTGTAGCCGCGATACGTCAACTCGACTGGCGTGCGCCATTTGGCGTGATAGGCGCGCAAATCGTTCTTCGTGATCACTCCACCGCCGCGCTGCATCTCGGCGACGATGAGATCGGCGATTTGACCGCGGTAGAAGACGTCGGGACCGGAATCGGTGATGAGCTGCAGCGTGCGCGCGAGGTCCGTCTGCTTCCACAGCGTACCCGGCGCCGGCGCGCTGTCGTTTGGAAGGAACTGGGCGCGACTCGCGGGAAACTGGACAAGCAGCTCCCGGTCGTACCCGATGTCTCGGCTGCGCGCGCTGTCCACGATATGGCCATTCGCGAGCCGGATCGCGGGGGCAAGGAGCGTAGGCCAAGGCAGCGAGCCGAGGCGCTTCCAGGCTGCGTACAGCCCGGCGACGCTACCGGGGACACCCGAGGCGAGGTGCCCGACGAGACTCTTGTCGGTCGGGTTGCCGGCCGAATCCAGATACATGTCGTGCGTCGCTCCAGCCGGCGCGGCTTCGCGATAGTCGAGCGCCAGTACCTCGCCCGCGGCGCTGCGGTGCACGATGAATCCGCCGCCACCGATGTTGCCGGCGTCGGGGAGAACGACTTGGAGCACGAAGGCGACGGCAACGGCGGCGTCGATCGCATTGCCGCCCTGCTTCAGAATCTCCACTCCGGCCAGAGTCGCGAGCGGATGAGCAGACACGACCATCGCATGCTGCGCGGTTGCGGGCTTCGACCGCAGTGTCCACGCCGGCGGGATGCTGCGCGTGCCGCGAATGACGACGGTGTGCGCGGGAAGAAGTTCGGGCGCCGGGTTTTCCGGAGCGCGCGAGACGCCGCACGACAAGGTGAGCGTCGCAACCACGAGGAAGAGGATCTTCTTCATTTCCTAATCTGGAAGTTGACCCGAGCCGCGGTCAACGTCTAATTTGACGCCACCTTCCATGCCCAAACCCGATTTCCACGATCCCCGCAGCACCGAGCAGCGCAATCGCAACACCGAGCGAATCGACGTCGCCTCGAGTCTCGAGATCGTGGACCTGATGAATGCCGAAGATGCGTCCATAGCGGGCGTCGTGCGCGGCGAGCGCGAGCGGATCGCACAGGCGATCGATCTGCTCGTCGAGACGTTTCGTGCGGGCGGACGGCTGGTCTACGTCGGCGCGGGGACGTCGGGGCGGCTGGGCGTGCTCGACGCCACCGAGTGTCCGCCCACGTTCGGAACGCCGCCGTCGATGGTCGTCGGCGTGATCGCCGGTGGCTATGGTGCGTTGGTGAAAGGCCTCGAGGGCGCCGAGGACGACGTGAACGCGGCCGCGGCCGCGATGGACACGGCGGCGGTAACCAATCGGGACGTCGTCGTCGGAATCGCCGCGAGCGGCACCACGCCGTACGTGCGGGTCGCGCTGGCCCGCGCGCAGACGCTGGGCGCCCGCACAGTTCTCGTGACGTGCTCGACGCCGCCCAAAGTGTTGGCCGAGACGTGCGACGTCATCATCAATCCCATCGTTGGTCCCGAGGTGCTCACCGGATCAACTCGGCTCAAGGCGGGCACTGCGACGAAGCTCGTGCTCAACACGTTGACCACCGGCGCCATGATTCGGCTCGGCAAAGCCTACGGCAATCTCATGGTGGATCTGATGGCGTGGAGCGCGAAGCTCGTGGATCGCGGGGAGCGGATCGTGATGGAGTGTTGCGGCGTCGGGCGAACCGAGGCGCGCGCCGCGATCGAGCGCGCCGGGGGCAGCGTCAAGCTCGCCATCGTAATGGTGCGCCGTGGCGTGGACGCGGCGGAGGCGCGGCGCCTGCTCGAGGCAGCCCGCGGACTCGTCCGGCCGGTCGTCGGCGATCCGCCACCCGTGAGCTCGCGCGCCTGATGGAAGCGCTCGCCGTCGGCGTCATGTCGGGCACGTCGCTCGACGGCGTGTCGACGGCGCTGGTGAAGTTGCGCGACAATCCTCCCGATGCTCCCAGTGCCGAGCTGATTGCGTTCCGGCAGGAGCCCTACAGCGCGTCCGAGCGTGGCGCGATCATTGATGGCATCGCGCGCGGTACGCCGAAGGAGCTCGCGTTTCTCCATGTGGCGCTGGGTGAGCGCTTTGCTGCAGCAGTCCTTGCGCTGCTTGCGTCCTCTAAAACGAACCCGAGAGATTTGGCGTTCTTCGCCTCGCACGGCCAAACGATCTGGCATGAGCCGGGTCGAGCGACGCTCCAGCTCGGCGACGCGGCCGTGCTGGCGGAGCGGCTGGGGGTGCGGGTCGTGAGTGACTTCCGCGCGCGCGACGTCGCGGCGGGAGGGCAGGGCGCTCCGCTGGTGCCGCTCGCCGACGTCATGCTCTTCGGTCACGAGCAGCATGGACGCTGGCTCCTGAACCTCGGCGGGATGGCGAATGTCACGTGGGTGCCGCGCCGCGGTGTAACGGCCGGCGCGCTCGCGTTCGATACTGGGCCCGGCGTCGCAGTCATCGACGCGGTAACACGTAGAGTCGATCCCGACGCGTCCTACGATCGCGACGGCGACCGGGCCCGGCGCGGCCGGCCGATCGCGAAGCTGCTCGACGAGCTGCTCGCCGATCCGTATTTCGATCAGCCGCCGCCGAAGAGCACGGGGCGCGAACGGTTCGGCATCGAGTACGCCGACAAGCTGCTCGCCCGGGTGCGGAAGGCGGGCGGCTCGGATAACGACGCCGTCGCGACCGCGACCGCCTTGACCGCCGAGACCATTGGACGGGCAATCGCTCGTTGGGGAACCGACGATTCGAGCGCCGAGCTCGTGATTTCCGGCGGCGGCGCGAAGAATCCCGCGCTCGTCGAGCGGCTGGCCGCCAGAGTGCAGCCTCGTCCGGTTGCGCTGTTCGAACAGCTCTTCTTCGACGGCGAGGCGAAGGAAGCCGTCGCCTTTGCGTTTCTCGGCCTTGAGACCGTGATGGGGAAGCCCGGCAATCTGCCGGCCGCCACGGGTGCGCGGGGACCGCGCGTCTTAGGGCACGTCACGCCGCCGTGATCCAGCCGCGCGCGCGTCTCGTCTGTCCGGCGCTGCGCTGGCGACGCGGTTCGTTCCGGTCCAATCGCGCCACCATTGACGCCGCGGTCGCGGCCGGCGTCGGCGGATTCATTCTCTTCGGCGGCACGCGCGACGCGGTCACCGCACTCACGAGTGCGCTGCGTGACATCGCCGGCCGGCCGCTGTTGCTCGGCTCGGACTTCGAGCGCGGGCCGGGGCAGCAAGTGAAGGGTCTTACTGAACTGCCGCCGCCCGCCGCCCTCGGGTACCTCAACGATCTCGATGCGACGTATGCGTGCGGGCAAATCACGGGCACCGAGGTGCGCGCCGTCGGTCTCACCTGGGCGTTCGCGCCCGTCTGCGATTTGGACGTCGAGCCGAAGAATCCGATCGTGCAGACCCGGTCGTTCGGCGCCGATCCGCAGGTCGTCGGCGCGCACGCGGCGGCGTGGATCCGCGGCTGCCAGGAGCACGGCGTGCTCGCGTGTGCCAAGCATTTCCCGGGACACGGCCGCACGACGACCGATTCGCACGAGGGACTGCCCGTCGTGGACGTTCCCGCGTCGGAGCTCCAGCAGGCCGACTGCGCGCCGTTTGCGGCCGCCGTGCAGGCCGCCGTCGGGAGTGTGATGCCCGCACACGTCGCCTATCCGGCGTGGGATGCGACCGGCTCGGCCGCGACGTTTTCCAAACCGATTCTCGGCTATCTGCGCGACACGCTTCGATTCGATGGACTCGTGGTTACGGACGCGTTTATCATGGCCGGCGCGACGGCGGCGGCGCCGGAGGGGGTGGCCGCGGCGGCGGCGGTGACGGCGGGATGTGACATGCTGCTCTATCCCACAGACTGGGCTGGCGTCGTGCGCGCACTGGAGCACGTGCCGGCCGATCGTGCGGGACAGGCGCTCGAGAGATATGAGAAAGCAGTGACGAGTTGGGGCACGCCAAATGCCGGGGCGCCGTCCCGGGGTCACCCGAGCGCGCTGGACGAGGGCCAAGTCGCCGAGCATCAGAAGTTCGCGGACAGTTTGGCGGATCGGGCCGTGCATCTGCTTCGGGGCAACGCGCCGTCACTGACGCGCAGTCTCGACGTCGCGATCGTCGATGATGATGTCGGCGGGCCGTACTCGATTCCGCCGAGGGATGCCTTTCATGCCGAGGTGACACATGCCGGAGTTCGAGTCAGCCCTGAGCATCGCCCCGGTGTCAGCCGAGCCGTACTGGTCTATGCCGAGCCGCGGTCATGGAAAGGCCGCGCCGATCTGGGTGCCGCATCGCTGGCGCGCCTCGAGCGGCTCGTCCCTGACGCGGCGCTCGTGATTCTGTTCGCGCATCCGCGGCTCGTGAGTCAGATCCCGGGTGATGCACCCGTGTTGTGTGCGTGGCACGGTCAGGCGTTGATGCAGCGGGCGGCCGCGCGGTGGGTCGTGTCGCGAAGCGCGTGATTTCCCAGCGGGTCAAGCCCGCGCATAGATTAAGGAATGAGTCTTCTCTATGGCTTTTGATGAACGGTTAGCCGACAGAATCCGCGACTCGCTTCGCCGGCGCAAAGGCCTGGTTGAAAAGAAGATGTTCGGTGGAGTCGCGTTTCTTCTCAACGGCAACATGTGCGTTGGCGTACATCACAACGAGCTTATCGTGCGCCTGGCTCCGGAGGAGACCAACAAAGCCCTCGCGCAACCCCATACGCACCTGTTTGATCTCACGGGACGGCCCATGAAGGGATGGATTCTGGTGGAGCCTGCAGGGCTGAAAACAGATGCGAAGCTCGGGAAATGGATTCAGGTGGCTGCAACGTACGCGTCCTCGCTGCCGGCCAAGTGATAACTCCCGACCCACTCCATGGCGCATTCAATTAAGGTGATCGGAGCAGGCTTCGGTCTGCTGGCGTTATGCCTGCTCATCGGAGGTTGGCTCGGGGCGCCGACGCCGGCGCACGGGCTCGCGACGGCAGCCAAAGTGTTCATTCCGCTGTGGTTCATCGGGGCCGGGATCAACATGTGGCTGGGAGTTACGAAGGCGGGGTATTCAGTCGCCGAAGAGACTCCGTTTTTCCTCCTGGTGTTCGGTGTGCCCGCCGCCGTGGCCGTCGTGCTCGTGTGGCGATTGGGCCACGGGTAGAGACCTGCCCACCGGTCCCAGATGAAGCAACGACAAACGCCCTCAAGGAGCATGGATGCCAGAGACGCTGCAGACAACCACGACCTTTTCGATTGAGGGATATCGCATCACCGAATACAAGGGTCTCGTCCGGGGAATCGTCGTGCGATCGCCAACGATCGGCCAGGGATTTCTGGGGGGACTGAAGCAGATCATCGGTGGGCAGATCGGCGCGTATACTGAGATGTGTGAGCAAACGCGCGAGCAGGCCTATGAGCTGCTCTTGCAACATGCTCGAGCACTCCGGGCGAATGCGGTCGTCGGAGTCCGCTACGAGAGTTCGGAAGTTGGCCGGCAGGGTTCCGCCACCGAAGTACTCTGCTACGGAACGGCGGTCGTCATCCAGCGTTCACAGTGAGGCGCGTTCATGTCAATGGAGAAGTCTTGTAGCGAGCGCGGGATTCATTCGCTTGGCACCCGCCCGATTGAGTTCACAGGAGGACTCGATGCCGCCTCGTCTCCGCATCTTCTTCTCAGCTCTTATGGCCGCGCTGTTCTGTATTCCCGCCGTCGCGCTCTACAGCGAGCTCTCGCGGCGCGCTGACATCTGGTGGACGCCGGCGCCCTTGGCCCTCTCCCTTGCAGATAGCAAGGATCGTGTGGAGATCTACGCGCGCGGCCAGCCGCTTGGCACGCTGGTCGAGCAGCACCGGGTATCGATGATGGATGGGTCGGAATCACGTGCACTCACGGCGCAGGAGATCGGTCTTCGATTCAACAATTGGGACCAAGTTCGCGTAAGGCGGTTGCCTCTGCTGTTAGGGTACGCGGCCGTGTGCGGGGCAATAGCTGTGCTGCTTGTGCTGGTTGCCACCGGCCGCCTCGCGTATCGCGGCGAGCACGATGCCGCCGTCTAGGCGCGCTGCGATTCACAGGCCAAGACGAGGACAGACCATATGGAACCTGGTGTGTTTCTTGCCGCACTCCTCATATTCGTGGGGATCCCTGCGCTCACCGTCATCAAGCTCGCTCGCCTTCGTGCCGCCCGTCCCCAAGCATTGTCGGACGATGTCACTGCGCGGCTCGAGGCACTCGAGAGTCGGCTCCAAGATCTCCAACAGGAGCAAGCCGAAACCCAGGAGCGGCTCGATTTCGCCGAGCGCTTACTCAGCAAGGCTCGGGAAGTGAACCGGGGAGCGTGACATGGTGCACGTGAACTACTTGCCTGTTCTCGTAGCTGCCGTCGTCGTGTTCGTACTGGGCTGGCTCTGGTACAGTCCCCCGCTGTTCTTCAAACCGTGGATGCGCCTGCGTGGCCTGGATCCCGTCGCGGCGATGGCCGGCGCGAAGATGCCCGCGGGGAAGCTGGTGGTCGAGCTGGCGCGGTGCATCGTCCTCGCCTACGTGATTGCAGGCTTCGTGACCCTCCTCGGCATCAGAAACTGGATCTATGCCGTCCACTTCGGCCTGGTCCTGTGGATCGGATTTCCCGTTATCCTGCTCACGGGATCGGTCCTCTGGGAAAACGTCCCATGGAAGGTGGCCGCGATCCATGCCGGCGACTGGCTCGTGAAGATGCTGGTGATACCGCTCATCGTGACCTTGTGGCGCTCGTGAAGAAATGGTTGCTGCTCGCGGCGACGCTGAGCGCTTGCACGTCACGGACCTGGCCTGATCCGCCGCCCGTTGATCGGTCAGCGTTCGTCGCTGAGCACGCCGCGTGGCGCTCGAAGCTACAGCAGAGGATCGGTGAGAATTTCGCAGGGCTTGCTGGTCTGTGGCTCCTCAACGAGGGGCGAACGCCGTTTGGGACAGACTCCTCACTGCCTATCGTTCTCCCAGGCCCCGGCCCGCGCGCGGTTGTCGGTACGTTCGTGCGCCGCGGTCGGATCGTCCAAGTCGAACCCGCGCGCGGGCATCGCCTCCTCTCGGACCAGAATCGTCCAATCGCGTCGACCCTGACACTTCTTACAGACGACGATTCGGTGCCGACCTACCTGCGCTTTGGTTCGTTGCGCATGTGGATCCATGTCCAGGATGAGCGCGAGTACCTCAGGGTGACGGACCTGGCGAGTCCACGTCTCAAGGGATTCACCTTGTCACCGGAGTACGAGCCCGACCCGCGCTGGCGTGTCGCCGCGCGACTCAGGGCGTATCGGCAACCGCGAGTCTTCCGCCTCGCGGATGTTACAGGCGCTGAACAGCGTCTCGCCGTTCCCGGCGAATTGGTGTTCCACGTGGCCGGTAGGGAGATGCGCCTCGAAGCGTTTGCCGAGCCCAGCGATCCCAAGTGGCTCTGGCTGATGTTCAAGGACTCCACCAACCGGCGCGAGACGTATCCCGCTGGCCGCTATCTCTGGGTGCCGGTTCCGGACTCGACAGGCTGGACGACCATCGACTTCAATCGTGCGATCAGTCCACCTTGTGCCTACACGGCCTTCGCTACGTGTCCTCTGCCGCCGGAGGAGAATCGCCTCGCTGTCCGCGTTGAGGCGGGTGAAAAACACGCTCATTAGAATGACGCGCCCGGCGCCTTCTTCTCTTTGTCCCCCAACCACAGTAAGCCATCGATGATTAGCTGATCCTGAATTGGGTTATTCAGCGTATGTGACAATGTCCTGTTCGTCGTATCGTACCTGTGCTCGTAGTCAATGTCGTTGTGACCCATGTTGAGGTAGATCATCTTGTAGTGCTTGTTGGTCCAAACCACGGGATAGTATCCACTGTGCCAGATCTCGTGTGGTTTTGGCCCGGTGCCCAGCGGAAAGCTGCTCGAGTCGATGGATAGCAGAATGTCTATGTCAGGGTTCTGCCGCAGATCTTTTTCCCACCGGTACCACTCATTGGGCGAGGACCGAAACGTCTCGGGCAGATGGTGAGTCAGCGGATGCGCGCGATCTTCAACGCGGAGAATGGCCGACGTCGGTCTCCACGTATTGCTGACGTACGATCCTGATCCGAGAAATGTGTTGTGGTACCAGTCCCAGTTTGCCGGATACGCCGAAGGGGTCAGCGCAAAACCGGCAAAGTGAAAGCCCATCCAGGCCCCGCCATGCTCCATGTACGCCTGAAACGCAGCCCGCTGTACGGGTTCCTCAGGACGCGTATCAAGAAAAACCACTACTTGATAGGTATCAAGAAAGTCTGCATTCAGATTGTGCCAATTGGATGTGGTGTCAAAGCTGAAGTGGTATTTCGCTGCCATCTCCGGAAACCATCGCTCGGCTTCATGTAAAAAGCTGATATGAGCCGGATCCTCTTTGCCGGTAAAGAACGCGATCACTCTGAACGCGGGCCCGCCGCTACTCGGCGCTAAACAGAAATAGATGAGCGCGGCCATTGCCGTACTGGACATAGCGACCCGCAAAGGTCTAATCTCCCTCATGCGCAACCGACTCCTTCCTGCACTGCCCGCTCTTCTGTTGACCCTCACGGCGAGCGCCGTCGCCGCCCAGACAACCCTCGGGCTCCGCTGGGAACTCGTCGGGGACAGCATCGCGGCTTTCACGCTCACCAACCACGGTCCGAAGGCGCTGCCGCCGAGCGGATGGGCGATCTACTATAACGCGCTCCACGGCGCGCGGCCCGGCAGCGTAGGGCCCGGGTTCACCATCGAAGACTTGCCGGGGGACCTGCACCGCCTGGTGCCGGCAACCGGGTTTGCTGGATTGGCGCGCGGCGCCACTGTGCGGATCCCGTACGTCACGGACCTGCTCCTCAATGCCAGCTTCGTCCCGAAGGGTCCCTACATCGTTTTCGACGACGCGAAGGACGTCGGCGTGCCCTTGAGCGATTACGTGGCCGCCCCGTTCGAGCATGCCAGCGTCGCGAGCCCCGAGAAGCAATTCGCGCTCGACTCCGCGATTCGCGATCTCCCCGCGAGTGATTTGCCACCGGTCTTCCCGACGCCGGTCGAGCTGACGAACGGATCCGGAGCGCTGCGCCTCGCGGCGATGCCGCCCGTCGAAGCGCCCGAAGCGCTGAGAACCGAGGCGGCATTCGCGGCGGAATACCTGCGCCCCTATTTCAGTGGTACCGGGAAGGGAGTCGGGCCGCGTCTCCGACTCGAGGTTGGACCCGTCGAAGGTCAGACGTCACCTGAGGCGTACTCGCTCGTCGTGGATTCCGTCCAGGGCGTTCGTATCGTGGGCGCGTCGCCCGCCGGCGTCTTCTACGGTCTCCAATCGCTACGGAGCTTACTGCCCGCGCCGACTCCTCGAACAGGTCTTGTCTTGTCCACGATCCAGGTCGTGGACGCTCCGCGCTTTGGCTACCGCGGGTTCATGCTCGACGTCGCCCGCAACTTCCATCCGAAGCCGCTCGTGCTGCGCACGCTCGATCTCCTCGCCCGCTACAAGCTCAACGTCTTTCACATCCACCTCACGGATGACGAAGGCTGGCGCGTCGAGATCTCGACCCTCCCCGAGCTTACCGCAGTAGGCGCGCGACGCGGCCACCCGCCCGATTCGGACCGGCATCTGCAGCCCGCGTTCGGATCGGGGCCCGCAGTCGACCGGCCCTGGGGTAGCGGCTTCTTTTCCCATGCCGACTACGTCGAGATTGTGCGTTACGCCGCCGCGCGGCACATCGAGGTGATTCCGGAGATCGAGATGCCGGGCCACGCGCGCGCCGCGATCAAAGCCGTGCAGCACAGCCAACAGTACCGCCTCAACGACCCGGCCGATCGCTCGGTGTACACCTCCGTCCAGGGCTATCCCGACAACGTGATGAACCCGGCGCTTGAGTCGACGTATGGGTTCATCGAGCGCGTGGTGGGCGATCTCGCCGCGATGCACCGCGAGGCCGGTGCGCCGCTGCGCCATATTCACATGGGTGGTGATGAAGTTCCGGCCGGCGTTTGGGTGGGGTCGCCGGCTGTCCAGGCGTACATGCAAGCGCACGCCGTCTCGAGCGTCGACGATCTGTGGTTCGTCTTCTACGGCCGGGTGGAGCAGATCCTCAAGGCGCAGGGCATCGCTCCCTCGGGCTGGGAAGAAATCGCGGTACGCAAGACGCGTCGCGACGGCCGGCCCGCCACCATCGTCAATCCCGGATTCGCCGAGCGCGGCTGGCGCGCCTATGTGTGGAACAACGTCCCGGGGTGGGGCGCCGAGGACCTCGCCTACCGTCTGGCGAATGGCGGCTACGACGTTGTGCTGAGTCCTGTGACCAATCTTTACCTCGATCTCGCGTGGAATCAGAGTCCGGACGAGATCGGCCTCGACTGGGGCGGCTACGTCGACCTGCGCAAGCCGTTCGACTTCATTCCGTTCGACTACTACCGCAACGCCCGCCTCGACCGTCGCGGCAACCCACTGGATCCGGCTGTGTTCGCCGGCAAGGATCGGCTCACCGACTACGGTCGGGCTCACATTGCGGGGATTCAAGGCAACCTGTGGTCGGAGACGTTGGGTGGGGAGGGGCGCGTCGAGTATATGCTGGTCCCGAGATTGTTCGCGCTCGCCGAGCGCGGGTGGGCGCCCGACCCGGATTGGGCAAGGGAGCGCGATCCCGCAAAATCGGACTCCCTGTACCGCGCGGCCTGGTCCCGCTTCGTCAATGTTGTCGGCCAGCGCGAGCTGCCTCGACTCGATCGGGAGGTCCCGGGCCTCAACTATCGAATCCCCACACCGGGTTTGAAGCTCGAAGGGGGAGCGGTTCACACCAGCATGGAGCTGCCCGGCTTCACGCTTCGCTACACGACGGACGGCACCGAGCCGACGGTTCGCAGCGCCGTGGTGCGCGGCCCGATCCCGTTGCGCGGGACCGTCCGCGTCGCCGCGTTCAACACGACGGGTCGCAAGGGCCACACGGCCAGACTCACCGCTCCCTAACGATGGCGCGCGCCGGCGCGCCTTCGTGTCCTCGCACTTTGATCGGTAGCACGATGAGATCGTAGTCACCCGCGTGCACGGGACGCAGATCCAGCCCCTCCACGATGGGAATCCCGCGCCCCAGCAGAATCTGGTGCGTCCGCGGCGCCGGAGCGGCGAATTGCTCCGCCGAGATGTAGTCGACGCCGACCAGCACGACGCCGGCGTCTGCGAGCAGCTGCGCCGCGTCCGGGGCCACGTACGCGAAGTCCCGATGGAACGCGGAGTCCATCCAGCCGCGCAACGTGCTCCGGGTCCGGAACAGCACCCGCTTCGCGCCCCTCCACTCGTGCCGGTTCAGCTCGCCCGCGTCGATCGCCCGGACGCTGTCGGGGATATCGATGACCCGCGCGGCCCCGATCAGCGGGTCCAGCGCTACCTGATCGATCGATGCGCCATTGACGACGAAATGCATCGGGGCGTCGATGTGCGTCCCGCTGTGCGCGCCCATCGAGTAGGCCGATAGCGTCAGCTTATCGCCCTTCCGCATATCCTTGAGAAAATCAAACTTCATCGGCGCGTCGCCCTCGTACACCGGAGTCCTCGCCGGATCCAGTGTGGCCGTCACGTCGATCCACCCTGCGGCGCTCAGCTCTCGGGTCTGCTGTTCGCGGGATGTACACCCCGACACCACGAGGCTGAGCAACAGCGTGAAACCCAACCCCGCCAGCCCGATGATCGTCTCGGCGACAGTCCACGTCTTCAGCGTCTGTTGCACGGTCATGTTGAAGAACTCCTTGATGAGCCAGAATCCCGAGTCGTTCACGTGTGAGAGCATCAGCGAGCCCGCACCCGTCGCGAGCACCAAGAGCTCGACATTCGCTCCCGGCGTGGCCGCCGCGATGGGGGCGACGATTCCAGCGGCCGTCGTCATCGCCACGGTCGCCGAGCCCGTGGCCACGCGGATGAGCGCCGCCACAGTCCATGCGAGCAGGAGTGGCGAGGCGTGCGATCCCAGTGCGATGGTGGCGATCGCTCTTCCAACGCCGCTCTCCAGCAGCACCCTGTTGAATCCGCCGCCCGCGCCGATCACCAGGAGAATGGCGGCGGTCGGCGCGAGGCAGTCATTGGCGAACTTGAGGATTTGATCGCGTGTGAAGCGCTGCTTGTAACCCAGCGACCAGAACGAGAAGAGCAGCGCCAGCAGCAACGCCACGATCGGGCTCCCGACGAAGTCGAGCGGCGAGCGGAGCGTGCTCGAGCTATCGAGTGCGACGTCGGCTGCGCTCGCGCACAACATCAGGATGACTGGGAGCAGCACGGTGAAGAGCGAGATGCCGAACCCCGGTATGTCGCGGAGAATGCCGCCTGTGCCGCCCTTGCCGCCCGTGAACTGAGCAGCGATCGGGTTTTCAGCAGGAAGTTGGACGCGTGGCGCGATCCACGAAGCGAAGATCGGGCCGGCCAGCGCGGCAGTGGGCAACCCGACCAGGAGTGCATA
>DATGVZ010000050.1:0-12487 GCA_035299765.1 Gemmatimonadales bacterium
GCCGCTTGCGATCTATCCGTTGCACGGCAGCTCGTGCGGGAACTGCTTTACGGCGGTGCCGACCCAGCGCAAAGCGCTGATCCAGCGCGGCGCCACGATCGAAGGGTGCGAAGCCTGCGGCGTATTATTGTACGCCAAGGAATGATTCCCCCCCCCGCTCGCTGGATTGTGACCGCTCAGGCGGATCCTGACGCTGCGCGCTCGCTGGCGTCGGAGCTGCGCATTCCGGATGCGCTCGCCGCGATCCTCGTGCAACGAGGGTTAGCGTCCGCCGACCTCGCGAAGGCTTTCCTGCGCCCCGGCCTGGACGGGCTGTCCGACCCGCATTGCTGGGCAGACATGTCCGTGGCGGTCGAGCTCCTGGCGCGAACGGTCCGTGAGAAGCGGCCGATTCTCGTCCATGGCGACTACGACGTGGACGGCCAGTGCGGCGCCGCGATGCTCACGCGCATTCTCCGCAGCGCCGGCGCGACGGTCCATGCATTCGTGCCACACCGCATTCGCGACGGCTACGACTTCGGGCCCGCCGGGCTTGCCGAAGCGCAGCGGATCGGCGCGGGACTGATCGTTACGTGCGACTGCGGCATCACTGCCGTCTCTGCCGTCTCTGCCGCCCGTGAGGCTGGTATCGACGTCATCGTGACGGACCACCACTTGCCGGGCGACCAGCTGCCGCCCGCCAACGCGGTCCTCGATCCCCGTCGGCCCGATTGCCCGTCGGAGGACAAGAACCTTTCCGGCACCGGCGTCGCGTTCAAACTCGCCCAGGCGCTGGTCCACGCGCTCGGCTTGTCGCCCAATTTGCCGTTGCACTTCCTCGACTATGTGGCGCTCGCGACGATCGCCGACGTGGTGCCGCTCGTGGGCGAGAACCGGATCCTCGTCCGCCACGGCCTCAAGATGCTCGCCGACTCGCGCTGGGTTGGCCTGCGCGCGCTCGTGGAGACGGCCGGGCTCGCGGGGAAGCCGCTGCGCGCGGGACACGTCGGCTTCATCCTCGCGCCGCGCCTCAATGCCGCGGGCCGCATCGGTGACGCGAACGACGGCCTGCGACTGTTGCTGACGGAAGATCCGCAGGAAGCCGCCGCGCTGGCGCGCGAGCTCGAGACGATCAACGCGCGCCGTCAGGCAATGGATCAGGTGATCCTCGATGAGGCGATCGAGCTCGTCGACAAGACGCTGGCGCCGACCGACGCCGCCATCGTGCTCGGCAATGAGGCGTGGCATCCGGGCGTGATCGGCATCGTGGCGTCACGACTCGTCGAGCGCTACGGGCGGCCGACGTTTCTGATCGGTTGGGAGCCCGGTGGCGAGTTTGGCCGCGGCTCCGGTCGCAGCATTCCCGGATTCGACCTGCACGGCGCGCTGCACCGCGTCGGCGCGCATCTCGAGAAATACGGCGGTCACACCATGGCCGCGGGCTTCACTGTCCGCCGCGACCGCTTTGAGGCGTTTCGTCTGGCATTTCTCGAAGTCGCCGGCGAGCTGCTCACGCCCGACGATCTCGCGCCGAGCCAACGCGTGGATCTCGAGCTTCAACTGGACAAGGTGAGCGTGGATCTCGAGCGGCTCATGCGGCATCTCGAGCCGTGCGGAGCTGGAAATCCCGCTCCGGTCTTCGGCGTGCGCAATGCGCGAGCGGTTGGCGCGCGGCGTGTGGGGACGAATCACCTGCGGTTCACGCTCGACGACGGCTCGGGCGTATTGGCGGCGATCGGATTTCGCTGGGCGGATCATGTGCCCGAGGAATGGTTGGGCGAGCCGTTGGATGTTGCGTTCAGACTCGAGCGCGACGACTGGCAAGGGCGGGTCACGATTCAGGCACGGATTGCGAGCCTTGCTCCGCATCATAGCGGGTGAGTTCAAAGGGCGTCGGCTCAAGACGCCCACCGGCCGCACGGTCCGTCCGACGGGAGAGAGGGTTCGCGAGGCCTGGTTCAGCATCTTGCAGCAGTCGATTCCGGGCGCCAGAGTCCTCGATCTCTTTGCCGGCTCGGGCGCGCTGGGTTTTGAGGCGCTGTCGCGTGGGGCAATGTCGGTGGAGTTCGTGGAAACGCACAAGGCATCGCTCGCGACGATTCGTGAGAACGCAGCTATCCTGAACGTGGCGGACCGAATGACCATCCATCGCGCCGATGCGGTCGGCTTCGCGAAACGGCTGCAACCGAATGCCTTCGACGTCGCCTTCGCTGATCCACCGTACGCAACCGACGACGCCGAACGCCTGGTGGCGGTGTTTCGTGCGATTCCCTTTGCGAGAATATTCGCAATCGAACACGAAGCGAATCGAGCGGTTGGCGGTGACGACACCCGGAAGTACGGAGACACCGCGGTGACGTTCCTGCGATGAAGCGCATCGCCGTCTATCCCGGGAGCTTCGACCCGATCACCAAGGGTCATGAAGACCTGATCCACCGCTCGCTCGAGTTCGTGGATCAGCTCATCGTGGCCGTCGCGATCAATGTCGCCAAGCAGCCGCTGTTTTCGCTCGAGGAGCGCGTCGCGATGATCCGCACCGAGGTCCCCGACAAACGCGTGGACGTGCAGTCGTTCGACGGGTTGCTCGCGGAGTTCGCGAAGCAGGTCGGCGCGTCGGTGATCGTGCGCGGCCTCCGGGCCGTATCGGATTTCGAGTACGAATTCCAGATGGCGCTGATGAACCGCAATCTCGCGCCCAAGATCGAGACCGTTTTTCTCGTGCCTGCGTTTGATCTTACGTATCTCAGCTCGAGTCTCGTTCGTGAGGTCGCGCGCTTCGGCGGCGACGTCTCGCAGCTCGTGCATCCGACGGTCCAGCAGGCCCTGAAGCGCAAGTTCGGGAAATGAATTTTCTAGACCGCGTCTTTGAACGGGCGCGGAAGATCAAGGCTCGCGTCGTGCTCGCCGAGGGCGAGGACCCGCGGGTGCAGGAAGCGGCGAAGAAAATTGAAGCGATACGGCTGGCGAGTGTGCAGTTGCTCGGTCGTAGCTTGCCGATGGCACGTGCGCCAATGGTTGCCCTCCTGCGCGGTCGCCGTCCGGACAAGTTTCCCACGGAGTTGGCGGCGCTCCAGGCGTTGACGCACCCGTTGGTGTTTGGAGCCTGTCTGGTCGGTCTGGGCGAGGCGGACGTGATGCTTGGCGGAGCCGTTTACACGAGCGCCGAGACGATCCGGGCTGCGTTGATGGCGGTGGGGATGGCGCCGGGCATCGCGACGGTGTCGGGCGCGTTCTATATGGTCAAGGACGATCGCGTGCTGACGTTCGCGGACTCCGCCGTATGCCCCGAACCCGATCCCACGCAGCTCGCCGACATCGCCATGACGTCGGCCCGCGAGCGCCGCCGCATCGTGGGGGACGAGCCGGTCGTCGCTTTCCTTTCTTATAGCACCAAGGGGAGTGCTGCAGGACCGCGGATTGATCGCGTGCTTGCAGGGATGGCGAATCTGCGGGATCGGAAGCCGGACTTCGCGTTCGACGGGGAATTGCAATTGGATGCCGCGCTTATTCCCGATGTGGCGGCGCGCAAGGCGCCCGGCTCGCCTGTCGGCGGCCGCGCCAATGTCCTGATCTTTCCCGATCTCGACGCCGGCAATATCGGTTACAAGCTGGTGCAGCGGCTCGGCGGCTGGATGGCGCTCGGTCCGATTCTTCAGGGGTTGGCGCGGCCGATCTCGGACCTGTCGCGCGGCGCGACCGCCGATGATATTGTGGACACGGCGGCGATTGCCATTCTCCAGTCGCGGGAGGGATAGTCCCTAATGCGCTTCACTCTCAAGAAGGATAAGAGCGGCGTCGTCATCGTGGGCGTCGAAGGTCAGCTCATCGTCGGCAACCGGCAGGAGCTGAAGCAGAAAGTCCTCGACGCGCTCGAAGAAGGTTCCCGCAAATTCGTCATCGACTTCAGCAAGACCGGGTACATCGATTCTTCGGGATTGGGGGTTTTGGTTTCGCTGTCGAAGAAGATCCGCGAGCAGGGTGGAGAGCTGCGGCTCGCCGGGCTCAACGCCGACCTGCAGACGCTGTTCGAGCTGACCAAGCTCGATACGCTCTTCGCCATCACGCGGACCGCCGAGGAGGCGCTGGCCGCTTTTTGAGCCTCCAATTCGATTTCTCCAAGAATACGATGAAGCTCGACGTCCCGAGCGATCTCGGGATGGTGGGTGACGCCGTCGAGCTGGTTGCGAACAATCTTCCCCCCGGTACGCTGTCTCCCCGCCGCATCAGCTTCAATCTCCGCACTGCCCTCGCCGAAGCACTCGGCAACGCCATCCGTTATGGCACGGGCGAAGACCCCGACCGCAGCGTGCGTGTGCTCGTCGAGCTGCTGAGCGACGCCGTGCGCATCTACATCGTGGATGATGGCCACGGCTTCGACACCGATCGGCTGCCGGACCCGACGCGCCCGGAGAATATCGAACGCGAGTTTGGGCGCGGGCTGTTCGTGATTCGCCACTTGGTCGACGATGTGGCGTTCAACGCGAAAGGCAACGGCATCTGTCTGACACTGCGCGCGGGGGCGTAAGCAGACTCGAACGCCTGCTGCCCGTCCTGTCGGCGTTATCCGGTACCACGCTACGCCTCTGGCGGGCGCGGACGCCGGGCGGCCGTTTGCTCCAGGTCGGTGGCGGTCTCGGAGAAGGTCGCGACGAGCCGCGTTGGACGCCAACACCGAATGGCGGTGGGCCGCTCGAGACGCCCGATGGCCCCGCCTGGTTCCAGCCCATCCCCGCGGTGCCGGACGCCTGGCTCGAGGTCCGGCCGGAAGCAAGCGGGAAGCGGGAGGCGGTCGAGCTGGCTGAAGTGATCGGCGCCGTGATGGGCGCCGAAGAAGAAACCGGGCAGGTCGCCGCCGAGTTGTCGGGGCGGTATGAGGAAATCGACCTGATCTACACGATCAGCGAGATCCTCGGTCACACCATTCGCCTCGACGAAGCCGCCAACCGCATTCTCCGCGAAGTCTCCGCCGTGGTCCGCGCGCGCCGGGCCACGCTCATGGTGCACGATCCGCGTGCCAACGTGCTCCGGCTCGTCGCCGCGCGCGGTGTCGAGCTGGGCGAGATCGATCCGATCGAAGTGGATGATCCCAAATCGATCGCGGCGCGCGTGTTCCGCGAGATGCGCATCATCAGCTACGATCCCACGGATCAGCGGGCGCCGAGGCCCACGAGTCAGGCCGAGCGCCAATACCGCGGGGAAGCGTTTCTCTCGGTTCCTGTCGTCTATGCCTCGCCGGGCCGCGTGCCCACGCCGATCGGCGTGATCAACCTGACCGATCGCACAGGGGAAGACGCGTTCACGGCGGGCGATCGCAAGCTCGTCGCCGCCATTGCGAATCAGATCGGCGCGGCGATCGAGAATGCGCGACTCGTCGAGCGCGACCTCGGCCAACAGCGGGTGCGGCGCGAGCTGGAGCTCGCCCACGATCTGCAGCTCAAGCTGCTGCCGTCGCCCGCGGTCGTCGCATCGAAGGGCGACGTGGCGGCGCGCTGCCGACCGGCCGAGTCGGTGGGCGGCGATTTTTACAATCTGCTCAGTCTGCATGGGGAACGGATTGGGGTGATGATCGGCGACGTCTCGAGCCACGGATTCGGCGCGGCGCTGATCATGGCGCTGGCGATGGCCGCGTCCGGTATTCACGCCGAGACGGCGGAGTCGCCGCACGAAGCGGTGCGACGCCTGGAGATGTCCCTCGCCGAAGAGCTCGCCGAGACGGAGATGTTCCTGACGTTGTGCTACGCCGTCGTTGATCCGGCGAACGGGACGCTGACGTATGCGAACGCCGGTCATCCGCACGCCTTTCTCCTGTCGTCGGAGACCGGGGCGGCCACCCGACTCGAGGCCTCGAGGCCGCCGCTCGGTTTGGGCGATGGCGGGCAGGAGCGGGTCCTGCCATTCGAGCGCGGCAAGGCGATACTCTGTCTCTTCACGGACGGCTTGGCGGATGCGCGCGGTCCGAGCGGCGAACGCTTTGGGGAGCCGCGCGTGCTGAGTCACGTCGTGAATCTGCGTAGCCGCCCCGCGCGCCACATTCTCGAAGCCGTGTTCACCGACATCGCCGCCTTCACCGGCGGCGCTCCCGCCAACGACGACCGCACGCTCGTTCTGCTCAAGGTTTGAAGCCCCGGCTCGGCCAGCATTTTCTCAGTGATTCCAAGATCCTTGGGCGGATCGCGGATGCCCTGGATCCGCGACCAGGTGAGTCAGTAATCGAGATTGGACCGGGTCGGGGCGCGCTCACTCGGGAATTGCTGAACCGTGGCTTGAGAGTGATTGCCATAGAGCGGGATCGCGGATTGGCCGCGGTGCTCGAGGGGGCGCGCGTGATCGTTGGAGACGCACTCGAGATTGATTGGCACAGTCTTGCGGCGCACAAGATTGTTGGAAACATCCCCTACTACATCACCTCTCCCTTGATCGACAAGGCCCTAACGCCGCCGCTGCCAGAGCGGGTGGTGTTCTTGGTGCAAGCCGAAGTCGCTGATCGCATGGCGGCGCCTCCGGGCACGAAGACCTACGGCGCGCTGTCGGTTGGCGTGCAGGCGGTGTGTCGCGTGGAGAAGCTCTTCACCATTGCGGCGGGTGCGTTCCAGCCACCGCCGAAAGTGCGCAGTGCAGCGGTGCGGCTCACGCCGCTCGCGGAGCCGCTGATCGAGCCCGAGGAAATCGCGCCGTTCCGGAAATTCGTCACGGCGTGCTTCAGCAAGAGGCGGAAACAGCTGAAGAACGCCGTGCCGGGAATGACTGATGCAGACTTTGAGGCCTTGGGTCTAGACCCCAAGCTGCGCCCGGAGCGATTGTCGCCTACCGACTTCGTACGTCTGATGCGTGCGCGCTAAGGCTGGTTCGCGACCTTGACCGGGCTGTAACTGTCGGCCGTGGCGCCGTCCCCGAGCTGACTGTGCAGGTTCGCTCCCCAGCAGTAGGCCGTGCCCGTTGTTGAAATTCCGCACGAGTGGTGGCTGCCTGCTCTCACAAGGCTAAAGCTGATCCCCCCGGAGACCGCGGTTGGGTTGGCGCGAGCGATGTTCGTACCATCGCCAAGCTGACCATGGGTATTTTCTCCCCAGCAATACACGGCTCCGCTTGTCGCTAGACCGCAGGAGAAACGTGTGGCGGCACTGATGGCGCTAAAGCTCAACCCGCCCGCGACCGCCACGGGTGAGGCGCGGTTCGTCGTCGTGCCATCGCCTAACTCACCCACCGAGTTGTCACCCCAGCAATAGGCGGCGCCACCGGCTGTCACTCCGCACGTGTGAGAGTAGCCGGTGCTGACCGCGACGAAATTCAGGCCGCCGGCGACCGCCACCGGAACAAGAGCGCAGGGCACGGTGGCCGTTGTCGAGAGCGGCAGTTTACAAAGTGCGCTTGTCGGTCCGCCGATCTGCCCGGCGGAATTGAGTCCCCAACAATACGCTGCCCCGCTTCCGGTCAGACCGCAGCTGTGATCTGCCGGTCCGCTGGTACTGATGGTCGAAAACGTCAGACCGCCCGAGACGGCCACAGGCACGGGGCTATCGGTCGTCGAGCCGTTGCCGAGCTGCCCATAGCGGTTCCAACCCCAGCAATACGGGCCGCCGGCGCCATTCAGCCCGCACGTATGCTGATCCCCCTGCGTCAGGACCGAAACGCTCAATCCGCTAGCGGCCGGGACAGGCGTCAAACTGTTGTTGCCGGTCCCGTCGCCGAATAGCCCGCTGACGTTCTGTCCCCAACAGTACGCTGCGCTGCCCGTAGCGATACCACAGGTCGCCCAGTATCCGGGACTGAGCGCGCTGAAACTGAGATTGCCGGCGACCGCCACCGGCACGGGGCTGTCCGCCGTCGCTCCGTTGCCGAGCTGACCGTTGGCATTGTAACCCCAGCAATAGGCGGCGCCGCCGGATGTAAGTGCACAGGTATGCGTTGAGCCAGTACTCAGGGTTGTGAACGCGAGGCTGCCGGTCGGGATGGCGATCACTGTGACCGCTGCTGTGCCGCTCACTCCTTCACTTGTGGCTGTGACGGTCGCGTTGCCAGGCGCCACTGCGGTCACCAATCCACTTGCGGAAACCGTTGCGACGGAGCCATCGCTGGTCGTCCAGCTGATCAACCGTCCCGTCAAAACCTTTCCGGCCTTGTCGTAAGTAGTGGCGGTGAGTCCCAGCGAACTGCTAACCGCGATGTTTGCGCTGGTGGGACTGACCGCTACGCTCGCGACCGGTCGAGTACTGACGATAAACAGCTCGCTGCCGATCCCCTTTATGCCGTTCGACGTCGTCACCGCGATATCGTATGAACCGGCTGTTGCGATGCTCGCGATCGTAATGTTCGCGATCAACTCGGTCGAGCTCACGTATTGCGTGGAGTTCGTCTTCACGTTGGGGGAGGGCACGCCGTTCTGTGCCCATTGAGCCTTGGACCCCCGATCGAACCCGCTCCCATAGACGTGCGAATTGATCGTCGTGTCCTGGGGAGCGGTATTGGGGTTGGCTGAAGTGACCGTAACACTAGTGCTCGCGGTCTGGGACGCGCGAATGCTCGGAGACGTTGGTGCGTGGTCAGTGCAGGCGGACAAGACGGCCGCCAGCAGCAGGAGTGCACTCCGGAACTCGAATCTCATGGTGCTCCTCGTCTTTCCGTTTTAGCGGACTGACACACGCGTTGATGCTTCGGAGTCGACAATGCGATCTCCAACTCCACTAAGGCTGTAGGCGGCCCAGTAGTACGGTGCTCGGTATCGCGGATCGGCCAGCATTTCCCGCTGAGCGGCAGCCAGGGCCTCTGCCGGCGGCGCGTTGCGCAAATGCTCGTAGAACCGTTGCGCAAATACCGCCGCGCCGTCGTCCTCGACGCGCCACAGCGTCGCGATGATGCCGCGAGCACCGGCAAAGAGAAATGCTTGAGCCAGCGTGGTGTAATCTTCGCCGCGCGCAAACGCGCTCGACCACGCTGTTCCCAGACCCGTTTCGCAGCCCGACAAGAAGACGAGCTTGCTGACTACCTGTAGATCGAGCAGCTCGTGCACCTCGAGCCGTCCATCGTCGCCGGGAGTTCCATCTCCTCTGGCCAACTCGAGCCGAGAGAACATCGGATTGGCGGCGTTCATCACGCCGTGGCCCGCCACGTGCACGATCGGGAGCGTGGCCAGCGCGGTACGGAGTCTGGCCTCCGTAGCCTGTGTCCCCAGCCAGACGCGCGTGTCGGTGAGGCTGCGCTCCACCGCGGACGCTTCGCCGCGCGTTGCGCGCAACGCAAGAGGATCGGGTACAAAAACCGCCGCGCTGCCATCGGGTGCGGCGGTCCACGTCGCTATGCGGCCCCGGCGCAGCGCAGGGAGTGCGGAGGCAGATGGCAGATAGCTCACGGCATGATCTTCGACGACATAGCGTCCCGTGGCGTCATTCCGCAGCGCTGCGAAGGGAAGGTAGGTCAGGAGCCCGTGCGGTACGATGACGACTGAATGCGCAGCGGCTAGCGCTCCGACGCGCTCGATTGGACCGAGCAGGGCGTCGTAGAGGCCGCCCAGCGCCGGGGGTGGTAGCTCGCGGGCGGACTCGGCATTGGCCAAAAAATCTCTGGCGAGACGGACACGGCTGGCGAGGTTTTCAATCGGGATGCGGGTTTCAAAGAACCGGAGTGTGTCGGGCGTGACGGCGAAGACCATGACGCGATCCGCAGTCACCAGATACTCGAGCAGCACTTCTCCCGATTCGAGGCTCGCTCGGACGTCCCGAGCGCGAACCGATCCGCCGCCGAGGAGTGCTGTCGTCGGGGTAGTCTCCTCGAGGGTCTGGACAACGAGCGCCTCGTACTCGGCGCGAGCAGCTTGCAACCGTTGCGATAGATCGGTGACGGCGAAGCGGGCCGCGGAGTCGGGGTGTGGTCCAGCGTCCCGCTCGATACTGGCCAGCTTGACGGCAAGTTGGTCTATGCGGCGCAGCAACGCCTCGCGATTGCCCAGCGTCGTCGTTGCGGATGAGTGGGCGGCGCTGTCATCGCCTATCGCCAAATGCTCGAGCAGGGCGCGGCCATGCGCGGCATCGCTCACCTCGAGCGCCTCGTCGAGCCGGCCGACGCGCGCCAAGGCGCTGACCAGATGCGCGTACGCCGTCGTGCGATCCGCCAGGTAATTGCTGCGTAGGAAGCCGGAGCCAAAGTTGCCTCGGACTCGCTCGATCGCCGCGACCGCCTCTCGCCCGGCCACGATGGCCGCTGGGAGTTGTCCGAGCCGGGCGTAGGCACGCGCGAGCAGCGCTGCCGCTTCCCATTCAGTGCCGTAGCCCCCGCGCCCGAGCTCGCCGCGCGCGGCGGCCAAGGCAAGCAAAACCTTCCGCGCATCGCCGGCGCGATCGGCGATCCTCGCCTCCGCGAGCGCAACCTCCATGTGCACGGGGCGCGCCTCGAGGCCCGCGGCGAGGCGACGCGCAGTGGCGAGCTCGGTGCGACTGCCGGCGTGGCGGCCCGCGCGATCCAGAACGTCGGCGAGGAGCAGTGCATCGCCGATCTCGTCCACACGCGCCTTGATACGGCGGTGAATCCCGCGCGCGATCGCGACATCGCGTTGCGCTCCGGCCAAGTCCCCCAGCGCCAGGTGGATCTCGGCTTGGCTGCGCAGGTCGGCGCCAGTCTCCTCATCGAGATTGAGGTCGTGGTTGATCGTCTGGGCGTTGGCATACAGGTCGAGCGAGCGCCGCAGGTCACCCGCCTCCTGATAGAGCTGCGCCATTGCCTCGAGGTCGCTCGCTTCGCTCTGACGCAGCCCCTGTGCCCGGGCGGCTGCGAGCGCGCTGTCGAGTGTGACCAACGCCAGATGCGGCTCCCCGAGCGCGTCATAGGCGGTGCCGAGCTGGCCGAGCGCGTTCTGTTCGCCGGTCGCGTAGGCGATTGTGCGATATCGCTGGCGGGCCTCCTCGAGGACGACGATTGCCGCCTGCGGGTCGCCCGTGCGAATGCGGAGCATGCCGAGATTGGTCAGCGCGTTTCCTTCGAGACGCGCGTCGCCGAGCCGGCGGGCATTGTCACGCGCCGCGCGGAAGCCTGTCCCCGCGGCTCCGAAATCACCAAGGTCGGTATTGACGAGTGCGAGGTTGCTCGACACCGCCGTCAGGCCTTTGAGGTCCCCCACGGCTTTGGCGGCGGCTGCCGCTTTCCCAAACAGGATGACGGCGTCGCCCAGTCGTGACTCGTTCCACGCCAGGAGACCCAACGCGTTGTATGACTTGAAGAGATCCTTCGTGAGGTTCAGCTGGAGCTTGAATGCCAGGGCCTGCTCGCCAAGCTGGCGTGCGAGGGGGTAATCGCCCTGGCGCCAGGCGACGAGACCCAGCCACGTGAGCAATCGCGCTTGGGCGGTGGAGTCGTCGAGTGTGCGCGCGCGGGCGAGCGCGTCGCGCCACAGCGCGCGGACCTGGTCGTACTCGCCGCGATAGTAGATGCTCTCGCCGACGGCGAGCGCGCTATCGAATGAGGCAGATCGCGCTTGTACCGCCCGCGGCGAGCGCGAGCACGCGAGGACTGCGGCGACACCGACAAGACAGACGTACGGGAATCTCATCGAGCCACGTTGAACCGCTGGACACGGCTCGTGGCTGAGCGCCCATCGGGCAGCAGGGCGTCTACGTACCAGAAGTAAGGATCGCTTCGTTGGACTCGTACGCTCGCCGGTAATACGGCGGCGGTATCCGCGGTGCCGAACGACCACACGACGTCACCCTGTTGGTTCGTCACGGTCAGACGGTACTGAACGTTTGGGCCGGCGGAGTGCCACACGAAGCGGACTGGTTCCGCTGGCAGCACTGCTTCAGCCGCGGGACTGATAGCGGTGACAGCGGGCAGTCCCTCAGTGCCGCCGCGCTTTACTGTGCCATCCGGATTCGATCGGAACGGTGGGCGCGCCACGAAAAGGATGAGCACCGCCGCGGCGGCGCCGACGCCAACCCACCACCAGGAACCCCGCTTCGGCGCGCCGAGCTCGGCGCGGACGACCATGCCGAGCCGAACTTCTTCGCGACAGGTGGCGCACGTCAGCAGATGCGCCTCGAAGTCCGTGCGGTCCGGCTCTGCGCGCAGCCGTCCCGACACGTACCGCTCGATCAGTCCGCGGTCGGCGATGGCCTCACAGGTCAGCAGTTCCTGGTTGATGGGGCACGCCTCCTCTGTTGTCTGTCGTAGCAGAGGAGGTTTCGTGACTCACCATCCCGTGGAAGACTTCGCGGAGCCGGTCGAGTGCGCGGGACTTGCGTTTGCGGACCCGCTCCGCCGGCTCACCGAGCCGCACCGCAATCTCGCGCGGGGTCATTCCCTCGTAGTAGCAGAGCTGGAGCAGCTCACGATCACCCTGCGTCAGTTGTGACAGTGCCCCGCGCACGCGCACGCGTTCGGCGGCGGACACGAGTGCGCTGAGGGCGTCGGTTTCGCCGGAGAGCTGATGATCCGCCGACAGCGTGTCGAAAGAAACGACTCGCCGTTGCGCGCGCACCATGTCGACACTGACGTGGCGCGCGATGCCCGCGACGAATGCCGGCAG
>DATGVZ010000051.1:0-12270 GCA_035299765.1 Gemmatimonadales bacterium
CGGATCTGCGGAACCTCATCACCGCTGAAGAGGCGTATTTTGCCGACTCGGTGAAGTACTCGACCAACCTAGGTACGGCATTCGCGACATCGGCCGGCGTTGTCGGCCCGACGATCGCGCTCACGGCCGATGGTTGGACGGGTTGGGTCAGCCACACCACCACGCCGAAGACCTGCGCGATCTACGTTGGTTCGACCGCGTTGGCCCCGGCAGTGAAGGAAGGCGCGCCAACCTGCAAGTAGAGCCATACCCTGAAACAGCTGACGGACGGCGGGGAGCGATCCCCGCCGTTCTCTTTTTTTTGCAATAATAGAGCTATGGACCTTCGCCAGCTGCGCTACTTCGTCGCGGTCGCCGAGGAGCTGCACTTCACACGGGCGGCCCGCCGCGCCCGCATTACTCAGCCGACACTGAGCCATCAGGTGCGGTTGCTCGAGAAGGAGCTCGGCGTCACCCTCTTCAGGCGCACGAACCGCCGCGTCGAGCTCACGCATCCTGGCCGCATCTTCCTGCGAGAAGCGCAGCGCCTCCTTGCCGGGGCCGCCGACGCGGTCCAAGCTGCGCAGTCCGCCGAAGCGGGCCAGCTGGGACGGCTGGTTGTGGTATGCGGACCGACAACGGCCTACGCCGGCCTGCTCGGGATGCTGCAACTCTACCGCCGGCTGTCGCCGCTGGTCGATATCCGTCTAATCGAGTCGCCGGTCCGCGATGCGGTCGTGACGGTCGAGCAGGGCAACGCCGATGTTGGTCTCGTGGTACCCTACTTCGAGTCCTCGCTTCTGGCCCGTGAGACCGTCATGGAGTTGCCACTCCTTGCCGCATTGCCGAAATCCCATCCGCTTGCCTCGTCCAGCAGCATATCCCTCAAGCAGCTCGCTGGGGATCCGTTCGTCTTGTTTGGGCAGCGGAGGGGATCCGGCTTTTACGAGCGCATCGTGAGCATCTGCCAAGCCTGCGGCTTCTCGCCCAAGGTGCTCGAAGAAATGGAGCACATTCATACATTGCTGTATCTGGTCGGCGCGGGCTACGGCGTGTCGCTCGTACCGGCGACGCTGGAGCCGGTGAAGCGGTCTGAAGTCGCGCTCGTGCCCTTGCAGGAGACATCTGCGACCGTCGAGCTCGCGATGATATGGCGGCTGGACCAAGGGTCACCAATGTTGCGCACGTTTCTCGATACGGTGCGCGCCTGGTGCAAGGAGAGGCCCTGATGGGGGCGGGGGTCTCCAAACCGGCACTGCGTGCCGAGCTGCTCTTCTATCTCACCTTTCTGGTCGCGTTCGCGCTTCTCGTCGGCGTGGCGACGTCCTTGCTCGCGCTCGCCATCGCGCCCGATCGCGGCGTGGCGTTCATTGTCATCCTGGTCGCTCTCGAGGTCGGCATCTTCGTCCTCTACGGGCACTCGCTCGTTACCCGCTTGGTCCTCCGTCCTTTGGATCGCGTAATGGAGACGGCGGATGCCGTCGCCGACGGCGACCTCGGCGCGCGGGCGCCCGACGCTGCCACCCGCGACTTCGCCACGCTTGCTGAACGCCTGAATCGGATGACCGATCGCCTGCTCGATGCGCAGAGCCAGCTCGTGCGCTCGGAAAAGCTCGCCAGTATCGGCCGGCTCGCGGCCGGCGTGGCGCATGAAGTCGGCAACCCGCTCGGCGCGATCGTGACCTACATGGAGGTCCTGCGCCGTCGCGGCGCGGATCAGGAGGTCACTGCTGGCATCGCGCGTGAGGTCGAACGCGTCGACAAGATCGTTCGCAGTCTCCTGGATTACGCCCGGCCCCAGGAAGATCCCCTCGCGCCCGTCGATACCGCCCAGGTTGCGCGGGGAGCGTTCGAGCTGCTGCGGGCGCAAGGTGCATTCCGTCGGTTGCACGTGGAGCTGGATGTTGGGTCCGACGTACCGATGGTGTTGGGCCGCGCCCACGTACTCGAGCAGGCGCTTGTCAACCTTCTCCTCAACGCCATCGACGCCTCGCCACCCGACGGAACCATCGCTATCGGCGCGCGACGCTGGGCCTACGAGCCCGGGCAGGCGATTCCCAAACGCGCTGATGATCCCGGATATGCTCGCTTCCCACGCACTTCGGAGCGCCGGCCGGCTCGAATTGAATTCTCGGCGGGCCAACCCGGCGCCCTTTTGTTCGTGGCGGATTCCGGCTCAGGTGTGCCGCCGGCGGATCGCGAAAAGATCTTCGAGCCATTCTACACAACCAAGGAGCCGGGCCATGGCACCGGGCTCGGCCTCGCGATCGTCGCGCGCTCGGTCCACGAAATGGGTGGCGTGGTCTGGGTAGACGGCGCGCGCGAGGGTGGGGCGGCGTTCAAGCTGTTCTTCCCCATCGTTCCGGGCTCATGAAGAGAGTTCTCATTGTCGATGATGAACCTGGCCTGCGTCAGAGCCTCGGTCTGCTGCTGACGGATGCCGGGTATTCGGTCGTCGCGGAGCAGACGGGACGCCGTGCGCTCGAGCGCGCCGCGGGCGAGACGTTCGATCTGGTGTTGTGCGACGTGCGCATGCCGGAAATGGACGGCCTTACGTTCCTCCGCCAGTATCGCAAGGGCGGAGGAAACGCACTCGTCATCGTCATGAGCGCATACGGCGGCGAGGATGCCGCTATCGCGGCCATGAAAGAGGGCGCCTACGACTACCTCCCCAAGCCGTTCCGGCCCGATGAAGTCGTCTTGACCCTGCGCAAGGCGGAGGAGCGGGAGCGACTGCGGGAGGAAGTGGCAGGCCTCAGAGCGCAGCTGTCCGGCGGTCCCGCGGAGCGCGGCCTGATCGCCGAGAGCAACGCCATGCGCCAGGCGCTGGCCTTGGTGGCTCGGGTTGCCGAGCACAATACGACTGTGCTCATCACCGGTGAAAGTGGTACCGGGAAGGAAGTCATCGCGCGCGCGATCCATCGGGCGAGCCCGCGGGCGAACCGCGCTTTCGTCGGCATCAACTGCGCGGCGATTCCCGAGAACCTCCTCGAGTCGGAGCTCTTCGGCCACGTCCGCGGCGCCTTCACGGGCGCGAGCGCCGACAAAACGGGACTGTTCGAGCACGCCAACGGCGGCACGATCCTGCTGGACGAAATCGGTGAGTTGCCGGTCGGTCTACAGGCCAAGCTGCTGCGGGTGCTCCAGGAAGGAGAGATCCGCCGCGTCGGCGACCAGAAAACACGCAAAGTGGATGCGCGCGTGCTCGCGGCTACAGCCCGGGATCTCGAGGCGGAGGCGCGGGCCGGGCGGTTTCGCGAAGATCTGTTCTACCGCATCAACGTCGTCGCGATCGAGCTGCCGCCGCTGCGCGAGCGGCGGGACGACATCGCGCCGCTCGCGCGGCATTTCGCTGCACGATTATCACAACGCTTGGCCCGCCCGCTGTCATTGAGCGATGCGGCACTTACCTGGCTCGAGGAGCAAGAGTGGCCGGGCAACGTGCGGCAGTTAGAAAACGCGATCGAACGGGCGGCGGTGTTGAATGAAAAACCTGTTCTGGAAGACCAAGACTTTCACACCGCTCCCCCGCGCGGCGAAGCGGAGAAGGAGTCCGGGGGTGAGGTCGGCAGGCTGGGCGACATCGTTGAGCGTGCTGAACGCCAGGCGATCGTCGACGCCCTGCGAGCGACCGACGGCAATCGTCGAGTAGCGGCGGAACGCCTCGGCGTGAGCCTGCGGACCCTGTTTTACAAGATCGATCGGTATGGGATTGGGTGATGCAAAATTCTGCACTAGTGCAGCATTCTGCATGGTTTTCTGAGGGTCCGAGTTCACGTAACTCGTTTAAGTAGCTGTATTTACCTCAAGGCACAGAACCTGTAAGAGAAGGGCCAGCGAACGGAGGCTTCTCATGAGTCACAAGGGCTTCACCACCATCGAAATGATCATCGTCATGATCCTGATCGGGATCATCGCGGCAATCGGTTTTCCCCGGCTGCGTGACGGACTCGAGAAGCAAAACGTCCGCAGTGCGAAGGCACTCATCGCCACCATGGTTGCGACGGCGCGCGGTGCCGCGATCCAGCGCGGCTGCGCCGCGACGCTGAACATGACGGTTGATAGCGCCTGGGTGACTGCCTGCGGCGTCAATCCGCCCGCGGACAACGTGCAGGTCGGGACCAAGAAGCTCATTGGAGATGACTTTGGGGTCAAATTGGGTCCATCGGCCGCAACGATCGTGTACGATCCGCGTGGGATCGCGACGGTATTCCAGACCACCACGGTGCAGGTCATCGGGCCGCATAACCAGGACTCGGTGGTCGTCAACCAGCTGGGGAAAGTGATCAAGCAATGAACGCCAACGCAACGCGGCGCGGCTTCACGATCATCGAGATCATCATCGCGATCATCGTGCTCACGGTCGGCGTGCTCGGGATGGTGACGACTGCGGCCCTCGTCACACGGATGATTGCGCGCGGGCAGCGGTCCGCCTCGGCGTCGGCGTTCGCCGCTCGCCGGATCGAGCGGATGCGCGTCGCCGCGTGCGTGAACGCGCAGCGCCTGAACGGCTCGGATACGCTGTATCGCGGTTCGACGTGGGTCGCGTTCAACAACTGGACCTTTACGGATCTCGGCAACCTGAATTATCGGCTGAAGGTCGTGTCCACGTACAAGACGACACAGAACCGGGTGCGCAACGATTCCATGGAGACGACGATCACATGCAACGCGTTCCTATGAGCTCCTCCCGGACCCGTCGCGGTTTCACGATGATCGAGCTGTTGGTCGCGCTCGTGCTGCTCGGCATCGTGAGCGCGGCCCTGTACCGCGTGCTGGTGAGTAACCAACGCCTGTATCAGGAGCAGACCGCGCGCATCGATTTGTCGCAGAACATCCGCGCAGCCGGCTCGATCCTGCCGGCCGAGTTCCGCCAGCTCGACGCGTCGGAGGGGGACATCTCGGCGATGTCGGCGACCAGTATCTCCATCCGGGCGATGCGCTGGTTGGGATTTGCGTGCCAGGCGCCGGTGCTAGGGGGCGCCTTGAACGGTGTGTCGGTCATCATTCGCGGTGGCGCACCCGGACAACCGCTCTTCTATGGCGCGCGAGGCATCAACAATAACACCGACTCGCTGCTGATCTACTTCGACGGCGATCCGACCACCCGCGCCGATGATTTCTGGGCCATAGCCGGGA
This sequence comes from Gemmatimonadales bacterium, assembly GCA_035299765.1. Classification (GTDB taxonomy): domain Bacteria; phylum Gemmatimonadota; class Gemmatimonadetes; order Gemmatimonadales; family GWC2-71-9; genus 20CM-2-65-7. The sequence continues at coordinate 5,119 of DATGVZ010000051.1, forward strand.
TTAATGCGGCGCCGAACGGCCAAAACTGCCCCGACGGACAAAACGGCCAGCGACTCATCATCAACCTCAACCTCCTCGGGTTGGGATTGAATGCCGCCGGGGGAATCCCGACTGGAGCGCCCGTGTGGGGATTCGAGCGTGTCACCTATCAGCTCTATCAGCCGGCTGGTGATACATCGTGGTACGTGGGCTTTCAGCCAGCGGGCGGATCGATGCAGCCGCTCATTGGACCGGTGTTGACCAACGGACTCACATTTTCGTACTTCGATATCAATAACAATGCGACGGCTGTACGGTCACAGGTTGCCCGCATCGACATCACCGTGCGAGCCAGAACGACATCTGCGGTTCGCGCGGGCGGACAGGCAGCGCGCTTAACAGCGATCGACAGCGTCGTGACGAGTGTTGCTTTGCGCAATAACCGGCGGTTTTAGGGCCGTCCGGAACTCATGAAGGAGAGAGGCATGAAACGAATTCCGCGGAACGAGCGCGGCATGGCGCTCGCGGTTGCGATCTTCGCCCTCGTTGTCGTGGGCGCGTTGGTCGCGGGCGCATTCTTCGCCGGCACCCAGGAGCAGCGAGTCGGTGAGAACCAGCGCCGGGTGCAGACATCGTTCGGCGTGGCGGAGGCGGGAGCCCAGGAGCGGGTGTTGGCCTGGGATCCGACGACCATGAACAAGCGGCCGGTCTACCCTGCCGACTCCGTCGCTATCGCGACCACGAACGCCCCGAATGGTACCGGCTCGTACGGCGGCTACAGCTACAAGACGGGTGCGAACCTGTTCCTCATCGACGTGACCGGCCGCGACAACGCGAGCGCCGCAGGCGCCATCGCTGGTGGCGGTGGAGCACGGCAACGCATCGGCATGCTGACTCGCATCGCGCCGGTCGACTTCGGCATCAAGGCTTCACTGACGACACAGGGCGGCGTCAGCCTGTCCGGTAACGCAGACGTCAACGGCACTGACCAGATCCCGACCGGGTGGACGAGCTGCGGCCCGACTGGACTCCCCCAGGCCGGAATTCGCGACCCGGGTGCGAACGTCAGCGCGACCGGTAACGGCACCGTGATAGGTACTCCCCCGATCGTCAACGATCCGACCGTGAACAACAATACGTTCACCAACTTCGGCGGCGCGACGTATGCCCAACTCGCCGCGAAGGCGACCGTCACCCTCGCGCCCGGCAGTTACCAGATACAGCCGGTGCTAAACGGCGCAGGTGCCTGCGATCAGACGGTCATGACGAACTGGGGCGATGGGACGAACCCCACGGCCCCCTGCGGGAGCTACTTCCCGATCATCCATATTACCGGTGATGCAACGCTGAACGGCGTGCAGGGCCAAGGTATCCTGTTGGTGGACGGGACCTTGTCGGTTCAGGGATCGTTCCAGTTCTTTGGCATCGCCATCATGCAAAACGACCTCAAGACGTCAGGTGGTGGTTCAACCGACGCGCACTTCTGGGGTGGTGTCATGGCGAAGAACGCCGACCTCTCAACGCAGAGCCTGAGCGGCAAGGCGACGCTGAACTTCTCCAGCTGCACTATCTTAACCGTCTTGCAGGCGACGAGCCCGATTTCGATGATGCGCTCAAGGGGCTGGGCGCAGCTGTTTTAAGTGATCTAAGTATCGGCAGGGACAATAGTTGTTGCTTCGGCCTCAAGTAGGTTCGAGGCTTGACACGATAAGGGGCGGGGCCTATTGTAGTTTGCCCTCGCCCCTTCTTGTCTCTAGACCAAAAGGTGCACATGGCCCTTTTTGGCTTTCTAGGTGGCAAAAAAACCTCTGTCGGCCTCGATATCGGCTCGGGGATTATCAAGCTCGTCGTCATCGATCATGGTGGCAGCGAGCCTGAACTGAGCAAGGTCGCCACCACCGAGGTGGCCGCCGACGCCATTGTCGAGGGCGAAGTCATGGATCCCGGCCTCGTTTCGGAGGCTATTCGGGGTTTGTTCGAGGCCGCCGGAGTGAAGCGGAAGTCCGTCGTGACGGCCGTCGGTGGCCGCGACGTCATCGTCAAGAAAATCCAGATGGATCGGATGAAAGAAGCGGATGCCCGCGAGGTCATTCGCTGGGAAGCCGAGCAGCACGTGCCTTTCGACATGGCCAACGTGGAGCTCGACTTTCAGATCCTCGATCCGGACGCCGAAGGCCTTCAGATGAACGTCCTGCTCGTCGCTGCCAAACGCGAGCTGGTCGAAAGTCGGGTTGGCCTGCTCGGCGAAGCGGGTCTCGATCCCTCGATCATCGACGTCGACGCTTTCGCGATCCACAACGCCTTCGAGTTGAACCATCCGGACGCCATGCAGGGCGTCGTCGGCCTGGTCAACATCGGTCACGAAGTCACCAACGTGAACATTCTCGAGGATGGCATTCCGGTCCTGACCCGCGACCTGTCGGTCGGCACGCGACGCTTCCGCGAGGACCTCCAGCGAGAAAAGGGTCTCGCCAGCGACGAAGCCGAGAAAGTGATCCAGGGCATGTCACAGAACGCGGACCTCGCCGGCTATGTGAATGCTCGCGGTGAGGAGATCGCGGTGGGTGTCGAACGGGCGGCGGCCTTCCTGGCGACGGCATCGCGGTCGGCGGGTGGTCTGTCGCGTGTCTACACGACCGGCGGCGGCGCCCGCATTCCAGGGCTCAATGACGTCCTGAGCTCGCGGCTCAAGGTGCCGATCGAGCTTGCCAATCCCGTGCAGCGCCTGCGCGTGCGGGATGATGTGTTCGAGACCGTGCCGGTGGATGAAGTTGCTCCGCTGCTGATGCTGGCGGTCGGGCTGGCGCTGAGGCGCGCCGCATGATTGAAATCAATCTACTCCCCGGAAAAAGGAAGGCGGCCAAGGGCGCGGGCTTTCAGCTCGCGATGCCGGACTTCAAAGGCCTCCTTGCGCAGGTCAAGGACCCATGGTTGATCGGCGCGATCGCGGCGTGGGTCATCGTGGGCGGGGGCGGCGCGGCGCTGTTCATCGCCGAGCGCGCCCGGCTCGCGGCCGCCGAGGCCCGGCTCACCAGCGTGCAGGGCGAGAAGCGCAAGTACGACATCGTCATCGCGCAGAAACGTCAAATGGAAAAGGTGCGCGACTCGCTGGTCTATGAGATCGGGGTCATCCGCAACATCGATGCGGACCGCTACATCTGGCCGCACGTGCTCGACCAGGCGACGAAGGCGTTGCCACCGTACACGTGGATCACGCGGATCCAGGCGGTCACCCTGACACTCGCTCCAGGTGCCGCCCCACCGGCCAACCAGCCGGCCGCCGTCGCGATGGATACGTCGAGCGCGCCGGCCGTGCGCGTGGCGATCGAGGGCCGCACGGTGGACATCCAGGCGTACACGACGTTCCTGCGGCAGCTGGCCGCATCGCCCTGGTTCACCGACGTGACGCCCGCGAGCTCGCAGATCGTCAGCGAGGCGGATCGTCCCGTGACCGCCTTCAACGTGACAGTGCGCTATCGCGTGGCGGACTCGGTGTACATCCGCACGGTCCCACTCGTGCAGTCGCTGAGGTAGGAGGGAGCCATGGCGCTCGGTTTACCAACCGACCAACGCGGTCAGATCATGGCGCTCCTGATCCTCGTCGCCCTGGCGGGCGGCTATTTCTTCTGGACCAAGGTGCACCAGCCGCAGAGCGCGCAGATCACGGCAGCGACGCAGCAAGCCGACAGTCTGGAGAAGATCGTCGAGGCCGCGAAGCGCGACCTCGCGAGCGGCAGCATCGAGGATTTACGGCGCCGGGTGGAGGAGTACAACGGCTCACTCGAGCTGATGCGGCGGCTGGTCCCCGAGCGTAACGAAGTCCCGACCCTCATCGACGACATCTCGACGAAGGCGAAGACCCGCGGCATCACGCTCGGCAAGATTCAGCCGCTGACGCCCGATCTCGGGACGCCATTCGACACCTATCGGTACCGGCTCGAGGTCTACGGGCATTACGACCAGATCGGCGAATATCTCGCCGACGTCGCGTCGCTGCCCCGCATCGTCGTGCCGGAGGACGTCATTCTCTCGACCGCGTCGCAGGCCGCCCAAAAGCAGCTTGGCGACACCGCTGGCTCATTGCTCCTCGCGGAATTCTCGATTCGCACGTTCGTGAAGTCGTCGGCACCGCCGCCGGGCGCGAAGCCGGCCGCCAAACCGCCAGCAGGGGCGCCGCGTGCGCGCAGCTAGCCTGACGCTCGCGTTGTTGCTCGCGGGGCCCGCGATCGCCGGCGCGCAGCAGCGCGAAACCGCTCCGGCGCGTCCCGACACGTCACTGCAAGCCGCCTCACTGCAGCGCGAAGTGTTCGCGTATGAAGGGGGCGGGCGCGATCCGTTCATGTCGTTGCTGAAGTCCGGCGACGTGCGGCCGCTCATCTCCGATCTCAAGCTCACCACGATCGTCTATGACGGTCGGTTCGCCGCGCGTAGCGTCGCCGTGCTGCGCGACATCACCAACCGGCGCATTTATCGGGTCAAAGCCGGCGACATCGTCGGCCGCCTGAAGGTCACGCAGATCCGGCCTCGCGAGGTCGTGTTCACCGTGCAGGAATTCGGATTCGAGCGGCAGCAGACGTTGTCGCTCGCCAAGCAGGAGGAGACGCCATGAAGGTCATTTTTCGCCTGGCGGTGGTGCTCGCCATCGTCGCTCCCCGGGCCCTTGCGGGGACGACGATCGGCAGCACCGGCCGGGACGGCGAAGTCCGCGGGGTGAGCGTTCTCCCCGCCTCGGGCAAAGTCGACATCATCATCGACGTGCAAGGCGGCGCCCAGGTCACGGACTTCACGCTCGCCAATCCCGCCCGTCTCGTCATCGATCTCACGGGCGCGCGGCTCGCCGCGCCGGCCACGTTGTACGACGGCCTGAATCGCGGCGGCGTCAAGAACATCCGCTACGCGCAATTCAAGCCGGACGTCGTGCGCGTGGTGATCGATCTCGACGCACTCAAGGACTATCAGGTCGAGCACGTCGCCGGTCAGGTACGCGTGCACATCGGGACGGAGCGGACCAGCTTCGCCGCGTGGTCGAGCGCGACCGTAACCGCGGCGGTCGTTCCGCCTCCACACAATACGGAGCGGGCGTCCGCCAGCGAGGCGCCGCCGGTCACCGGCGGTCCCCAGCAAGCCGCTCGCGTGACCACGCCGACGCTCGACCGCTCGATGTCGATCGAGGAGTATCTCGCCGTGCATCGCGCCGACGCGCTGCAGTCGCAGGCGCCGCGGATCACGGTGCAGTGGGACAACGCCAGCATCGAAGACGTCGTCGCGGGCTTCGCGGCGTTCAGCGGCCGCACCATCATCCTGAGCAAAGACATCAAGGGCAACGTCACGGCCGAGATCAAGAATCAGCCGTGGGATTTGGCCCTGAACGCGGTGCTCGAGTCTCAGGGACTCGCGGTGCAGACGCTGCCGGGCGGGATTCTCAACGTCGTCAGCAAGATCGAGCTGGCGCGCGCCGATTCGACCGTGCCGATCACGACGCGCCTCGTGCGCATCAACTACGCGAAGGCGACGTCGCTCGTCCCGTCGGTGCAGTCGATTCTGAGCAAGCGCGGCCAGGCGGTCGCTGATTCGACGAGCAACGCGCTCGTGATCACCGAAGTGAGCTCGCGCATCGAGGACGTCGTCGCGTTCGTGAAAGGCCTCGACCTCCGCACGCCGCAGGTATCGATCCAGGCGAAGATCATCTTCGTGGATCGCACCGACGTCGAAGAGCTCGGCGTGAAGTACGACCTCGGCTCGGCGACGCAGTTCTTCAACCAGCTCGTGCAGCGGCCCGACCCGCGCACCGCGAAGCCGGTCGATACGAACCTGGACGGCATTCCTGATGCGCTGGTGCCGCAGGCAAACTTCCCGGCGAACCAGAACATCGTCGACCTGGGCGGCAACTCACTGTCCGCGCTCGGCAACGCGAGCCAGGAAGTGGTGAACCCCGCGCTGAGCCTGATCTTTTCGACGGCCATCGGCAATTTCGATCTCACGGCCTTCGTGCAGGCGCTGCAGCGCATCGATCTCGCCGACATTCAAGCCGAGCCGACGATCACCACACTCGACAACCGCCAGGCTGAAATCCTGGTTGGCGACCGCGTGCCGATCCGGGTCATCGACGTGAGCGCCGTGAGCACCGGCGCGGGTGGTGGGACCGCGGTCCCGCGCGCGACGGTCCAGTTCCAGCAGACCGGTATCAACCTGCGCGTTACGCCGCACGTGACCAACAACCGCCAGATCCTGATGGAAGTGCATGCCGAGCGTTCCAACGTCCGGCCGGCGTCGGTGGACATCGGGTTCACGTTCCAGACGCAGCAGGCGGACAACCAAATCCTGGTCAGTGATGGCGAAACGGCCGTAATTGGCGGACTTACGGTGACCGAGGTCACGGTAGCAAAGTCCGGAATCCCGTTCCTTGTAGATCTACCGATTCTGGGCAAGCTGTTCGGATTTACGTCCCAGACGGAGAACCGGCGTGATCTCCTGATTCTGATCACGCCTCACATCATTGACGATCTGGTCGCGCCCACGGGGCAATAGCCCCGAGGCGCGAAGCCGGGAGCGAGTGGATATGCGGCTGGTGACACGCGGAACCGCACTCTGGGGGATCGTTGCGCTCGTCCTGGTGGTCTGGGCGTGCGAGACGACGCGTAATCCCGGCGGCATTCAGCGCGACCTGATTCCGCCCGTCCTTACGCTCTCCAACACCGCGGGCGACACACAGCAAATCGCGGGCGGTCTGCGCTTCACTGTATCCGCCGCGGATAACCTTTCATTGAAGAGCATCGACCTCACGTTTAGCGGCGGACTCATCTCTACAATCGACACGACGTTCATCAGCGAGACCAAGACATACACCAAGTCCTACACGATCACCTTCGGCTCGAACTCCGGCGCCGGCGGCTCGATCAAGATCGTGGGCCGCGCCACGGATGGTGCCGCTAACAACGCCTCAGATTCCATTCTCATCTTCCTCTCGAACGTGCAGGCGTTGCGGGTGCGGCTCAACCTGCCGTCGCCGGGCGCCCTCGGATCAACCGGGAAAGGCATCCCCGTCGACGTAGTGGCGGTCCAAAACTCCGGCGTCGCGAAAGTCGGCTTCCTCGTCTCGCCGGCCGCGAGCGTCACGAATCCGACCACGCCGCCGAACGACTCGCTCATATTCTCGGCGCCGTTCGCGGATTC
>DATGVZ010000052.1:0-5300 GCA_035299765.1 Gemmatimonadales bacterium
AGTTCTCCGGCTGCAGCGGCCAGCAGATGAAGGCCGTGAAGCCGCCCGTCGCGCGCTGTACCTCGCGTACGCGAAACAGATGCTCGATCCGATCTGCGAGCGCCTCGCCAATGCCGTACATCATCGTGACGGAGGTCTTCAGGCCGAGCCGGTGCGCGATCTCCATGACCTCGAGCCAGCGATCGGCTCCTGCTTTCTTGCGGGCGACCTGATCGCGGACGCTCTGCACCAGGATCTCGCCACCGCCGCCGGGGATCGAGTCGAGTCCCGCCGCCATCAACGCCTTGATGACTTCCTCGATCGTCATGCCGAAGCGGCCCGCGAAGAAATCGACTTCCGACGGCGAGAAACCGTGGATGTGAATCGGGTGGTGCCGCTTGATGTAGCGGAGCAGATCGAGATACCACTCGAACGGGATGTAGGGGTTATGACCGCCCTGCATGAGAATCTGCACGCCGCCGATCGATTTCAGCTCGTCGATCTTGCGGCCGATTGCTTCGTACGACAGCAGGTACCCCTCGGGGTGTTTCGGCCGCCGATAGAACGCGCAGAATTTGCAGTCCGCGACGCAGACGTTGGTGTAGTTGATGTTTCGATCGATGATGTACGTGACGACGTTTTCCGGATGGAGCTTCCAGCGCACGTCGTCGGCGAGACGGCCGAGCTCGTGCAGCGACGCCTTCTCGTACAGCTCGAGGTAGGATCGAAACTCGGACGTCGTGCGGTCGACCATCACGCGACCTGCATCGTTACCGATATGTCCACGTCCGGTAACAATCCATTGTATGCGAGTTCCGTAAGGAAAGCGCCGAGACCGGCTCGGTGGTTGTGCGTCAGACCGTAGTCGAGTCCACCCAGGTACTCCCGACAGGTTGCGATCGAGATACCGGTTTGCTCGGAGGCAGCGGCGGCCAGTTCGTCGAGATGCGCAAGGCCCCACGCGCGCGACGAGAGTAAGCCCCTGTGGCCTCGCTGCACCGCAGCGGGGTCAGCCGCGCGACGTGCAGCCCACACGGCGAATACAAATGGCAATCCGGTCCTGCGCTTCCACTCCTCACCAAGATCGTATCGGTAGGAATAGGTGCCACGTGTCGCGAGTGACAGCGCTGCGTCGCCGATCACAAGCACAGCTTCGTGGGGGAGCCCCGAAAGTGCATCCAAGTCCTGCGCTTCCGCGCGTGCATTCGCGAAGTTGGGGTTGATCTTCCACTCGCCGCGGCACAAGAGCCTGAGCAGCGCAACTGAGGTGCGGGAAGACGCGCTCAGTAACACGGTTCGTTCGTTGAGCTCCGTCACTGGACGCTTTGAGAACAAAGCGACGCTGCGCACCGGACCATCGCACGAAATCGCGAGGTCGGGCAACATCGTGAGCTCGTTGGCATGCCGCACGTACTCGATGGCGCTGATGACGCTGACGTCGAGCTCGCCGGCCACCAACAGGTCGTTCAGTTCGGCCGGTGTCCCGGTGATGAGCTCGGTGCCCTGGGGCAGCGCCACGACTCCCCGATCGATCGCGCCGTACACCGGCGCGCAGTTGATGTAGCCGATGCGACCGATTCTCATTCGGCCCCATCCACGACCGTCGCCACGGGCGCTTTCGGTCGGGCTGCCGCGCGCGGACGATGGGCGATTGTGAAGAGCGCTCCCTGCGGTGCCGGGCCCTGTGGGCGTACGGGCGCAGCCTGTGGCTTGGGCTCGTATCCCTCGAACGTCCGCACCGTCTGATACAGCGAATCGCGCTCGACCGGCTCCTTCCCCGCCCCGCGGATCAGCGTGACGATCTCGTCGTACGAGAGCCACATCGGCGTTGGCGCGCCGGCTTCGTGATAGACGCGCTCGAACACGACCGTTCCCTCGAGGTCGTCACACCCGAAGGTCAGCGCCACCTGGGAAATAAAGGGCGTCACCATCGGCCAGTGCGTCTTCACGTGCGGAATGTTGTCGAGCAGCAGCCGGCCGACGGCGATGTTCTTGAGGTCGTCGAATCCGGTCGTCGCGGTCCCCGTGCGGCCGAGTGTCTCGCCCAACTCGTTGTGGTCAGGATGGTAGGCGAGCGGGATGTAGGTCAGGAAGCCGCCCGTCTCGTCCTGCAGCCTACGCAGCGCGAGCAGGTGATCGACGCGGTCCTCGAGCGTTTCGACGTGCCCGTAGAGCATGGTGCAGTTGGACGGCATGCCGAGACCATGGGCTTCCCGATGGACGGCGAGCCACTCGTCGCCGCTCAGCTTGCGGTCGGCGATGGTGGCGCGCGCCGCCGGTGAGAAGACTTCGGCCCCGCCCCCCGGGAGCGTGCTCACCCCAGCATCTTTCATGGCCTGTAACACCTCGCGAGTCGTCATGCCCTCGATTCTCGCGAGATGCGCCACCTCGACTGCCGTCAGCGCCTTGATCATGACGTTGGGATGGCGCTGCTTCAGGCCGCGGAACATGTCGAGGTAGTACGACAGCGCGAGCTTGGGATGCAGACCGCCGACGATGTGAAATTCGCGCGTCGGGTTGTCGCCCGCGGCGTCCGCCTCCGCGAAAACCTCCTCGAGGCTGCGCGTGTAGGCGCCGTCTTCTTTCGGCATGCGCGCAAAGGAGCAGAACACGCAGGTGTTGCGCAGGACGCAGACGTTCGTCGGATTGATATGCTGATTGGCGGCGAAATAGACGCGCTCGGCGTTCTTGCGACGGTTCGCGAGGTCCGCCAGGCGACCGACGGTCAACAAGTCGGCGGATGCAAAAAGCGCGAGGCCATCCTCGCGCGTGAGCCGCTCGCCGCGTTCCACTTTCACGGCAATGGGGACGAGTTGCGGATCTGATCGTCCGCGGGTCACACGACTCTCCGCACCGCGAGCGTCACGTTGTGGCCGCCAAACCCGAACGAATTGGACAACGCGACCTCGACCTGCCGCTCGACCGCATGGTTCGGCGCCGAATCCAGATCGCAAGCGGGATCGGGATTGAACTGATTGATCGTCGGCGGGATGACGCCGTTCTTCAGCGCCAGCGCGCAGATCGCGAACTCGAACGCGCCGGCGGCGCCCAGCAGATGGCCGGTCATCGATTTCGTCGAGCCGAAGATCAGCTTCCGCGCCTGCTCACCGAAGACCGCCTTCACGGCCGCCGTCTCGGCGGCGTCGCCGTGCGGCGTGGAGGTGCCGTGTGCATTGATGTAGCCGACCTCGTCCGGCCGGATGCCCCCGCTCTTCATGGCCAGACGCATCGCCTCCTGCGCGCCGGACCCGTCGGGCGCCGGCGCGGTGATGTGGTACGCGTCGGCGGTTGCCCCGTACCCGACCAGCTCGGCAACGATTTTCGCGCCGCGCGCCTCCGCCCGCTCCCACTCCTCGAGAATCACGACGGCGGCGCCGTCACCCATCACGAAGCCGTCGCGGTCCTTGTCGAACGGCCGGCTCGCGGTCTTGGGGTCGTCGTTGCGCTCGGACAGCGCCTTCATGTTCGCGAAGCTGGCAATCGAGAGGGGCGTGATGGCCGCCTCGGACCCGCCGGCCACCATGACGTCGGCCTTGTTGTCGCGGATTAGCTCGAAGGCGTCGCCCAGCGCGTGTGCCGATGAGGCACACGCGGATACGGTGCAGTAATTGGGACCCTGGAAGCCGAAGCGCATCGAGACGATGGCGGATGCCACGTTGGCCATGAACATCGGGACGAAGAACGGCGACACGCGTCCCGGTCCCTTTTCCATGTAGGTGCGCATGTTCTCTTCGAACGTCGCGATGCCGCCGGTGCCCGTCCCGATGATCACGCCGATGCGCTTGGGATCGAGCGGACTCTTTTCCAGGCACGCGTCCCGCACCGCCTGAACGGCGGCGCCCATCGCGAACTGGGAAAAGAGGTCGTAGCGGCGGACCTCCTTCTTATCCATGTACAGGCCCGGCTCGTAGCCCTTCACTTCACAGGCGAAATGCACCGGCAGCTGGGCGGAATCGAAACGGGTGATGGGACCCGCGCCCGACTGTCCGGCGACGAGTGCGGCCCAGGTGCTCGCAACGTCGTTTCCCACCGGCGTCACGAGCCCCATCCCCGTAACCGCCACCCGCCGCGGGGGCGGGGGGGGGCGCGTCACTATTTGCCCTTCCCCATCTTGTCGTGCAGGTACGTCATCGCGGCGCCGACGGTGCGGAGCTTCTCCGCCTCCTCGTCCGGGATGTCGATGTCGAATTCCTTCTCGAAGGCCATGACGAGCTCGACCGTGTCGAGGCTGTCCGCCCCCAGGTCTTCCATGAAGCTGGCGTCATTGGTGAGCTTGTCGCGCTCGACGCCCAACTCCTCGACGATGATGTCTTTGACCTTCTCTTCGAGCTGCTTCATGTCCATTGCCATGGGTAACCCTCAAGGAAGGTAAAGTGACTCACATCACCATTCCGCCATCGACGACCAAAACCTGACCCGTAATGTAGCTGGCTAAGTCCGAGGCGAGAAAGAGGACCGCGGCTGCGATGTCGGAGCCCTGCCCCAGCCGTCCCAGTGGAATGTTGTCCTGGAAGTACTTCTTGGCTTCCTCGGAGATGTTCCGCGTCAGCTCCGTCTCGATGTAGCCCGGCGCCACGGCATTCACCAGCACGTTGCGCGAAGCTAACTCCTTAGCCACGGATTTGGTGAAGCCGATGATCCCAGCCTTGGACGCGGAGTAGTTCGATTGTCCTTTGTTGCCGTTCAGCCCCACCACGCTCGTGATGTTGATGACGCGACCCCAGCGCCGCTTGATCATGCCACGCGCCGCGTACTTGGTCATCAGAAACGTGCCTTTCAGGTTCGTATCCACGACCGAGTCCCAATCTGCTTCCGTCATCAGGAACAGCAGCGTGTCCTTGGTGAAGCCGGCGTTGTTCACGAGGACGTCGATCTGCCCGAAATCCTTCTCGACGGACTTTGCGAACGCTTCCACCTGCGCCGCCACGCCGACGTCGCACGCGTAGCCGCGCGTGCCCTCGCCGAAGGCGCTGGCCGTCTGCTCCGCCGCCGCGCCGTCGCGGGAGCACAGCGCGACCTTGGCACCCGCGTCGACGAAGGCGCGACAGATATCGTGGCCGATGCCGCGGGTGCCGCCTGTGACCAGGGCGACCTTTCCTGTCAGATCAAGCTGCATGCGATTCCCGCTCTGGACCGCGGGGTCTATTTCCGCCCGTCGAGCTGTGGTCATGCGGCTTCCATGAACTTGGTTACCTCATCCGCTGTCCCCAGGCTAACCACGTTCGCTTCGGGTACGATTCGCTTCAAGAGGCCCGCCAACACTTGCCCGGGACCGATTTCGATGAACCGCGCGCCCCCCCCCCCCCCCCCCCCCCCCCCCC
>DATGVZ010000053.1:0-56489 GCA_035299765.1 Gemmatimonadales bacterium
ATGCCGTCCAGCGCCCGCACCGAGACCACTCCCTTCCCCTTCCTGTCAGAGAAACCGTAGCTGCCGAGTCCACGGACCTCGATGCGGTCGCCCCCCCCCGGCACTCGCCAGACGTAACCGGCGCCCAGCGCGAGGCCTTCCACACGATTCACGTGGACCAGGTCGCTCAACGCGCCTGCACCGAGACGCTGACGCTTGAGACCGGTCAGCGCGCGGCGCCCGGCGACTTTGCTGACCTCGGCGCGCACGCGTTCGAGGTCGTTCTCACGCACCGGCTCGGCGACATCCTGGATGGCAGCCGTCAGGGATCCGGTCCACGGAAACGAGTCACGTTCCGCTTTTGGGACCGCGGTGATTTCGTCCCCAACGAACCATCCCGTGGTGAGGCCGACATTGAACAGGTAATTGTCGATCTCCCAACGGCCGCGGATGATGCCGCGCGCCGGAATGTCGAGCCAGGTCGCGCGGCGACGGATCTCCACCTCTTGCCGGTAGGGCAGCCAGAACCGCCCTTCCCACAGCGCGTTGTCGAGAACGATGCTGACGTCCTCGAGCTGGGGATCGAGGTATGCGCGCGGCGTGAAATTGAACGCCATGCGGACCAGCTCGGACGATTCCAGATCGAGGAACAGCGTGCCCACGATCGCCGGGACCGCAAAGGCTTTCGGCCGCACGCGCAACGCCACGACCCGGACGGCGCGCTGCGGCAGCACGATCGTCGTCGTGTCGCCCAAGGCGTAGTCGTAGATGTCCGTGCCGACCGGCGCGAGCGGGTGCGGCACGTCGCGCACTTCGTCTCCCTCACCCAGCCGGATCGCACGTCCGAAATTGTTCTGAATGATGCCGAGATGGTCGCGGTGATAGTTGATGTCGGTGGGCAGCTCGGCGCGGTCGCGCCAGCCGACGATGCGCTGCTTGCTGAGGCCCGGCGCCTTCCAGTACACTTCCAGCTCCAGCTGATCCGCTTTCACGAGTCGCGGCGGCTCGGTGAGCCCTTCGCCGAACTGGCCGAGGAAGAAGAGAAACCCGTGAGCCTGGGCTTTGTAATCGCGCAGCGCGGTATCGATCGCGCTTACGGCGCGCCGTGCAATCGCGCGGCGTGCCAGGGCCAGCGCGGAATCGCCGTTCCAGTCCTGGGCGGACGCGCGTGCGGGGATCAGCAGCAGCAGGAAGGCGACGGACCAACGCATCGGCGCGAAATCTAGACGATGGACCCGCGCGACGCATTCCTGGAGCGGGCGAAAGCGGGCGGAGGCGGCATTGTTCCCGTCATCCGCGAAATCGTCACCGACGCGGACACGCCCGTCGCCGCATTCGCGAAGATCGCCAGGCCGCCGTTCGCGTTTCTCCTCGAATCGCTGGTGGGCGGAGAGCGCTGGGCGCGCTACACCTTCCTCGGCACCGAGCCGCGGGAAGCGTGGCGCTATCGCGGAGCCCTAGTCGATCGGTGGACACCGGCCGCGGGATGGCAGTCGGCGGGCCAGACCCCGGACCCGATCGCGCATCTCGCGGATCGGCTGCGCGCGCTGCCCAGCGCGCCCGTGCCAGGTTTGCCGCGCTTTCTGGGCGGCGCGGTGGGGTACCTGGGCTACGATCTCGTACGGACCATCGAGCGGCTTCCCAATGCACCGGCCGACACTCTCGACATCCCCGATGCGGTCGTGATGATCGCCGATGCGCTCGTCATTCTCGACAACGTGTTCGGCCGCTCCCTCGTGGTCGCCAACGTCGAGGTGCCGGCGAATGCATCAGCGGCACAGCGGCTGCGGCTGTACGACGCGGCGCAAGAGCGGATCGACGGCTTGATCGCGCGCCTCGGTGCTACCCACCAGCTCGCGCCGCTCACGCTGGACGGAGACGGCCGAGCGTTGCGTCCCCCCCCGCCTCCGCCTCCCGACTCCCGCTATCCTCGCTCGGCGTTCGAGCGCGACGTCAGCAAGATCCGCGAGTACATCGCGGCGGGCGACATCTTCCAGGCCGTTCTCTCGCGCCGCCAGGTCGTGAAAGGCGCCGTCGATCCGTTGCGCATGTATCGCTACCTGCGCGCGCTGAACCCCGCGCCCTATCTCTTCTATCTCACGCTCGACGACGTGACCTTCCTCGGCAGCTCACCCGAAGTGCTGGTGCGTGTCGAGGGCGACGAAGTGACCGTACGGCCGATTGCCGGTACGCGCCCGCGCGGTGCCACGCCGGCCGAAGACGAGGCACTGGCCGCGACGTTGCGCAGCGACGCGAAGGAGCTCGCTGAACACCGCATGCTCGTCGACCTCGGCCGCAACGACGTGGGCCGGGTGGCGCGTTACGGCTCGGTGCGTGTCACGGAGTCGCTCGAGATCGAGCGTTACTCGCACGTGCAACATCTCGTCAGCGAAGTCCGCGGGCGACTGAGTCCCGGGCACGATGCGCTCGACGTCTTCCGCGCCTGCTTCCCCGCGGGGACCGTCAGTGGCGCGCCGAAGGTGCGTGCGATGGAAATCATCGATGAACTGGAGCCGGAGCGCAGGGGACCGTACGCCGGTGCAGTCGGATACGTCGGCTGGGGTGCGACGAGTCTCGATACGGCGATCGCGATTCGCTCGGCGCTCGTGCTCAAGGACCGCGTCGTCGTGCAGGCCGGCGCCGGCATCGTCGCCGATTCCAATCCCGCAAACGAATTCGCGGAGACCGAAGCCAAAGCTCAGGCGGTGCTGCGGGCGCTCGCGCTCGCCAAAGCGGGCGATTAGTTTCGGGCCTGTGTTCAAGCTGACGAGCACGTCCGGTGAGCAGTCGATCGATCTCCAGCTCGGGCGCAAACTGGTGGTGGGTCGAGCCGTTACGAGCGACGTCCCCATCTATGATCCCACCATTTCGCGGCGTCACGCCGAGATCGTCCTCACCGAAAGCGGCGTCCGCGTCACCGACTTAGGGTCCTCCAACGGCACGTTCCTGAACGGCGCCAAGATCACCGAGGCCGAAGCGGGCGCCAACGACGTCGTGACGTTCGGAAAAGTGGCGTTCCGCGTGAAAGAGGTGACGACACCGGTGGCGCGCCCGCAGGTCGTCCCTGCGCCTCCGGGGTTCGCGAGCCCGCGGCCCGGATCGGCGAAAGGCGGCGTGGCCGGCGGGACCATCGTGCGCCAGCTCCCGGTGAGCGCTTCGGGCGGCGTGCCCGCGATCGTGATGGATCAGCCGCAAAGCGGCGGCTCGTCGCACCTCAAGGTCCACGCCCAGAACCAGGAAGAGCGGCGCGAGAAGAAGCTGTCGCTGCTCCTCGAGGTCTCCAAGGAGCTGTCGAAGCAGCAGGAGCTCGACCGGCTGCTCGACAAGGTCGTGGATTTCACGTTCCAGATCATGAACGTGGACCGCGTCTCGATCTTGCTGCTCGACGGCAAGTCGAACGAGCTGGTGCCGCGCATCTCCAAGAGCCGCACCGGTGACGCCAGCGCGGCGAAGCACGTGCCGCAGTCGATCGCGCGCAAGGCGGTGGAGGAACGGGTTGCCATACTGTCCGACAACGCCGCCACCGACGAGCGCTTCAAGGGCAAGTCCATCCTGATCCAGAGCGTGCGCAGCGCGATGTGCACGCCGCTCATGGGCTCCGACCAGAAGGTTCTCGGCATCCTCTACGTCGACAACCTGACCGCCACGCACTCATTCGCGGATGAGGATCTCGAGTTCCTGATCGCGTTCGGCGGCTTGACCGCTGTCGCGATCGAGAACTCCCAGCTGTCAGAGCGGATCCGGCGCGAGGCGCTCGTGCTGTCGAACTTTCAGCGCTACTTCTCACCCAACATCGCGCAGGTGATCGCGCAACAGCAGGACGCGGGGCGATTGCCCAGCGAAAAGCGCCCCGTCGTGGTGTTCTTCTCGGACATCCGCGGCTTCACACCGATGTCCGAGACGATGAGCCCGGACGAGATCGCCCGGCTGCTCACGGAGTACTTCACCGAGATGGTGGACAAGGTGTTCGAGTACGGCGGCACGCTGGACAAGTTCATGGGCGATGCGATCATGGCATTGTGGGGCGCGCCGATCGCCCACGCCGACGACGCCGACCGCGCGGTGCAGTGCGCCATCGCGCAGCTCGCCGAGCTCGAGAAGCTGAATGCCAAATGGAAACAAGAGGGTCGCACTGAAGTGCAGATCGGCATCGCCATCAACTTTGGTGAGGTGTTCGCGGGGAACATCGGCTCAGACCGGCGGCTCGAATACACGGTGATCGGCGATGCAGTGAACACCGCCTACCGCCTGTGCGGCAAGGCCGGGCCGAACGAGATCCTGATTTCCGAGCCGTTCTACCAGCAACTGAAGAAGAAGCCGGCCGTCGAGACGCTCGAGCCGATTCAGGTGAAAGGGAAAGCGAAGAAGGTGCCGGTTTATCGCGTGAAGCGGTAAGGACGCCCAAACTTCGCCAGCAGATCCAGCGCCAATCGCAGTGGCAGTCCCATCACGCCAAAGAAGTCGCCTTCCACCCGCTCGATGAGCGGCGCGCCGAGTCCTTGGATGGCGTAAGCGCCGGCTTTGTCGAGCGGCTCGCCCGTCGCGACGTACTCCTCCAGTGTCGCGCGCTCAACCGGCCGGAACGTCACGCGTGAAACATCGAGCGCCTGCTCGAGCCTGCCGTTCTGCGCGACGGCTACCGCCGTGAGCACGGCGTGCGTTCTGCCCTGCAGTTGACCGAGCATCTGCACGGCATGCGCCGGTGATGTCGGCTTCTCGAAGATTTTTCCGTCCAACACGACGGTCGTGTCCGCCGCGAGAATCACGTCGCCGGGCGCCTGCGGCGCAACCGCCTGCGCTTTAGCGCGGGACAGACGCGTCACATAGGCGTCCGGAGCCTCACCCGCGATGACGTGCTCGTCCACGTGGGGTGGAATGACGCGGAAGGGAATGCGCAACATTTCGAGGAGCTGCTTGCGGCGCGGCGAGCCGGACGCGAGGACGATCGGTTTCACTTCTCCAGAATCAACGTCACCGGGCCGTCGTTGACCAGTTCGACTTCCATCATCGCGCCAAACTCCCCCGTCTCGACCGGAATCTTGCCGCCCGACTTCTCACGGAGCAGTGCCACGAACTTCTCGTAAAGCGGAATGGCCAGGTTTGGAGGCGCCGCGCCGATGAAGCTCGGACGGCGGCCCTTGCTCGCGTCGCCGTAGAGGGTGAATTGTGGCACCACGAGAACCGCGCCTCCCGTCTCCGCGAGGTCGCGGTTCATCTTGCCTTCGGCGTCCCCGAACACACGCAACCCGAGGATCTTCTCCGCCATCCATTCGAGCGACGCTTCGGTGTCCGCCGGCGCGAAACCGGCGAGCACAAGAAAGCCGGGCCCCCCCCCGATGGTTCCGGTAACCCGGCCTGCGACACGCACCTGCGCCCGAGACACTCGCTGGAGGATGACCCTCACTCGACGGTGACGCTCTTCGCCAGGTTCCGCGGCTGATCGACGTTGCAGCCGCGCCGCACCGCGATGTAGTAGGCGAGCAGTTGCAGCGGCAGGACGCTCAGCACCGGCGTCAGCAGATCCAGCGTCTCCGGGATCTCGATCCGGTAATCGGCGAGCTTGTCGAGCGCGGTGTCGCCCTCCGTCACGATGGCGATGACCCGCCCGCCTCGCGCTTTCACTTCCTCGATGTTGCTGACGACCTTGTGATGCACCGCATCATTGGGGGCGATGAAGACGACCGGCATCAGATCGTCGATCAACGCAATCGGCCCGTGCTTCATCTCGGCCGCAGGGTAGCCCTCGGCGTGGATGTAGGAGATTTCCTTGAGCTTGAGCGCGCCCTCGAGCGCGACGGGGAAGTTGTAGCCACGGCCCAGGTAGAGCACGTTCTGCGCGCGCACCAACCGGTCGGCAAGCTGTTCGATCTGCGGCGCCTTCGCGAGCACTTGTTGCACCAGATCGGGAAGCTTCGCGAGGGCGCGAACCACTTCCCTTCCCTGCAGAATCGAGAGCGCCCGCAGCCGCCCCATCTTCAACGTGAGCGCCGCCAACGCCACGATCTGGCTCGTGAACGCTTTCGTGCTCGCGACGCCGATTTCGGGGCCCGCGTGCAGGTAAATACCGCCGTCCACCTCGCGCGCGATCGTACTGCCGACGACGTTGACGAGGCCCAGCGTGCGCGCGCCGCGTCGCTTGGCTTCGCGCAGCGCGGCGAGGGTGTCCGCGGTCTCGCCGGACTGCGAGATCCCGACGACCAGCGTGCGCTCGTCGACAATCGGATTCCGGTAGCGGAACTCGGAGGCGTACTCGACCTCGGTCGGGATTCGCGCCAGCTCCTCCATCATGTATTCGCCGATGAGTCCCGAGTGCCACGACGTGCCGCACGCCGTGATGACGATGCGCTGCACCTTGAGCAGGTCCTCATCGGTGATGTTCAGTCCGCCGAATCGGACCGTTCCCTCTTCCTCGAGCAGGCGGCCGCGCAGTGTGTTGTGCACGCTCTCCGGCTGCTCCATGATCTCCTTGAGCATGAAGTGGGCGTAGCCGCCCCGCTCGATGGTGGCGAGGTCCCATTCCACCTGCGTGACCGCCTTCTCTTTCTCCGCAGCGGCGAGATCCATGATCCGGTAATCGCCCGGCGTGACTTCGGCGATCTCGCCGTCGTCCAAGTACACGACGGAGCGCGTGTGCGCCAGCACCGCGGACGCATCGGATGCGACCCAATTCTCTCCAGTGCCGATAGCGACGAGCAGCGGCGACCCGCGCCGCGCGGCGACGAGCGTATCGGGCTCGCGCGCCGAGATCACGGCGATGCCGTACGCGCCTTCGACCTGCCGCAGCGCCGCGGCGGTCGCGTCCACCAGAGGCGTGCCCTTGGTGTGCGTCTCTTCGATCAGATGGGAGAGAACTTCGGTGTCGGTCTGCGAGCGAAAGACGTGACCGCGCTGTGTCAGCGCCTGGCGCAGCGCGCCCGCGTTCTCGATGATGCCGTTGTGGACGAGCGCGAGCGTGCCGCCGCAGTCGACGTGGGGATGCGCGTTGACGGTATTGGGCACGCCGTGCGTCGCCCAACGGGTATGCGCGATGGCTGTGGTGCCGATTGGCAGAGTGGCGCCGAGCTCGCGCTCGAGCGCTGCGATCTTCCCCGGTGTGCGGAAGACCTCGAGGCCGCCGTTCACGATCGCGAGCCCGGCGGAGTCATAGCCGCGATACTCGAGGCGCTTCAGGCCTTCGAGCACGAGCGGTGCCGCCGCCCGCTTGCCCGTGTAGCCTACGATGCCGCACATAATTGTCGACCTTCCTCTATCAAGCGTTGCGCGTCCGCGCTCGTCGGCGCTTCGGCGATCAATCGAATAACCGGTTCGGTCCCGGAGGGCCGCACATGCAGCCAGCGATCGGGCCAGGCGAGTCGCAGTCCATCCCGCGTATCCACCTTCGCATCACCAAATCGTTTTCGTAACCCTTCGTATACTTGCTCGAGCCGCGCTCCTCGGGGGACCTTTGCTTTTACGATCGTGTAACGCGGTGCCCGGCCCACGAGTTCGCTCACCGTCGCCCGTTCGCGAGCGAGCAGGGCGAGCAGCAGCGCCCCAGCCACCGGCGCATCGCGACCAACGTGCAGCGCCGGATACATCACGCCACCATTCCCTTCACCGCCGATCACGGCCTTCAGCTCGATCATCTTGCGGGCGACATTCGCTTCGCCGACGGGAGCGCGCACAACTGTGGCGCCGAATTCCCTCGCGGCATCCTCGACAACCAGACTCGTCGAGAGATTGCAAACGACGGTCTTACCCTTC
Source organism: Gemmatimonadales bacterium (assembly GCA_035299765.1). Classification (GTDB taxonomy): domain Bacteria; phylum Gemmatimonadota; class Gemmatimonadetes; order Gemmatimonadales; family GWC2-71-9; genus 20CM-2-65-7. The sequence goes on from DATGVZ010000053.1 coordinate 7,723, forward strand.
CCTCTTCCCCCGTCCCTCTTCCCCAAGACTGCTCGAATCGCGAACGCCAGCGTATAGTCTTCGCCAATCGCGTTGCCACGCTCGTCTACGATCGCCAGCCGGTCAACGTCCGGATCAACCGCGATGCCGACGTCAGCCTTCGTGCGTCGCACCAGCGCGCCGAGCGCTTTCAGGTTCTCCGGGACGGGCTCGGGCGGACGCGGGAACAACCCGTCGGTGTCGAGATTGATCGCCGTGACCCGGCACCCCAACCGCTCGAGCAGCTCCGGCATGACCGCGCCGCCAGCGCCGCGCACCGTATCGAGCGCCACGCGAAAGCGACGCTTGCGAATGGCCCGGACATCGACCCCACGAAGCGCGAACACGGCGGCGAGATGGCGGGATATCGCGTCCGAGTCCGCCTCCACACCGCCGATCGCATTGTAGTTGGCTCGTGGCAGGGAATCCCCGGCCGCCAATTCGCGTACCCGCGTGCCGGCTACGCCATCAAGAAAGATGCCATCGGAACCGACGAACTTGAGGGCGTTCCATTCGATGGGATTGTGGCTCGCCGTTAGAATAATTCCGCCTGCCGCCTTGTGGTGCTCCACCGCCAGTTGAACCGTAGGAGTCGGGACCAATCCCACATCGATGATGTTGCAACCGACCGACATCAGTCCGGCGGTCGCTGCATCCGCGAACATCGGCCCGGAGGTACGGGCATCGCGCCCGAGCACGATGCGGACCCGTCGGCCACGTTTCCCGTTTCGCGTATCCCGTATTCCGGTCCCCGCCCACGTTCCAAAGGCCGCGGCCCATCGGGCGACGACCTCGGGGGTGAGGTCCGTACCGACAAGACCCCGAACCCCCGACACGCTGATCATCAGGGTGTCGGACATGGACGCCAATCTAATGTGTGAGTGAGGCTTCTAGGCCCGGCGCGCTTCCATGGCCCGGGTAGGCAGGCGTAGGGGTTGCAGCTGAGGCGTGGGGATAGGCAGCGCGGTGTCCTCGGCGAACGCGCGCAGGAATCCCTTCACAATCTCCGCGTCAAACTGAACGCCCTTCCCTTCTTCGAGCTCCCGCATGGCGTGCTTGACCGACAGCGACGGCCGGTAGGGACGCACGCTCGTCATGGCGTCGAACGCGTCGGCGACGCTGACGAGCCGTGCCTCGAACGGAATGGCGCTCCCCTTCAAGCCATCCGGGAAGCCACGGCCGTCGAGGCGCTCGTGATGGGAGCGCACGATCGCGAGCGCACCGGGGGCGTCGCGCATCAGCGGTCCGAGAATGCGCGCCCCAATCACCATGTGCTCCATGATGTGCCGGTACTCGGCGTCGGACAGCTTCCCGGCCTTATGCAGCACGCTCTCGCTGACGCCGATCTTCCCGACGTCATGCAGCTCGGCGCCGAGCGCGATCGTGTCGATCAGATCGGAATCGAGCGACAGCGCGCGCGCGATTGCGACCGAGTAATTCGCGACCCGCATGGAGTGACCGCGGGTGTAGGCGTCTTTCGCCTCGAGTGCGTAGACCAGCGCGTGCACGCCCTCGAGAAACAGCTCCTCGATGCGCCGTGCCTGCGCCTCGACCCGAACCTCGAGGTTTTTTTGATAGCTGCGGTTTTCGATCAGGAGGCGGCGCTTGTCGAGCGCCTGGGAGACGCGCGCCCGGACTTCGTCGAGATGAAACGGTTTGGCGACGTAATCGAGCGCGCCCATCTGAAGACAGGCGACGGCGCTTTCGACTTCGGCGACCGCGGTCACCACGATAACCGCCGTCTCCGGCCAGCGCGTGATGACTTCGCGCAGGAGTGTAACGCCGTCCATCTCCGGCATCCGCAGATCGGAGATGACGAGCGGCACCGGCTGGCGCTCGAGCTCGGCGAGCGCCTCGACGCCCGAGCCTGCCTCCGCGCACGCAAAGCCGTCGCCCTCGAGCAACCGGACCAACACGCGCCGCAGCCGCGGCTCATCGTCGACGACGAGACAGCGCATTCCGGAGAAGTTGGGCATCGCCGCTAACGTATCTATCGCTTGCCCCTGGCGGAAGCCGCCCTTACGTTCCGGCCATGACGCGCATCGCCGAGCACGATCTCGCCAGACGGTTCGCGACCCGCGCCGTGCATGCCGGTTACGTAGGCGATCCCCTAAGCGGCGCCGTCATGCAGCCGATCTATCAGACCTCCACATACGTGCAGGAGGGCCTCGGGCGCCACAAGGGCTACGAGTACGCCCGCACCCGCAATCCGACGCGTGAGGCACTCGAGCGCAACGTCGCCGCGCTCGAAGGCGGTCGCCATGGTTTCGCATTCGGCTCAGGGCTCGCGGCGCTCGACGCGGTGATGAAGCTGCTGTCGGCGGGTGATCACGTCGTCAGCGGCGAGAATGTGTACGGCGGCTCGCATCGGCAGATGACGCACATCTGGGCGCGCATGGGGATCACGTTCACGTTCGTTGACGGCGGTGATACGAAGGCCGTCGCGGCCGCCGTCACACCGGCCACCAAGATCGTCTACGCCGAGACGCCAACGAACCCGATGATGCGTCTGTGCGACCTCGCCGCGACGGGGGAGATCGCCCGCAAAGCGCGCGCGCTGTTCGTCGTCGACAACACCTTCGCGACGCCCTACTTCCAACAGCCGCTCGAGTTCGGCGCCGACATCGTCCTGCATTCGACAACGAAATACTTGAACGGCCATTCGGATATGGTGGGCGGCATGCTCGTCGCCACGAGCGACGACGTCGCCGAACGGCTCGGCTTCATTCAGAACTCCTCGGGCGCGATCCCCGGTCCATTCGACTGCTGGCTGGCGCTGCGCGGTACGAAGACGCTGGCGCTGCGAATGCGCCAGCATGATGCGAGCGGTCGTCGGATCGCCGACTGGTTGGAGAAACATCCCAGAATCAAGCGCGTGTATTACCCCGGCCTGCGCTCCCATCCCCAGCACGAGCTCGCGACTCGACAAATGAGGGGATTCGGCGGGATGATCAGCATCGAGCTGGGCGACGTCGCCTTTACGCGTCGCTTCGTCGAACGCACCAAGATTTTCGCGCTGGCGGAATCGCTGGGCGGTGTCGAGAGTCTCATCGGGCATCCCGCGTCCATGACGCACGCCAGCGTGCCGCCCGAGATGCGCCGCCGGATGGGGCTCACCGACAGCCTGGTGCGGTTATCGGTAGGAATCGAAGATGTCGAGGACTTGATTGGGGACCTGGATCAGGCGCTGGTGGACGATTGATCGTAACGGAAACACATGGTCGTGCAGAACGTAGTTGTGGAATCCCATGGGTGGAGAACGAATAGATGACTGACGCCACATTGCCCGCCGCCCGTCCGCGCCGCGTGCTCACGCAGATCGCTCCCGTTTCGTGGGAGCATCCCGCCGACCGCGCCGCGCTCCAAACCCTGCGGTCGGTGCCCGGATTTGATGAAGTCGTAAAGAAAATCGTTGGCTTCTTCGGCGAACGGGGCATCCGCCTGCTGTTCCAGGCGAATGCCGTTCGCGTCGGCCCGACGCAGTTTTCCAAGCTCAACCAGCTCTACACCGACGCCCTCACGACGATGGACTGGCCGGACCGGCCGGAGCTGTTCGTTTCGCAGACGCCCTTCGTCAATGCCGGTGCATTCGGTGTCGAGCGGCCCTTCATCGTCATCAATTCGGGGACGCTCAAACTGCTCGATGACGACGAGATGCGCACGCTGCTCGGGCACGAGCTCGGGCACATCATGAGCGGCCACGCACTCTACCACACGATCCTCGTGATCATCGTGTTCGTGAGCGCGAACATGCTGCCGTTCCTCGCCGGTCTCTTCCTCGCGCCGATTCGCTTCGCGTTGATGGAGTGGTTCCGCAAGAGCGAGCTGTCGTCCGACCGCGCCGGCCTGATTGCCTCGCAGGACCCGAACGCCTCGATGCGGATGTTTTTGAAGATGGCGGGCGGCGGTGACATGAAAGAGATGGACTTGAATACGTTCCTGGCCCAGGCCAAAGAGTACGAGGAGAGCGGCGGCGCCGTCGATCGCATCTTCAAGATCCTCAATACGCTCGATCAGTCGCATCCCTTCAACACGCTGCGCGCCGCTGAGCTCCAGCGCTGGATCGAAGCGGGGGTGTATGATCGCATTTTGAGCGGCGAGTATACGCGGCGCGGGCCCGACGCCGAGAACCGGCCGATCGACAAGGACATCGACGAAGCCTCCGCGCACTATATGAAGGAAGCAAAAGCGGTCGTGAACGACGTGGTGGATACCGCCAAACGGGCCGCCCAGGCGTTTACGGACGCGTTCAAAAAGAGGTGAGAGTACTGGTTGTCGGAGGCGGCGGCCGCGAGCATGCCCTGTGCTGGGCACTGCGCCGCGACGCCGCCTCGTCGTCCGACGATCTGACGCTGTTCGCCGCGCCGGGCAACCCCGGTACCGCCACACTCGCCACCAATCTCCAGATCGCTGCCACGGCGCTCGACGAGCTTCGCGCCGCCGTTCGCACGCACGACATCGATCTCGTCGTCATCGGTCCCGAGGCGCCGCTCGCCGCCGGTCTCGCCGACCAGCTGCGCGACGACGGCCGCGCGGTCTTTGGCCCGACCGCCGCCGCGGCACGACTCGAGTCATCGAAGGCCTACGCGAAGGAAGTGATGCGTCGCGCCGGCGTGCCGACCGCCGCCAGCGCGACCTTCGTCGAGCTGACACCCGCGCTCGATTACATCCGCGAGCACGCCGAACCGCTCGTCGTCAAAGCTTCGGGCCTGGCGGCGGGGAAAGGCGCGGTCGTCTGCAAGACGCGCGAGGAGGCGGCCGCTGTCGCGCGGGCGATGCTTGCCGGGTCGTTGGGAGACGCAGGGAAGGAGCTGCTCGTCGAGGAGTTTCTCGACGGTGAAGAGCTGTCCGTCCTCGGCCTGACGGACGGCGACCGCGTCGTGCTGCTCCCGGCCGCGCAGGATCACAAACGGCTCGGCGAGGGCGACACCGGCCCGAACACCGGCGGGATGGGCGCGTATTGCCCCGTCGGCATCGCCAGCGACCAGCTGTTGGCGCGAGTCCGCACCGATGTCTTTGAGCCGGTGCTCCGCGAAGTTGCGGCGCAGGGAGCGCCCTACGAAGGCGTGCTGTATGCGGGCCTGATGATACTTCCTGATGGAACGCCGAGTGTGCTCGAATTCAACGCGCGCTTCGGAGACCCCGAGACTCAGGTGCTTCTCCCCGCGCTCCCGCGCGGTTTTACCGAGCACCTCGCTGACATTGGGATGGGTCGTTGGAGCCCGCCCGCCCGGCAGTCGCTGCTCGAAGCCGAACGCGCCGCGGTGACGACGGTGCTCGCGGCCCGCGGCTATCCGGAGAACCCCGAGAAAGGCGTAGCGATCAATCTTCCGACGCGCGATGAGCTGGGCGAAGACGTGATCGTCTTTCATGCCGGCACCTACCGCGATCCCGACGGCAGGCTGCGGACCGCCGGAGGCCGGGTATTCAGTGTGACCGGGTTGGGCGCCGACGTGCCCGCTGCCGCCGCAGCCAGCAGGGCCGCGGCGGAGCGCATCAAGTTCGAAGGCAAGACCTGGCGCCGCGACGTCGCCTGGCGGGAGATCCAGCGTGCCGGAGCTGCCTGAAGTCGAGACCATCGTCCGCGAGCTGGCGCCACGGCTCGAGGGCTTTCGTATCACGCGCGTACAGCTGAACAAAACAGACGTCCTCCGTCACGTTTCCAAGGATCGTCTCATCAAGACGTTGCGAGGCAACACGATCGAGCAAGTCACGCGACGCGCCAAGCACGCCGTGTTCCGGCTGTCGAGCGGCCATCGCATGATCATCCAGCCCCGCATGACGGGCTCGCTGGTCGTCCACGAAAGGCCGCTCACCAAAGAGCAGACCAAGTATGCCGTGCTCATCTGCACGCTGAACGAGGGCCGCCGTTTCGTTTATCGGGACGTGCGCCGCCTGGGCACGATCTGGTTGCTCGATGAGAAGGGGTGGAAAGCGTACACCGAGCGGATCGGTCCGGAACCGCTCGACGAAACGTTCACGCCGTTCGTGTTCGCCGAGCGGCTGAGAACGACCCGAACGGCGGTGAAGAAAGCGATCATGGATCAGCGCCGCATTGCCGGCGTTGGCAATATCTACGCGAACGAGGCGTTGTTCGAAGCCGGCATCGATCCATCCAAGCCCACGCACAAACTCAGTCTCAGCGAGTTTGCCGCCCTGCACGAAGCGACGGTCGGGATCCTGGGTCGAGCCGTCGAGGCCGCCGGTACCACCGTGCGCGACTATCGCACGGGGACCGGCGGGCGAGGACGCTTTCAGTTCGAGTTACGCGTGTACGGGCGCGGCGGCGAGCCGTGTACGCGCTGCGGCAAGAAGCTCGTTACCACGCACACGATCGACTTGCGCGCGACGACGTTCTGCCCGCGTTGCCAACGCTAGTCCACAAACGCCCACAACAGGTCTCGGCTCTTCCGATCGAGACGCTCCGGGTTGGCAAGATGATAGAGGTCACCCGCCAGATCGCGGATCAACAGGCCGCCGTGTGGCAACACACGCGGCCAATCGTCGAGCCGGGTCTGAAACGTGCGCGGACCCTGCCGAGTCTCGACCCGCCAATGCCGGATCTCGACTTCCTCCTCGATCTCCAGCAGGCGCGTCACTTCGAACACGAATCCCGCGACCGCCAGCGCCATCTCGAGGGCGGCCCGGGAGCGTGCGTCCAGATCCGCGGGATCGCGGACCACGGCGAACTCCTCCTCCTCCGATTCGCGCAGGGACAGATACCGAGCGGGCTCCGACCACGGGAAGCAGCGGCGTACGGCCACAGGGCGCTCCTCCCCGCCGCGCAACGCCCACAGCGAGCCATCGGACCGCCACTCCAGGCGTAGCGTCGGTGCTTCGCGTTCAGTTGCGACCAGCGTCATAGCGTTCCTCCTTTCTACTGGAGCTGCAGCTGCAGCTCGTACAACCGCCGATACTTTCCGTCGGGCTTCGCCAGCAGCTCGGCATGAGTGCCGTGCTCCACCAGCCGGCCGTCCTCGATCACAAAGAGCCGCGAAGCCTTGCGCAGCGTCGAGAGCCGATGCGCAATGGCGAATACCGTCCGCCCCGACACCAGTCGCTCGAGCGCCTGCTGGATTTCGCGCTCTGTCTCCGTATCCACGCTGCTCGTCGCCTCGTCGAGAATGAGGATCCGAGGATCGTGGAGGATCGCGCGCGCGATCGACACGCGCTGGCGCTCGCCGCCCGACAGCGTATGCCCACGCTCCCCCACCACCGTGTCATAGCCGTGTTGCAGCTTGGTGATGAAGTCGTGCGCATTCGCCGCCTGCGCCGCCGCGACGATCTGGCCAAGCGACGCGTCGGGCAAGCCGTAGCGGATATTCTCCAGGATCGTACCGTGAAACAGGTACGGGTCCTGAAGCACCATGCCGATCTGCCGGCGATAGTGTCCCGTGTCGAGGCGCCTGATGTCGACGCCGTCAACGCGAATCGCTCCTCCGGTCACGTCGTAGAAGCGCGCGATCAGGTTCACGATCGTCGTCTTGCCGCCGCCCGATGGGCCGACCAGACCGATCAGCTCGCCGGGATGCACGTCGAAGCTCATGGCGCGCAGCACCTGACGAACGCCGTCGTAGCCGAACGTCACATGCTCGAACGTCATGCGACCATGCACCGGCTCGAGCCGGACGGGTGCCGCGACGTCACGCACCTCGGGCTCGGTGTCCAGGACCTCGAACACGCGGTGCGCCGAGGTGGTCGCGCGGTTGATGGTGCGCGCCATCTGCCCGATCACTTCGATCGGGGCGATGAACATCGTGGTGTAGAGCAGGAACGAGACGAACGTTCCCACCGGGAGTGCGGCGCCGCTCCCGAGCAGCCGGGGCACCGCGAACACCCACACCATGACCGTCATCGTGTGCACACCGAGCATCAGCAGCGGCCAGAATGTGGTCCACGACGCGTGGATGCGGTTGAACTCCGCCGTCACATCCTGGTTGCGCTCGCCGAAGCGCTCGATCTCGCGATGCTCCTGATTGAACGCCTTGACGACTCGGATCCCGGGAATCGTGTCGGAGAGCACGTCCGTCACCCGCGACCACTTCCGCCACGCCCGAATGAACAGCCGGCTGATGTTTTCTCCGTGCCGATAGATCAGCCAGCAGAACAGCGGCACGGGCAACGTCATCACCAGACCGAGGCGCCAGTCGAGCGTCAACAACACGACGCCAAGGCCCGCGAGCATCACCAGCGATAGCGACACATCGACCACGCCGAACGCCAGAAATTCCCAGAGCCGATCGGTGTCCGCCGAGACGCGCGTGATCAGGCTGCCGGTCCGCTTGCGTGAAAAGAACGCCAGGCTCAGCCGCTGGATGTGCTCGTACAGCTCGCTGCGCAGGTCGCGCGCCACCCATTCGCCGAGAATGGACATCAGGCGCAGACGCACGTGGGCCGCTGCCTGGCGCACGAGATACACGAGCGCCATCGCCGCGACCGCGATCCACGCGATCGTCGATGCGCGCGCGAGCGAGAGCTTCCCGGCCTGCGCCGGCCGTACGACGCGGTCGATCAGATGTCCCGCGAGATACGGCGGCACCAGGCTGACGAGCGTGATCACCGTCGCCGCCGTCATCCCCAGCGCAAGCTGGCGGCGATAGGGCCTCAGGTAGCCGAGCAGCCGACGAATGACGGCCGTTTGATGTCCGGCGACCAGCGCCTGCGCCTCGCGTACCGGTCGCGCAATGCTCTCGGCGTAGACGCGATCGGCGTCCACGGGCGGCATCTCACGGGATCCTCCGCTCGCTTCGAGCTGCTCCTCGAGGATGAACCGGATGTTTTCGAAGGCGCACCGCTGCCGGTGGGTGTAGCGCACCAGCAGCAGCGCCGGCTCGCCCGGGCTGCCGAGGATCGACAGCGTGTTGGCGGAGAGGCCCGGTGCTTCGCGCACCGCCTCGATGCGGCCACGCTCGACACTCCGAATCTCCCAGCCATCCCCCGCTCTGCAACCCAAGGCAACGTGCCGCGGACCGAGTGCCACCCACGCCTCGGTGAGGCGCAGGCTTTGGTCCAGGTCCGCGAGGGCGTAGAGTTGGACGGGCGCTCCCTGCCAGGCGCGCTCGATCTCGCGCCGCAGCTCGAGAGGCAGCCGCGGCGGCTGAGCGGTGTAACGCGCGATGATTTGATCGTCGAGATGGTTCAGCGTGCTCATGTCCGTGATCCTCGCCTCATGTGCAACAGAACGGCCTCCCAGGTCCCATGAAGCACCCGGAAGGCCGGATCACGGCACGAATAAGATCCGATCGACTTCTAGGGTGCTCCTCCACCTCCACCGGCGCCGGCGATGCCGGACGCAATACGCCCACGCGCATCCGCAAACGGCACGAGCAGGATGCAGCGCAGCAGGGGCGTAACGGTGGAGTGACGAATCATTTCAGCGAGAATCCCTTTCCATTCGTGATTGCAAACGACGGGGCTTGCTTCGAGCAAACTATGAAGACAGACAACGACGGGCAAGGGGGACGAGCAGTTTCACGAAATGGGCAGCGGCACAATCCTCCCCCGCGGCGGAATCCCCGGTTCGAGCTCCAAGATTCCCACGCTCGGCGGAATGCCAAATCGCGGCGCACCCGCTCCACCCGGATTCATCACGGTGACCGTCTTATCCACGAGCTCGAGCAACGGCCGGTGGCTATGCCCAAAAATGATGATCTCGGCCTTGGGAAACGCCTCATGGAGCTTCGCAGGATTGGGGCTGCCGAACTGATCCCCGTGCGTTACGACGATCGGGAATCCGTCCAGCTCGATCTCGGCCACCTGGGGCAATTTGGCCCGAACGTCGAAGGCGTCGCTGTTGCCGTAGACGGCGGTGACGGGGGCGATCGTTTGCAGCTCGATCATCACGTCCCACTTCCCCACGTCGCCGCCGTGGAGAATGTGATCGACTTCCCGAAAAAGATCGAAGACCTGCGGACGCAACAGGCCATGCGTATCCGAGATGACGCCAAGCCTCACGGCGCGGCGCGCACTGTTACGTAGAAGTTCTCGTCAACGGTGAGCTCGGCAGCCCGAGGTGACGTGCCGTCGAGTGTCTGCCACGCTTCGGTGGGATGCAGCAGCCGACTGCCCAATCCGGGAATGTTCACGCGAAGCCGCATATCGAAGCCGGGTACGACGTCCGACCAGTGATACGCGAGCGCACCATTCTGGACGCGGTACTCGAACGCTGGGATGTGCGTGGTGGTGAGATACTGCGCGAAGACCTTACTGAGATCGATGCCCGCCTCCCGGCTGATGTAATCCTCCACCTGCCGGCCGGTCACGGTCTGGTGATAGAACGTCTTGTTCAACCCGCGCAGGATGTCACGCCACTTCGCGTCATCGTCGATGATGGTCCGAATGGTCAGCAACATGTTCCCGCCTTTGGGATACATGTCGCCCGAGCCCTGCGCATTCACTCCGTACGCCGGAATGACGGGCCGATCATTCCGCACGCCCGCGCGTGCGCCGATCATGTACGCCGCGCCCGCGGTCTTGCCGAGCCGGCACTCGGTGTAGATCGCCTCCGCGTAGTTGGCAAAGCTCTCGTGCAGCCACATGTCGGCGCGATCCTGATCCGAGATGTTGTTGCCGAACCACTCGTGGGCGCTCTCGTGGACGATGATGAAGTCCCATTGCAACCCGATGCCGGTCCGCGACAGGTCGCGCCCCAGGTACCCATTTAGGTAATGGTTGCCGTACGCGATTGCGCTCTGGTGCTCCATCCCGAGGTGGGGCGTCTCGACGAGTTTGTAGCCGTCGGCGTACCAGGGATACGGGCCGAACCAGTGCTCGAAGCAGTGCAACATCGGGATCACCTGCTGGAAGTGGTGCTTTGCGGTGTCGACGTGGTAGGCCAGCGCCCAGAAGTCGAGCGTCAGTCGTCCGGCCTCGCCGTCCAGCGTATCACTGAAATGACCGTACTGACCCGCGTTGATCGTGACGTCATAGTTGTTGATCGGACTCGACACGAACCATTCGTACGTCGTCGTGCCGTCGCGATTGTGCGTGGTGCTCCGCAGCCGGCCGTTTGAGACGTCGATCAACGGATCCGGCACGGTGATCGCGATGCGCTGGCTGTCGGGCTCGTCGCCCAGGTAGTCCTTGTTGGGCCACCAGATGCTCGCACCCACGCCTTCATTGGCGGTCGCGATCCAGGTCTGGCCCAGGCTGTCCCGGGAAAACGTGAACCCGCCATCCCAGGGGAGGCGCCGCCCCACGTGGGGCTTTCCATGATACCCAACCGTGATCGCGCGAGTCTCGCCGGCGCGCTGATTCGCGCCCAGCGTCACGAAGAACGCGTTGCCGTCCCTCCGGAACGTGAGGTTCCGCCCATCCTGCACGATGCGGTCGATTTCGAGCGGCTGCTGCAGATCGATCTGCATGTCCCGCGACGGCTGGAGGACCCGATAGGTAATCGCGTTCCAGCCTCGGACCGATGAGTCCGCCACATTCACGCGCACGTGCAAGTCGTAGAACTGCACGTCCCACCACGCGCGCGCGGGTCCGTTGGAACCGCGCAGCGTGTCGGCGTGTGTGTAGTGCGTCGTGTCCTGTAGGAGCGAGAGGATGGCGAGAGCCGCGAAGCAGCCGTTCATGGCAGGAGAAACACGCGCTCACCAGCGAACTTGCGCCCCTTCGGATCCCACGGAAAAAAGATGACGACGCGAAATTCGACCTTCTGTCCGGTGGGGGCGCGAGCGAGCCACTTGCCTTTGTGAGTTCCGTTGACGCGCGCCTCTTCGCAAACGCCTTGCGGTCCGATGACGATCGTCTGAAGATCGAAATGGATGTCGGGAAACGCGGAGAGCAGCTCCATGTAAAACCGCGTCGCTCCGGCGTGTCCCTCCCACCGGCCGCCATCCGGCAAGACTTCATACACACAGTCGGGAGTGAGCGTCGCGATCAGCCCGGCGATGTCGCGCTTGTCCTCGGCGATCGAATGCGACTTCCAGAGCTCGCGGATCTCCCGATAGAGCTCGGGCGTGACCTCCCGGGATAACAGCTCGCGAACGTCCAGCGTCAGCCTTCCCACCGTTTGGTCAAATTGATGGCGAGCCCAAAGTGATCCACGATCCGCTGCACGATGAAGTCGACCAGCTCACTGACCTTTTGCGGTCGTTGGTAAAATCCGGGCGCCGCCGGAAGCACGATCGCACCCGCCTCCGCCGCCGCCGTCATGTTGCGCAAATGCACCAGCGAGAGCGGCGTCTCGCGCGGCACGAGGACGAGTTTGCGCCGTTCCTTGAGCGTCACGTCGGCCGCCCGCTCGATCAACGACCGGCTGGTTCCGTGCGCGATCGCGGCCAGCGTCCCCATCGAACATGGGCACACCACCATTCCGAGCGTCCGCACCGACCCCGAAGCCGGCTCGGCGCCACGATCACTGTCGTTGAAGCTGCGCACGCACGACCAGTCGCCTCCGGTCGCCTGCTTCAAGGCGGCCTCTTCCTTGATGCCGCACTCCTCAGACAGCAGTCGCCAGCCGTGAGCCGAGATGAGCAGCCAGGTGGCGACGTGATGATTCGCCAGCATCTCGAGGAGGCGCACGGCGTATGGCGCACCTGACGCGCCGGTGATGGCGAAGACGAGCGGCGGCGGGGGGGGGGGGCTAGCGGCCACGGCGGTTGGGCGTCGGCGAACGCTTCGGATGCCGCGGAGGACCCTTGGGGAAGGGGGACGCGGGAAGGGGGAAGGGTAAGGCCCGTTCGGGTCTTGCTGTACCTTTCCCTCTTCCCCCTTCCCCCTTCCCCTTTTTCATACGATCCGATCCACGAGCGCTCCAAGAAACACGACGATACTGACGATCCCATTGGCCGTAAAAAACGCCGCATCCAGTCGCGATAAGTCGCCCGGTTTGACGAGCTGATGCTCCCACACCATCAGCCCGGCCGCGACACCCACGCCGGCATAATAGGGCCAGCCCAGGCGCGCCGCATATCCAAAGACGATCAGTGCGACGATGGCGAGTCCGTGAATCGCCTTCGCAATCAAGATCGAAGGCGCCTGCCCCATGCGCACGACCAGCGACCGCAGACCCTGCGCGCGGTCTATCACTTCGTCCTGCAGCGCGTAGAAGATGTCGAACCCCGCGACCCACAGCGTCACGGCGAAGGCGACTACGACCAGCAGCCACCAGGGGTCGCTCCAGGCGCCGGTGACGGCGACATAACCTCCGACCGGCGCCATCGCGAGCGACCCACCCAGCCAGACGTGCGACCAGTCCGTGAACCGCTTCGTGTAGCTGTACGTCGCAATCCAGATCAGGGCGAGCGGCGCGAGCGCGGCGCACAATGGGTTCAGCGCCCACGCCGTCCAGAGAAACACCACCATCGCGAAGAGCACCGCGGCCCACGCCTGGCTGAGCGTCAGGCGACCGGCCGGCAATTCGCGCCGCTCGGTGCGCGGGTTGCGCGCGTCGAGACGCCGGTCGACAATGCGATTGAATCCCATCGCGACGAACCGCGCGGCGGTAAATGCCAGGACGACCAGTACGACGACACGCCAGGTCACCGGCTGGCGGTACGACGCGACCACCACGCCGAGTAACGCGAACGGCAGTGCGAAGACCGTGTGCGGAAGCCTGACGAAGTTGATATACCGCACGAGCAGCGATTCGCCGCCGAGCGTCTGACCTTCGCGGATGGAACGTTCACCGTCAGACGTCAATCCCCAGATCCTTCCACCTGGCATCTACTCTCTGCTTGGTCTCCGGATCCATGACGATTTTATTCGGCCACTCGCGCGTAAACCCCTCCTCTTTCCATTTGCGCGTCGCGTCGATCCCCATCTTCGATCCGTAGGTGAACGCGCGGCTCGAGTGATCGAGCACGTCGATCGGCCCCATCGTGAAACGCACGTCACGCTCGGGATCGATGTGATTCAACGCCACCCACCACGCCTCCTTCGTATCGCGGACATTGACGTCCTTGTCGACCACGACGATCACTTTGGCGAGCGACATCAAGCCCTGGCCCCACAAGCCGTTCATCACCTTGTACGCCTGGCCCGGGTACTGTTTGTCGATGCTCACGAACACGAGGTTGTGAAATATTCCCTCGGCGGGCATGTGCAGATCGACGATCTCGGGGATGGTGAGGCGCAGCAGCGGCAGGAAAATTCGCTCGGTGGCGTGACCGAGATAAAAATCCTCCATCGGCGGGCGGCCGACGATCGTGTGCGGCCAGATGGGATCGCGGCGCTGCGTCACGGCCGTGACGTGGACCTTCGGATAGTAATCCGCCAGCGAATAGAAGCCCGTGTGGTCCCCGAACGGTCCCTCGAGTACCAGCTCTTCCCGTGGGTCGATGTAACCCTCGATGACGATTTCCGCTTCGGCGGGCACCTCGAGGTCCGCTGTCACCGCTTTGGCGAGGCGCACCGGCTCGCCACGTAAAAATCCCGCGAACAGGAATTCGTCGATCGTGGGCGGCAGTGGCGCCGACGCCGCATAGATGCTCGCCGGATCGCCGCCCAGCGCGATCGCCACCGGCATCGTCTCCCCCCGCTCAGCCATCGCACGCCAGTGCGCGGCGCCGACTTTGTGGCGCTGCCAGTGCATCGCCAGCTCGTTCTTGCCGAGTACCTGGACCCGGTACATCCCGACATTGCGCACGCCGGAGACAGGATCCTTGGTGATCACCCCTCCGAGCGTGATATACGGACCGCCGTCCTCGGGCCAGCAGATCGGCACTGGGAACTGCGCGAGGTCGACATCGGCTCTTTCGACGACCGTCTCCTGACACGGAACGCGACCTCCCACTGTACGCGGAGGAAACTTCGCCACCTCAGCGAGTCGCGGCAGCATCGCCAGTTTGCCGAGCAAGCCTTCGGGGACTTTGAGCGCGACGAGCTCACTGATGCGCGCGCCGACGTGATCGAGACAGTCCACGCCAAGCGCCAGCGACATGCGACGTTCGGACCCAAAGAGATTGATCGCGACGGGATACCGTGACCGCCCGCCGGTGGTCAGCGTGGGCTGGGTGAAGAGCAGTCCCGGTCCGCCACCCGCCGATTTCATGCAGCGGTCGGCGATTTCGGTGATTTCTTTGTCGACGGAAACCGGCTGCTCGACGCGCACGAGATCGCCCGCGTCGTCGATCGCGCCGATGAAGGCGCGCAGGTTATCGAGTGCCATAGTGGACGGCGCAGATCCCGCCGGTCAGCCGCTCGAACCCGACGCGCGAGAATCCGGCGTCCGTGAGGCGGCGCGACAGCGCTTCCGGCTCGGGAAACGCGAGCACCGACTCTGGCAGGTAGGTATAGGCATCTCTATGTTTCGAGACCAGCCGGCCGATGGTGGGGAGAATTCGCCGGAAGTAGAACAAATACAGCGCGCGCAGCGGCGGGAAGCGTGGCGTCGCGAACTCGAGGATGACGAAACGGGCACCCGGCTTGAGGACGCGATAGGCTTCGCGCAAACCGCTGTCCAAATCCGCGAGGTTGCGAACGCCGAATCCCACCACCGCGCCGTCGAACCGCGCCGTGGGGAAGGGGAGTTGCAGGGCGTCTGCGGCGACGGGAGAAGTGCGAGGCGCCTTGTCGCGGCCCCGCGCAAGCATCGGGACTACGAAGTCAGCGCCGATCACGCGGCCACGGAAGCCGTCCCGCCGGGCGAGCTCCGCGGCGAGGTCGAGCGTGCCGGCGCAGAGGTCGAGATAGATGCCGTCCGGTTTCGCCTCCCAGCCGAGCCGCGCCACCGCGGTGCGGCGCCACGACCGATCCACGTTGAGGCTGAGCAGATGGTTCAGGAAGTCGTAGCGCGGCGCGATCGCGGTAAACATGCCACGCACGTAGGCTGGAGAGCGAGCCATAGGCGCGAAAGATAGGCCGGACCACTTAAGCGACGCCAGCGATCAGCAGGTCGTGGCGTGGGCAAAACAGGGCCACGACGCGGCGTTCCGCGAGCTGGTGCGGCGCTACGAGCGGCCCGTGTTTTCCTTGCTTTATCGCATGGTGCGCGATCGCGCCCTCGCCGAAGACCTGGCGCAGGAAACGTTTATCAAGGTCCTGAACGGCATTAAATCCTACCGGCCCGAATTCAAGTTCTCGTCGTGGATTTTCAAGATCGCGAACAACGCCGCGATCGATCACTTGCGCCGCAAGAGCATCGACACGCTGTCGTTGGACGGCGCGCCCAGCGCCGAGACGCCCGACCAGATGCGCGCGACGCAGCTGCAAGTCGGCGACCGCGCCGAAAGCCCGTTGGATGAAGTGGAGAACCGGGAGCTGGGGACCGCGATCGAACGGGCCATTGCCCGGCTGCGGCCCGAGTACCGGTCATGCATCTTGTTACGGCACGTCGAGGGTTATTCCTACGAGGAAATCGCGACGACGCTGGAGTTGCCGCTGGGCACGGTCAAAACCTATATCCATCGGGCCCGTAATGAATTGCGCGGCTACCTCGAAGGGCGCCGTGAGTGAAACCCGTCCCAACCGGAGGCCGTAGGACAAGCCAATGACTGACCTCGCCATGCATCTCACGACTGACGAAATCGAGCTCTGGGCACAGGGGCTGCTGCCCGCTACGCGGGCGATGCACCTCGCCGATTGCTCGCTTTGCCGTGTCGAGGCCGACCGCGAGCGCAAGGTGATTCTCGAGCTGGTCCAGCTGCCGCAGTTTTCGCCGCGCGCCGGTTTCGCCGATCGCGTGATGGCACAGGTGAAGGTCCCGACGCCTTCGGGAGATTGGACGACCTAGGCCCGAACCTCCGCCCCCACGCCGACACCCAGTAGCCTGGCCGCACTCCCGTCCCGCACCGCAATCTCCACCGTTCCCCCTGACCCCGTAAACGCGACGAGCGCCCCCCGCGCCGCGTCCCCGAACGTCCGTCGCAACGGACCAACCTCGGTGCCGGCAACCCGGATTCGCACACCGGGCTCGACCATCTCCGGCGAAATGTTGGAGACCAGCGTACCAAACCGATCCACATAGAGAACCTCGCCGATTACTCCATCGCCTTGCGAGCGCGGCGTGGGCAGCGGCGAGCGAAGTGGTTGTTTGATTGATTCGCCGACCTGATCCAGTCGCTTGCCTGAGGCGAGAGCGGCAACCGCCGGCGCGAATACGTCGCGGCCGTGAAACGTGGGTGCCGCATCGCGTGGCACTGGAAGTGCCACGAATCGCGCATCGAGCGAGAGGAACGAAAGCAATCCGTTGTCCGGGGCGAGGAACCGGTGGGCGCCCGTTTCCGCAGCGAGCGCCCGGCGCTCGGTGCCAACCGCGGGGTCCACAATCGCAAGGTGAATCGTGCCAACCGGGAACCGCTTCCAGGCGCGACTCAACAGATACTGCGCGGCCCGAATGTCGCCGGGAGGCACGTCGTGGCTGATGTCGACCAGCGTCACATCCGGCGCACGCGACAATATCTCGGCCTTCACCTCGGCGACGTAGCTGTCGACGGTTCCAAAGTCGGTGAGCAGCGTGATGATTCCCATCTAGACCCTCACGGTACGCCAGCGGCCACTCTTCCAGAAGAGGATCATGGCGATGCCGCGGGAGATGGCCGTGACGCTCAACGCCAGCCAGATGCCCGCGAGGCCCATCGCGCGCGACCACCAGGCGGCGAGCGGAATCCGCATCGCGGTGAGCGAGGTGCTCGCGACCTGTGGCCAGAACGTGTAGCCCGCCCCGGCGAGCGCTCCCTCGAGAATCAACTCGAAGCTTTGCCCGATCTGCGCGAATGCGATGACCCGCAGATACAGGACGCCATCCGCGATGACCTGCGGATCCGAGGTGAACAGCGCTACCAGCCGGGCTGGAATCACCAGAAACGCCAGCGCCGTCGTCACCGTGACGATGAGGCAATAGCTCACCGTCAGGCGTACGGCTTCGCGCGCGCGCGCTTCCTGGCGCGCTCCGAGATTCTGGCCGACGAGCGCGCTCGCGGCGAGCGCGAAGCCGCTGATCGCGATGAAGCCCAGCCCTTCCATCTTATGTCCGATACCGAGCGCCGCGAGGGCGGGTGTGCCGAAGCGCGACGTAAAGCGCGTGAGCAACATATAGATGACCGACAGCAGTACGCCGGCAAGCGAGAGCGGCGCGCCGATTCGAACGATCGTCGGGAGCGCGCGCCAGTCCGGATCGGCGATACGGAGCAGTCCTCGACGCAGCGCGATCACCAGGCCCACGAGGAATCCGCCGCCCCGCACCATGACCGACGCCAGTGCCGCCCCCTCCACGCCGAGTCGTGGGAACGGACCGACGCCGGCGATGAGCAACGGATCGAGCACGATCGAGACACAGACCGACGCCGCGAGCATGATGAACGGCGTGCGCGTATCGCCCGCCGCGCGAAACGTGGCCTCGACGGCAAAGAATCCGAACACCAACGGTCCGCCGAGCACCCATGTTGTGAGATAGGTATGACCCAGCTTCGCGACCTCGGGCGGCACAGTCATCAGGCGAAACAGGTCGTCGGCGATCAGCAATCCGATGATGCTGACGACCAACCCCGCGAACAGGGCGTACGCCACGGCCGCCGCGGCGGCACGCGCCGCGCGCTTGGGGTCGCCTTCGCCGTGGCGCCGCGCCGCGACGGCGATCAGCCCGATCTCGACCATTTCGCCGAGACTCAGCGCTACCCACACGTAGAATCCCGAGGTCGATACCGCCGCGAGCGCGGCCGGTCCGATCAACCGTCCCACCCAGATGCTGTCGATCAGATTGAAGGAGAAATGGCACGCCATCATCGCGACGGCGGGAACGGCGAGGCGCAGCACCACGGGGCGCAACGGGCCAACCGTCAGGGATCCCGCGCCGGGGGGCGCCGCTGACGCTATTTCGGGAGGGTTAGGCTCCGTACTGCGCTACCAGCACGAGCGCGTCGTCCGTGCCTTTCACGTGCCCGGTGATGATGAAATCGGCGATCGCCTGCGCCGAGTTGGCGAGCGTCAACGATTCTGCAAATCCGTCCTTGATCCCATCGGAGAAGAGGATGATGGTGTCTCCCGCCGTGAGCGGGACGACCCGCGACGTCGGGTGTGGTTCGTTGGCGCCCACGACGCCCGCCGTCGGCACGAGCCCGATCCGGGGTGGACGACTCCTCGAATCGGCGTGCAAGAGGACGCCACCGATGTTGCCGACGCCCAGCCACGTCATCGTGGCGGCCTGCGGATCGAGGTATGCGAGTCCGAGAACCACGCCACGCATTCCGACCAGCGCGGCATGGCAGCGCCGGACGAGATCCGCGAGCGGCTCGCGCGAATAGCGATCCAGCGCGCCGATGGCCGCGTGCGCCGCAGATGCGGCCTCCTCCCCGTGGCCGAGGCCGTCGACGACCGCGATCAGTGTGCCTTTTCCGACGCGCTTGACTAACGAGAGATCGCCGGACTCCACCTGTCCCGGCAGTGGCAGCGTCGCCAGCGCCGTTTCAATCCTCAAATCGCGCGGCGCCATTTCTTCATGATGACGGTGGTTCCCTGCCCGGGCACCGACTTCAGCTCGAATTCGTCCATGAGACGCTTCGCGCCGGGCAGACCCGCGCCCACGCCGTGCGAGGTCGAGTAGCCGTACTGCATCGCGCGTTCGATGTCGGGAATGCCGGGTCCCTGGTCTTCGGCGATGATGACGACGCCCTGGCGATCGCCGTTCTGGGAGAGACTGAGCGTAATCTCGCCCCGCTTGGCGTACATCAGGATGTTGCGCGCGATTTCCGAGATGGCGGCGGCGATGACCGTCTGCTCGCCGCTGGAAAAGCCGGCGACGGCCGCTAACGCACGGCCTTGTTGCCGGGCTTCGACGACATCGACGTCCGCGGCGACCGGCAGGCGGAGTTCTTCACCCACGGCCGCTCGGCTTCTTTGGTTTGGTCTCGAGGGTGCGTTCTTCGGTGCGGCGAGTCAGGAAGGCTAGACCTTCCTCGAGGTCGAGCACCGTCGCGACGCCCTTGAGCGTCAGACCGAGCTGCACCATCGCGAAGGCAACGTCGGGCTGGATGCCGACGATCACGGTTTCGGCGCCGCGCAGCCGCGCCATGTGCGCGATGTCGCGCAACGTGCGCACCGCGAACGAGTCCATGACGTCGAGTGCGGTGACGTCGACGATGACGCCGCGACAGCGCGAGCGCCCGACCTGGGCGATCAGCGCTTCGCGAAGATGGGAAAGATCGGCATCAGTGAGGGCAGACTGAATCGAGGCAATGAGGTATTGCCCCTGCCGCAGAATCGGTACTTCCACGGCGTCCTCCCGCTAGCGCGAAGATTCCGGGGCGATTTCGCGAACCTGCGTCGTCGGCGCAGCGCGATCCGCGAGCAACCGCTCGGCCTCTTCGATGCCTCCCTGCAGGTCACCGACCGTGGCCATTTCGCTCAGGTCGACGCCGATCGTGACGAGCGTCTGCGCGATTTCCGGCGACAGGCCGGTCACGATGACGGTGGCGCCTAGCAGGCGCGAGGCTTCGACCGTCTGCACGAGGTGGTTCGCGACGCCGGAGTCCATGGCCGCGACGCCGGTCACGTCGATCACGACGACTTTCGCGCGGTTGGCGCGAATCGCGCGCAGCAGCTGTTCGGTGAGCTGGCGCGCGCGTTGGGGATCGATGACGCCGATGATCGGCAGAATGAGGAGCCGCTCGCGCACCTGGAGCACCGGCGTCGACAGCTCCCGGATCGCTTCCTGTTGCTGCCGGATGATGCGCTCGCGCTCTTCCACGAATCCGACGGCCACCGTATTCGCAATGCGGTTCGCCGCGGGCTCGTAGCTGTCGAGAATGCGGTTCAGTTTTTCGACGTTGTCTTGGTATTTGTTGAACAGCGACCGGGCGAGCACGTCACGCAGTAAGAGCACGATACCGACGACTTCATCCGTTTCGACGCCGCGCGGGATGATTCGCTCCGAGAGTCGCCGCGAGTAGGCTTGCAGGGCTTCGAAGGTGCCGGTCTCGAGCGCTTCCACGTAGTTGTCGTAGACCGCCGTCGCTTCGGCGAAGATTTCCTCTTCGGTCATCGCCGTCAGCAACTCCGCGCGTGTGATGCGTCGCGCCCACTCCTCGCGCAGCTGCGTGCGGTTTTGTCGGAGGTGCGCGACCAGCTCGCGCAGCAGACCGGCGGACGACTCGGTGAGGGCGGGCGTCTCGCCGGATGAACGCGTCGATACGCTCATGCTCTTTTTAGGGTCCATGGCTCACAAACCTAAAGGGGGCCGTTCAGGGAGCAAGACCCGCCGACCTCTTCCGGCGTCCCTTGGTCTCGTACAGCGCGACATCGGCCGCGTTCAAGAGGGCTTCGACGGTCTCACCGTGGCCGGGGTAGACCGCTACCCCCACACTGATCGACAAGTTCGGCTTCTCCGCGTCGGTCGCCAGGCGGTCCACCACGCCTCGTGCCACGTGCCAGGCGGCGGCCTCGCCCGTCTCGGGGAGGACCAGCGCGAATTCGTCGCCCCCGAACCGGGCGGCCGTGTCGGTCGCGCGGCACGAGCCGAGCAGCGCCTCGGCCACACGCCGGATCGCCAGGCTGCCGGCGAGGTGGCCGTGGCGGTCGTTGATCTGCTTCAGGCCGTCGAGGTCGAGGAGCACCACCGCCAGTGGCTGCGCGGTGCGGCGCGAGCGCTTGATCTCGGCCTCGAGCGCCTGCACGAGCTGGCGATGATTCGCGAGTCCCGTCAGCGGATCCGTGACGGCCAGCTCGCGCCACGTGCCCTGCAGCTCGCGCTGCGCGGCGACGACCGCCGCCAGCACGAGGTTCGTCGCGGCGGTGATCCCCGTCCACACCTGCAGCAGCACCAGCGATTCGTTCGCCGCGTAGATCGAGAACGGACCGGCGCCATGCAGTGTGCGCAGGATCGCGATGAAGGACGCGATCAGCATGGCGCTCGCGGCCTCGCGCGGCGTAAACCGGAATGCGACCCAAATCAAGACGGGCCACAGCAGGACGGTGAGCGGGTAGTGCCGCGTTGGGAACAGACCGCCAAATGCTGCGAGGGTCACGATCACCGTTACGACGGTCAGCGCGATCGCTTCAAGCAGTTGCTGCCGATTCCACTGCGGTGCGGGCTTGACGCCGATCCAGAGAATGAGTGCCGACGCAATCACGATGTCGCCCACCGCGTCGCCGAGCCACCAGGTCAGCCACACGCGAGGAGCGTCATGCCAGGAGAGGAGTCCACCGAGCACCAGGGATACGATGCCGATGGTGGCCGAGACAATCGTGCTGACGAGCGCGGCGAGCACCGTGAAGCGCATGATGTCGCGTACGCGATCGAAGACGCGACCGCCGCGCGCGAACCGGTTGACGAGATACGCGCCGAGCAGTCCCTCGGCCGTATTGCCGATCGCGATGCCGATGGAAGGCAGCACGGCGCCGGTCGTCGTGAAGTTCGCGAGGAACGCGGCGCCCAGGATCGCCGGCCAGACACGGTAGCCGAGCAAGACGAATCCGGCGAGGGCGATGCCGGCCGGCGGCCAGACCGTCGTCACGCTGCTGTTGAGGTACGCGAACCGCAGCCCAAGCTTCGCGGCGAAGAAATAGACTGCGGCCAGGCCAATCAACAGGAGGACGCGGCGTACTGATTGGCTCATCCGGCCTAAGCTACCGAAGGGATTCGCCACGCTTCAAACCTCGCTCCCACGATGGATGCCACGGGTCCCTCGCACGAAATACATTACGTCCAGAAGGGGGGTGGAGTGTGCCTTGGACCATTCGCCGTGGCGAGCGTCGGGCGATCGATCGACGTCGCGCCGAACGTCGCGGTGGAGCCGACGGGGCCGATGCTGCCGCGATCGCCGTGGGAACTGGCGCGACAAGCGGCGCCAGCTCGGTACACCTCACGAAGCGGGAGCAGGAAATCAAAGAATTGATCGCGGCGGGGCTGGGCAACAAGGAGATCGCGCAGCGGCTCAACATCGCGACCAACACGGTGAAGAGTCACGTGCACAACATGCTCGGTAAGCTGGCGGCGCTCACGCCGCCCGACCGGCGCACGGGCACTCGCAGCCGTCGTGGCACCGGCCGTCGCTCGTACCGATTCACTCGCTGACATCCGGTTCGCCGTCTCTCGCAAGAATCGCTGGAACACCGGATTGTTGGGATAGCGCGTGGCAAGCGTTTCGACGTAGCCACGCGCTTCGCGTTCCAAAACCCCTCTACCGGCCGCGTCGCGGCTCGCTTCGCGCACGAGCGCGGCGGCGAGCACCCAGGTACTCTCGACGTGCGCGAGATCGCCCTCGTGCGCTGCGCGCCGCATGTAGCGAATTCCCCGCTCCGCGTTCCCGCTGCCCAGCCCAATGACGCGAGCGAAGAAGCGCGCCACCGCACTCGCGCGCGCGAGTCCGTACTCGTACACGCCGAGTCCCAGATAGCAGTCCGCGCACGACGAATCCACCGCGAGCACGCGGCGGTAAATGTCGCGCATCGCCTTCGCGTCCTTGGCGGCGCCGAAGGCGTGCCCGTTCTCTTCGCGCTGCCGGGCGCGATAGCCGAGCGCCGTTGCCTGCCAGAAATCGGACGAGAGGCCGGTGGTCTTACGTGCCTGCACGAGCGCCAGGGCGAGCAACGAATCGATCCGCCGGAGCTCGAACGCGGCGGAATCGCGCGCCGCTGCCCACCAGATGTAAGCGCCGGCCTGAAACACGAGCGGCGCCGGGTCCGCGGGATCCCGGGCCGCTAACGTGGCAAAGTACGCAGCGGCGCGGTCGAAGTCGCCGCCGTATAACGTGTCGAGCCCGGCGCGAAGGTCGGCGCGCGGCGGAAGCGCGCTTTGGAGCAGCAGGAGGAGTGACGGCAGCGCCAGCACGTCAGCGCGGCGTCGCCGTAATCGGCAATGCCGGCGACAGGCCGGCGACTCGCGTGGTGACGGCGCGCGCGAGCTCGGTCAGCGCAACAGCTGCGGGTGAATCGGGTTCGCCGACCACGATCGGTTGACCGCGATCGGCGAGCTCCGCCATCCCGGCTTGCAAAGGGATCTGCGCCAGCAATGGCACGCCCAGCTCGGCGGCGAGGCGCCCGCCGCCGCCGGCCAGAAACACTTCTGAACGTGCGTGGCAATCCGGGCAAACGAAATAACTCATGTTCTCGACGATACCGACCACTTTGACGCCCACGCGTTCGAACATCTTGGCGCCGCGCAGGGAGTCGCCGACGGCCATCTCTTGCGGCGTGGTCACGATCACCGCGCCGTGCAGTCGTACGATCTGTGTGAGCGACAGCTGGGCGTCGCCGGTGCCGGGCGGCAGGTCCACGAGGAAATAATCCAGCTGACCCCACGACACGTCGCGCACGAACTGCTGGATGATTTTCATGATAATGGGCCCGCGCCAGATCGCCGGCGCGTCCCGCTCGACGATCAACCCCAGGGACATCAGCTTCACGCCGTAGGCCTCGAGCGGCTGAATCTTGCCGCCCTGCACCTCAGGCTTCTCATTCCGCCCGAACATCCGCGGAATGTTGGGACCGTAGATGTCGGCGTCCATCAATCCCACGCGGTGGCCCGCACGCGCCATCGCCGCGGCGAGATTCGCCGAGACGGTCGACTTCCCGACGCCGCCCTTGCCGCTCGAGATCGCGAGCACTTTGCCAAGGCCGGGGATTTCATCGGGCGTGGGAGGAGGGGGAGGAGCAGGCGGCATGTGTGGGGCTGGAGTGCCACTCACCGGGCTGCGGCGCGGGCCGCCAGCCGCATCGGCAGCGTCGCGGATGCTGACCTTAACCCCAGAGACGCCAGCCACGCCTTCGACGGCTTTGCGAGCCTGGCGCGCGAGGGACGCAGGATCATCACGGGTGAGGACGAACGTGAAGCTGACACCGCCGGTCTCATCGATGTCGAGGTCGCGCACCATGCTCCCCGCCAGCACGTCGCGGCCATTCCGTGGATTGCGAACGCCGCCAAGCGCTTGCTCGACGCGTGCCTTGAGATCCGGCGCGCTCACGATTGGCCACCCCCCCCGCCGTTCGTCAGAAATTTGCGGGCCGCGCTCAGCACCTTGTCCTCCACCTCGGCCATCGTACCGGCCAACGATGCGCCGGCCGCGCGGTGATGGCCACCGCCTCCGAACTGGTGTGCCAGGGCGGCGACGTCCACTTCACCCATCGACCGAAACGATACCTTGATCCGGCCGCTGCCGATGTGCCGAAACAACAGCGCCAGCTTCACGCCGGCGATCGACCGTGGAAACTCGACGATGCCATCGAGGTCGTCCGGTGTGGCTTCGTGCCGCCGCAGCGCGTCCGCCGGCACGCTCAGCCAGGCGAGCCCGACATCCCGCTCCACCACGAGCGTCTGCAACACTTCCGCGAGCAGGCGCACACGGCCCTCCGGCGCGCTCGCGTAGACCGACGCATAGATCGACTCGGGATCGACGCCTTTCTCAAGCAATGCCGCGGCGATGCGCAG
Source organism: Gemmatimonadales bacterium (assembly GCA_035299765.1). Taxonomy (GTDB): domain Bacteria; phylum Gemmatimonadota; class Gemmatimonadetes; order Gemmatimonadales; family GWC2-71-9; genus 20CM-2-65-7. The sequence goes on from DATGVZ010000053.1 coordinate 33,047, forward strand.
CGCGCGCGCCGTCGTGTTGGAAAACCGAAAGCCACCCGTGTCGGTCAGCAGGCCCACGTAGAGCGCTTGCGCCACTTCGGGCGTCAGCGGCCATCCCGCGATACTGGCGAGGTCGAACACCAGCTCCGCCGTCGCGGTCGCATCCGGCGCAATCAGGCACGGACCCGCCGGCAGCTTGATCGGTCCGACGTGATGGTCGATGCAAACAAAGGGCGGCTGGCGGGCGTTGATGACCGTTGCCAGGTTGCCGAGGCGGCTGATGTCGCCGATGTCGAGCGAGGCGACGATGTCGGCACGCTCGATCTCATGCACGGCATGCGCGCTCGCGTCGGCGCCCTCGGGAATCAGAAAATTGAAGCGCTCGGGGATCCGGGTGGGGTTCGCGATCGTAACCGAGACGCCACGCGCGCGCAGCAGGTACCAGAGGCCGATTTCGCTGCCGACCCCGTCCCCATCGGCATTGACGTGAGTAGTCAATACGACGTGCTGCGCGCCGGTGAGCGCCGCCGCAACGTCGCGAGCCGCCCGGGCACGCTCAGGCGGAACGGGAACGCCGTTCGGGTTCATGTCGAGAGGAGGAAGATAATCGCTTGATACTCGTCGCCTGCCACAACCAGACCTTTGATCTAGCTCTTTTGGTCAGGTTGCGGCAGGCGCGATGACTGCACTAGCGCCGCGGCGGCGTCCCGGCGGTGCCCATCGGACCGCCCGAAGGGGGTCCGGAGGGGCGGCTCGGACCGGACACGCCAGCCAGCCGCGAGTGCCGCACGCTGTACGCGAAGTAGACGACCATGCCGATCACAAACCAAATGCCCAGCCGGGCCCACGTGCGACCGCTCAGGCTCACCATCAAATAGAGTGCGGACAAGGCCCCAAGCGGCGCGACTGCCCCGACTGCCGGCGTTCGGAACACGCGCGGCAGATTTGGCTCGCGCACGCGGAGCACCAGAATCCCGATCGCCACAATCACGAAGGCCAATAACGTGCCAATGGAGACCAGGCTCGCAGCGTCGCGGATCGGCAGAATGGCGGAGAAGAACGCCACCACGATACCGGTGACGATCGACGTGATGTACGGCGTCTGGAATTTCGGATGCACCTTGTTCACAAACGGCGGCAGGAGGCCGTCACGGGACATCGAGTAGAACACGCGGGACTGTCCGAGGAGCATCACGAGAATCACCGACGAAAGGCCGGCAATCGCACCGAACTTGATCAGCGTGGACATCCAGCCAAGGCCTGCGCGATCGGCGGCGACGGCGATCGGATCCGGAACGTTCAGCTCGCGATAAGGAACGACACCGGTCGCGATGCCGGAGACAAGAATGTAGAGCACCGTGCAAATCAGCAGCGACCCGATGATCCCGATCGGCATGTCGCGCTGCGGATTCTTCGCTTCCTGTGCCGCCGTACTCACGGCGTCGAACCCGATATAGGCGAAGAACACGATTCCCGCGCCTGCCATCACACCATTCCAGCCGTACTTGCCCGCGCCCTCAGCGGGCGGGATGAACGGATGCCAGTTCGCGGGGTTGATCGCGTGTGTCGCCGCAATAATGAACAGCACAACCACCGCGCCCTTGATGAACACGATCACGTTGTTGACGTTGGCCGATTCCTTGATGCCGATGACCAGCAACGTGGTGACGATGGCGATGATGATGGCTGCGGGAAGGTTGAAGACCGCCGTCACCTGTGTTCCGTCGTGACAGGCGACCACCGTTCCACGGGCTGCGGACAGCCCGCAGGGAAAGCTGATGCCGAAGTCGTGCAACAGCGACACGAAATATCCCGACCAGCCAATGGCGACGGTCACGGCGCCGAGCGCATACTCCAGCACCAGGTCCCACCCAATGATCCAGGCGATCAGCTCGCCGAGCGTGGCATACCCGTACGTGTAGGCGCTGCCCGCCATGGGCACGAGCGACGCGAACTCCGAATAGCAGAGCGCCGCAAAAATCGACGCCACACCGGCGAGCGCGAAGGACAGCACGACCGCCGGCCCGGAATTCAAGGCCGCCACGGTGCCGGTGAGGACGAAGATGCCGGTCCCGATTATCGCGCCGATGCCGAGGAGCGTGAGGTTGAGCGCCCCCAGAGCCCGCTTCAGACTGTGGTCGGTGAGCGCTTCCGCCTGCAGCTCGGTGACGCTTTTCCGGCGGAACAGATTCATGCGGTCTCCGTCGCAAGAGGTGACGAATCGATGGCGTAGACGGACCCAAGGTTCGCCGAGGGCGCCGATCTGTCAATAGAGCGTGGCGTCAGGCTTACAAACTGTAGTTCGGCGATTCCCTGGTGATGACGACGTCGTGTGGATGTGACTCCCGCAGGCCCGCCGTCGTGATGCGGATGAACTCCGTCTCGGTGCGCAGGGCGGCGATATCGCAGACGCCGCAGTACCCCATGCCACTGCGCAGCCCTCCGACCATCTGATAGACCACGTCGGCGACCGGCCCGCGATACGGCACTCGTCCTTCAATGCCCTCGGGCACGAGTTTCTGCAGCGACACCTCGCCTTCCTGGAAATAGCGGTCGGCCGAGCCCTCTTCCATCGCCGATAGACTGCCCATCCCGCGGATCACCTTGAAGCGCCGGCCCTCGAGCAGGAACGATTCGCCGGGGCTTTCCTCGGTGCCGGCGAGCATCGAGCCCATCATCACGCTCTCCGCGCCCGCCGCGAGTGCCTTCACGGCGTCGCCGGAATACTTGATCCCACCGTCCGCGATGACGGGGACGTCACCGGCGCCGCGGACCGCATCCACGATGGCGGTGATCTGCGGGACGCCGATGCCCGTCACGACGCGGGTCGTGCAGATCGAGCCCGGCCCGACGCCCACCTTCACCGCGTCCACGCCGCGGTCGACGAGCGCGCGCGCTCCGTCCTGCGTCGCCACATTGCCCGCGACGAGCTGAGCCTCGGGAAAGGCGTCACGCAGACAGGCTACGGTATCGAGCACGCCCTGGCTGTGACCGTGCGCGGAATCGATGACGACCACGTCACAGCCGGCGTCGAGCAGCGCTTGCGCCCGGGCGCGTGCATCCGGCGTTCCGCCGACCGCGCCGGCGACGCGCAGTCGCCCATGCTGGTCTTTGTTGGCGTCGGGGTATTGGCGCCGCTTGAAGATGTCTTTGATGGTGATGAGGCCGCGCAGCAAACCCTGCTTGTCGACGACGGGCAGTTTTTCGATGCGATGCTTGGCGAGAATCCTTTCTGCTTCGTCCAGGTTGGTGCCGACCGGCGCCGTCACCAGCTTCTCTTTCGTCATCACGTCGCGAATCGGTCGGTCCAGCTCCCGCTCGAATTGCAGATCGCGATTCGTGATGATGCCGACCAGCTTCCCCGCTCCGTCGACAATCGGCACCCCGGAGATCTTGAAGCGCATCATCAGCTGCTGCGCTTCGCGGAGCGGCCGGTCAGGACCGAGCGTGATCGGGTTCATGATCATCCCCGATTCGCTCCGCTTCACGCGATCGACTTCGGCGGCCTGGCGATCGATGGACATGTTCTTATGGATCACGCCGATGCCGCCCTGGCGCGCCATGGCGATCGCCATCTCCGCCTCGGTCACGGTGTCCATGGCGGCGGAGACGATCGGAATGTTGAGAGGGATGGCGCGAGTGAAGCGGCTGGTGACGGCGACGTTGCGGGGATGCACCGTCGAGTGACGGGGCACGAGCAGGACGTCGTCAAACGTGAGGGCGACGTCGGATCGGAAGGTTCCCATAGCGGAAGTTACCGGGAGGGCTTGGTTTCCTCAACCGGGGGGACGGAGGGGGCGGGGGCGGGGGCAGACTTCTTCTTCGCCTCTTCCACGGCCGCTTTTCCGGCGGCGGCGAGGCCCTCCAGAAACCGCCCCGCTTTGCCGACCGCGTCCATCGTTCCCTTGATGATCGTGACCGGCACTCGCCCCGCGCGCATCGTGTCCTCGAGTGTCTCGGCGACTTTCTGAAACGCCGGCGCGCCGGCAGCGCGCTGCGCGTACTTCGATTCGAGGAACTCGATGTAGTCGAGCACCTGATATGCCTGCTCATCCGGCATCACGTCGAGCTTGCGCCGGATGCGTTCAGCGAGCACGTCGTTCACGGCGTCGTTCCTCCCTCCAATGAGACCAGATCCACCACAGGATTGCCGAGGTAGCGGCTGCGGCCGTTGCGCACGCGCACGATCACCTGCATCTGTGCAAGCGGATTCAGCGCGCGGAACGTGGGCAGCTTGATGTCGGGGACGATGACGTACACAAATCCGCGTTCCGGCAGCGGTCCGCGCGCAAGCACGTACGACGCGCCGCTCGGAATGTCGGGCCGCAAGTCATCGGCCTTCTGAATTGCGATGAATTCGAGCTGCCAGCGCAGCTGCTGCCCCACATACCGCTGCGGCTCGGCTCGCAGCTCCGCCGCCGTCACGCCGACCATCACACCCGCCGGCGCCACCTGCAGGTCGCCGCCTTTCACCCATCCCTCGAATTGCACGCGTGTCCACTCCCCATTGCGACTCAATACGCGCAGCGGCGTGTCGGTCGCGACCGTGCCGGCTTCGGGACCGGCCGGCGCGCGGTACAGCGTGGTCATGCGAACCGGTTGAGCGCGGGTCGAATCGAGTTTCCCGGCAGGGGCGGACGTGGGGGACACGGGGGACGCGGGAGGCGGCGCGACATTGTCTGAATCGGAGGCGGATGCCGTGCGCGTGTCGGCGACGTCGGCAAGAGGCTCCACCGAGCTCCGCTGTACCCAGCCATCGCGCGTCACATGCATCCAGCGCTTGGCGGAGGCGCTATCGCTCGCCGCTCCCGCGCGCTTCAACCCGAATCCCTGAGCGAGCTCGGCGATGAGCGGTCCGGCGGGCTTGGCGCGAAGATTTTCGTGAGGGGCACGCGTCACGGCGAGCTCGAAGTCGGAGCGACCGCTGCGTCCGACCGACATGGCGAAGATCCAGCCGTCGAGCATCACCGGCACCCAATCGTTGCGTGTTGCGTTGCCCGTTCCAGCCGTCAAGACCGCACCGCGGACGAGCTGCGCAATCCGTCGGCCACCGACGTCCTGATAGAACCAGGCGTTGTTCGCCGCGACGCGATAGCGAACGGCGGTTTGCGCCGGCGCCGCCTGTGCGATCGCGACGCTCAGCATAACTGGTAGGGCACGAACCATCTGGCTAACTTGCATCCCCTCCAATATGACAACGAGCCGCAGCACGCGCATCCCGGATAGGGCAAACGGTCCGGTTGTCCTCATCGTGCTCGACGGCTGGGGCTTTCGTCCCGGCCGCGAGGGCAACGCCATCGAGCTGGGCAAGACGCCCACATGGCATCGGCTGTGGGAGCGCGCACCGCGCACTCTGCTCGAAGCCTCCGGTCTCGCCGTCGGGCTTCCCGAAGGACAGATCGGCAACAGTGAAGTCGGTCACTTGAATCTCGGCGCAGGCCGTGTGGTGCCGCAGGACATCGTACGCATCTCGCAGTCGATTGATTCGGGGGAATTCTTCCAGTCGCCCCCCCTCGTGCAGTTGGTCGAACACGTGCGCCGCCAGAACACCACGCTGCACTTCATGGGTCTGATCGGCACCGGCGGCGTGCATGCGCTCGACAAGCATCTCGTCGCTGCGGTGAAACTGGGCCGTCGCGCCGACCTCCCCATTGCGATTCACGCCTGGCTCGACGGCCGAGATACGCCGCCGAAGTCTGCGCTCGGGTTCATGGAAGACCTCTTGGAGAGCGTGGGACCGCTGGATGACCGGACTGCTGTCTCCACCGTCATCGGTCGGTACTACGCCATGGATCGGGATAAGCGATGGGAGCGGACGAAACTGGCGTACGATGCGATGGTGAAAGGCATCGGTGTGCCGGCGCCCGATCCCCTGACCGCAATCAAGCAAGCCTACGCGACCGGGGAAACGGATGAATTCGTCAAACCCCGTGTCATCGCAGGCACTCCCCGCATTCGCAACGGCGACGGGATCTTCTGCTTCAACTACCGCGCCGACCGGATGCGCCAGATCGTCCGCGCGCTCGCGGCTCCTGGCTTCGACGGTTTCGACGTCAGCGGCCGTCCCGAAGTCCGGCTCGTGACGATGACGCGCTACGACGAGACGCTGCCCTTCCCCGCGGCATTCGAGCCCATCGTGTTGTCGCGCATCGTCGCGGAGGTTCTTGCCGATCGGGGCAAGACGATGTTTCGGACGGCCGAGACGGAGAAATACGCCCACGTCACCTACTTCTTTAATGGCGGCTACGAGCCGCCCTACAAGGGCGAAGAACGGCTGCTCGTGCCTTCGCCGAAGGTCGCGACTTACGACCTGATGCCCGAGATGAGCGCTTCCGGGGTAACCGATGTGCTCTGCAAGGCGATCGCGGAGAAGGAGCACGACTTCATCCTCTGTAACTATGCGAATGGAGACATGGTGGGGCATTCCGGCGTCCTGCCCGCGGCCGTCAAGGCAGTCGAGACCGTCGATAATTGTCTCGCGAGGGTACTGAAGACGGCAGACAGCGCGGGGGCCACGGTGATCGTCACCGCCGATCACGGCAACTGTGAGCTGATGATCGATCCTGCCACCGGGGGGCCGCATACCGCCCACACCACGAACCCCGTTCCACTGGTAATCGTGGGCGCTGGTGCACCGCAGAAGGATGGCGCCCTGCGCGCCGGCGGCTCGCTTCGCGACGTGGGACCGACGATCTTGCAGCTACTTGGAATCGAGCCGCCGAAAGAGATGACGGGGCGGGACCTGAGAGACACAACGATGGAACGATGGAAGGATGGAAAGATGGAGCGAAGGGACGAGGGAAAGATCGAATGAGAATCATGCGACTGACACGGTTGGTCATTTCACTTTCCATCTTTCCATCGTTCCGGTTAGCCGCCCAGGTAGGCCACGACCCCGCCCACTCGCCGTATCAGGACATCATTCTGCGTTCGACGCCGATACTCTTCTTCGGTCATTTGTCCGCGGATCGCGGCCGCGCCGGCGTCGGCCTCAGCAACGCGCGCACCCTCGGCGCCCGCTACGAGATCCCCGCGGGACGCTCGCTGCTGTTCCAGTTCACGGCAGCGTACCTGGAGGGCGATCGCTTCGTTATCGATCCTCGAGCCGACTCCACTTCGCCGGAGCGGCGCACAGGCCCTGTGCCGGCCGCGATTGCCATCACCGACGTTGGAATCCTCTTGCGGCTCACCGGTGGGAAAACGTGGCACGGGATCGCGCCATATGCGGGAGTCGGCATAGGGCTCGCCTACGACGTGCGGTCCGGTCGTGACACTACGGGGAGCGGCTACCAGTTCGGGACGAAGGTCGTGCTGAACGGCGCGACGGGCGTTCGCTGGTATCCGACGCGACGCGTCATGATCGACGCAGACCTCCGCGCCCAATTCTGGCGCCTCAGGTACCCTGTCTCGTTCCACACGCCGGCACCTGACGGGTCGCGCGTCGTCCCACTGAGCCAGCCACTAACCGATTGGACTCTGCATCCCTGGATCAGTCTCGGCATCGGATGGATTTTCTAGCCGAGGGAGTCAGGCGGGCGTGGTCTTTGCTGGTGGCGGGTGATTCCGAAGTCTACGGGATCGCTCTGCTGACGTTGAAGGTCGCCGTTGTCGCAACGATTATCTCGTGCGCCGTCGGCCTGCCGCTCGGCTATTTCCTCGCGACGCGCCGCTTCTGGGGCCGGCGTGCCGCCCTTACCGTCGTCAACACGGCGCTCGCCTTTCCTACGGTCGTCGTGGGCCTGCTCCTCTACGGCCTGCTCTCGCGGCGCGGACCGCTGGGCGGACTCGGCTGGTTGTACACCTGGCAAGCAATCGTCGTCGGCGACGTGCTGCTGGCATTGCCGATCGCCGCAGCGCTCTCAGCCGCCGCGATCCAGGGCGTCGACGCGCGCATCCGCCGGACCGCCCAAACACTCGGCGCGGGCGCGTGGCGAACGGCATGGACCGTGTCGCGAGAGGCGCGCTTCGCGCTCGCGGCGGTGATCACCGCGGCATTCGGCCAGGTTGTGGCAGAGGTCGGCGCCGCGATGATCGTCGGCGGCAATATCCGCGGTTCGACTCGAACCCTCACGACGGCCGTGGCGCTGTACACCTCCCAGGGGGACTTCGGTCTCGCGCTCGCGCTGGGGCTCATCCTGCTGATCATGGCGCTCCTCGTGAACATCGCCCTTCAGGTCCTTCAGGGCCGCGGGGAGGGGAGCGCGCATGCTTGAGCTACGCGGCATCCGCCATCGCTACGAAGGCCGTCTCGTCCTCGATCTCGAGCAATTCACCGTGCCGCGGGGTGCTGCGCTCGCCGTCGTCGGGCATAACGGCGCCGGGAAGAGCACCTTGCTCCGCCTGCTCGCGCTTCTCGAGACACCGACGGAGGGACAAGTTCTGTTCAGTGACACGGTGGTGCCACCCCGCGCGCGCGCATCGCTGCGACGTCGCGTCACGCTGGTCGAGCAACGGCCGGTCCTCTTTCGCGGCACGGTTCGAGAGAATCTGGAATACGGCCTCAAGTTGAGAGGCACTGCGCGCACGGCGATGAACGGAATCATTGGCGATGTCGTCGAGCGGCTTGGGCTGGCGCCGCTGCTCAACCGCCGGCGCCACGAGCTATCCGACGGCGAGGTGCAGCGCGTGGCAGTCGCCCGCGCGCTCGCCGTGCGCCCCGACGTGCTGCTGCTCGATGAACCGGTGAGCTCGGCGGACCGCGCCGCGGCGAATGCGCTGTATCAGGCGCTGGCCGCAGAGCGCGCGGCCCGCCCACTCACGGTCTGTATCGCGTCCCATCAGTTGGAAGAGGCGTACCGTTGGGCCGACAGCATTCGCGCGCTCGCGGAAGGACGCCTGTCACCGGTGACGCCGGAGAATCTGTTTCGTGTTGACCTGCCTGCCGGCGACGGTACGAAGCATGTTCGCGTCGGCGGGATCCACATCGCGGTGATGACGGACCGCACCGGTCCAGCGGTGCTCGCCGTGCCGCCCACGGACATCTTTGTAAGTCTCCAGCCGTTGTCCGCATCCGCTCGGAACGTCTTCTCCGGTCGTGTGACTGGGATGTCGATCGAGCGTCGCGGCGCGGGCGTCCATGTTCGCGCCGACGTGGGTGGCGTCGAGTTGGTGGCCGCCGTGACCGCCGAGGCGGCTCGCGATCTCGCGCTGGCCCCGGGCAAAACCGTCGTCTTCTCTTTCAAGGCCACGGCGGTCCAGGTATTCTAGAGAATGCCGACGGGCTATCTCACACGGGTCGTGGAGTTTACCGCGACACATCGGTTCCCCGATCAGCCCGAATTCGCGGGTGCGACCAAGGATCACAGCCATCGCTATCGCTGTCTCGTGACGATCAAAGGCGTGTTCGACCCGGCGCGGCGTGGCGTGATGAGTCTCAAAGCATTCGACGCGCTGCTCCAGCGTGAGATCGTGGAGCGGTTCGATGGCAGGCATATAAATGAAGACATCGCCATGTTCGCGGCCGGCACCTGGCTCGCCACGGGCGAAGCGTTGGCGGTGTACGTTTGGGACCGCATTGTCGCCGCAGGTTTGCCACCGGGAGTGGCCCTCCACGGCGTGCGCATAGAGGAGAGCCCCCATCTCTATTCCGAGTACTACGGTGAGCGCTGACCCCGCGCGGCGACCCGGGGATCGCAAAGGCCGCATGCTGGCCGAGTCGGCGGTCGTCGAGGAGTGGCCGGTGTGGCTGGAAGTAAACGGCGAGCCAGCCGTGACGTGGATGTGCACTCCCGATCAGCTCGAGGAGCTCGCGGTCGGGTGGTTGCACGGCGAGGGGTACATCGAATCGCTCGACGACCTCGTGCAACTGCGCCCCTGCGCGCCGGACCTGGGATTCTGGGCCGATGTGAAACCCGGTCGCTTGGCGCAGGTGAAGGGGGAAAATCGCAAGCGCGTGCTCGCGTCGGGCTGTGGTGCGGTGGCTACGATGCTCGCCGATCCCAACGCGATGGCAGCCCCTCGCCCGCCTGCCCGGGGCGAGCCTCCCCCACCGGAGACACTCCGGACACTCTTCAAACAATTGTTCGCCAGCGGCGCCCGCTACAATGAGACCGGCGGGATACACGCGGCGGCGCTGACGGATGGCGCCGCGCTGCTGTTCCACGCGGAAGACATCGGCCGCCACAACGCCGTCGACAAGGTCATAGGTGGAGCGGTGATCGCCCGCACCGCGATCGTGGGTCGCGGCCTGCTCGTGACGGGCCGCATCTCGGCGGAGCTGGCGTTCAAGGCGGCACGCGCCGGACTCGCGTGGGTCGCGACGCCAAGTGTGCCCTCGACGCTCGCCGTAACGATCGCGCAACGGTCAGGAATGGTGCTCGTGGGTCGAGCCGTCAGCGGGACGCCGCATCTGCATCGGCCGGAGGGATGACGGTCCCTCCCGAAGAGCTGCGTGCGTTGCTCGAGCGCGGGCGCATCATCGCCGTCGTAGGACTGTCGCCCAAGCCGAGCCGGCCCAGTCATTCAGTCGCGCGCTATCTGCAGCAGGCGGGCTATCGCATCGTTCCCGTGAATCCGGGCCACGACACCATCCTCGGCGAGCGGAGTTATCCGACGCTCGACGCTGCCGCGCGGGATCAGACCATCGACATCGTGGATGTCTTCCGCCGGAGCGAGTTGGCCGGCGCTGTGGTGGACGAAGCCCTCGCGCTGCGTCCGCTGCCGCAATTGATTTGGCTGCAACTCGGCGTCATCGACGACGCCGCACAATCACGAGCCGCAGGCGCCGGCGTTCCATTCGTCATGGACCGGTGCATTGCGATCGAACACCGGCACCTCGAGAGGGAGGGGAAGGGGGAACTCTAATGCGAGCCTTTCTGTTCGTCATGCTCGTGCTCAGCGGTGTCTGGTCGCAGTCGTCGGCACAAACCGGCCAGCAGCCAAACATTATCCTGAGCATCTTCGCGGGTGCGGCGACCGGCCATAGCCTCTGGTCGATCGCGAAGCAGCCGTTGCTCGTCATCGGCTCCAGTCCGGCCCAATACGACACGGTCCGCGTCGATCAATCCATCGCATCGAGCATCATCGCCGGCGCGAGCGCGACCTACTTCCCGTCACCACACATCGGGCTGCACGTCGAGCTCTCGTATCTTGGCCTTCCCGTCGATGCAGGTTGTGACAGCGTGTTCTTTCATCCGGATGTCGACCGTAAGAACGGGCAGACCTGCGACAACATCCGGCAACGATCACCCGACGGTGGCGCAATCGCGATATTCGGAGGCGTCACATTCCGCGCGGCATCACGGCGCGCCATCAGTCCCTACGCGCGCCTCAACCTTGGTTTTGTGAACGAGTCACGCAGCACGATCGAAGTGGTCGGCGAATATGTGGACGCGAGCGGCGCTCATGCGCAGGAAGTGGTCTCCGACCCGCAGCCACGGCGAACGTCGGTGCTGCTCGGCGTTGCGGTCGGATTTACGCGCCCGATCGGTCCCGGTTATCAATTCCGCTGGGAAGCGCGTGACCAGCTGGTTGAACAGGCGCTGCTCACCGGGCCGGCCACGGCGCCGCTGCCAGCCGGCGGGGTAACCGGTCCGATTAGCTCGCGGTTGTTTCATCACTTTTCGATGATCCTTGGCCTCGACGTCGTCCTGGAGAAAACGCGCGGGCGGCGCTACTAACTTGCGCGGAGCGGTGCTCGCCGGCGGCGCGGCCAGCCGTTACGGAGGAGCTCCCAAGGGTCTCCTCGAGGTCGGCGGCCGCCGCATCCTCGATCGTGTCATCGATTCCGTCGCCGCCGTCACAGGATCGCCGCCGCTGCTTGTCGCCAACGCGGCCGGCGCACCTGCCTGGCGACCCGATCTGAAAACCGTTCCTGACGCTCGCCCCGGTTTCGGAAGTCTGGGCGGGATCTATACCGCCGTCGCCGCGGGCGCCGAGCCGGTGCTCTGCGTTGCGTGGGACATGCCGTTCGTGCCCGCGGAGTTGCTGCGCGCGCTCGTCGACGGCGCAACGGCGGGAAGCTTCGATGCGTTCCTGCCCGAGAGCTCAGGCCGGCGCGGCCTCGAGCCGCTGTGCGCCGTATACGGACCGGCATGCCGCGCCGCGATCGAGCGGCGCCTCGATCAGGGGGATCTCAAAGCCATCTCCTTCCACGCCGACGTCAGGGTCGGTATCCTCTCCCTCGCCGAAGTGCGGACGTTCGGGGGGGGCGACCCCGACGAGCTGTTCTTCAACGTGAACACGCCGGCGGATCTGGCACGGGCGGAGGCGCTGTGGCGGCAACGCGCATGATCTCGATCATCGGACTCAAGAACGCCGGCAAGACGACGTTCCTCGTCGCGCTCGCGTCCGAGCTGGTGCGCCGCAAGTTCCGCGTCATGACGATCAAGCACGGCTCGCACGCCGCTGACATGGATCAGAAGGGCAAGGACACCTGGCGGCATTGGCACGAGGGCAAGGCGGAGCGGGTCTTGATGGAGTCGCCGGGCCAGCGCGTGCTGTTCGAGCGCACGGCCAAGGAATCTGATCCCCTTTCGCTCGCACGCCGCTACCTGAGCGAGGCCGACATCGTGCTCGTCGAAGGATTCAAGCGCGCGCCGCTTCCCAAGATCGAAGTGTACCGCACCGTCGCCGGTCCCAAGCCGATCTTCGATGCCGCTGTGCACGATCCCGCCGACTGGGTCGCGATCGTCACCGACGACGGCGAGCTGCACGCACCGGTTCCGGTCTTTCGGTTCAGCGACACCGCCTGGCTCGTGACCATCGCGAACCTCGCTTGGGATCGGGCGAAGATTCTGCCGCCATGACCCCGGCCGAGGCGGCGCGCCTCATCATCGGACACGTCCGGCCGTTGCCGCCTTCGCGCCGGCCGCTGCGCGAGACACTCGATACGGTGCTCGCGGAGGACGTGGCCAGCCCGATCGATCTGCCGCCCTGGGACAACTCGGCGATGGACGGCTATGCAGTTCGTAGCGCAGATCTCGAGCAGGGCAATGTCGATCTGGAGGTGATCGAGAGCGTCGCGGCGGGCCAATTCCCTACCAAGGCGGTCGGCGAACGTCAGGCCATTCGAATCTTCACCGGCGCACCAGTGCCTCGCGGGGCGGACACCGTGATTCGGCAGGAAGACACGGCGGCCTCCTCCAATGGCGCGAATCACGTGACGATCACAAACCCGCGCGATGCACAGAAGAATATCCGGCGTTTGGGAGAAGACATCAAAAAGGGCGCGGTTGTCCTCGCCGCCGGCACGCCGCTCGGTCCAGCGCAGCTCGGCGTCCTCGCCTCGATCGCACACGACCATCCGCTCGTGCATCGCAGTCCGCGGGTCGCGTTCATGGGATCGGGCGATGAGATCGTCGACTTGGATCGGAAAGACGAAATCCTGGCGGCCAAAAAGATCGCGAGTTCCAACTCCTACACCTTGGACGCCCTGATTCGCAGGGCGGCCGCGGAGCCGGTCAATCTTGGACTGGCTCGGGACACGAAGGCGAGTCTGCGGGAGCACTTGCGCGGGGCGAGCGTCCAGCATGCCGATCTGCTGGTGACGACCGCGGGAGTGAGCGTTGGGGAGCACGACCTCGTCCGCGACGTCCTCCAGGAGCTCGGTGGCGAGCTGAAGCTGTGGCGCATCGCGATGCGCCCCGGCGCACCGGTTGGATTCGGCCTGCTCGGTGACATCCCCTGGATCGGGCTGCCCGGAAATCCGGTGAGTACGATGGTGACGTTCGAATTGTTCGTCCGACCAGCAATCCGGCGACTCCAGGGACACGCCTTGCCGTTCCGCCGTACCGTGCGCGTCGTCGTGCGGGAGCCGATTACGCTTGGCCCCAAGCTGCGTCACTACCTGCGCGCAATCGTAGACGGACGGGACGCGCGTTTGACAGGCCCGCAGGGGTCTGGCATTCTCACCAGCATGGCGCGCGCGAATGCCCTGCTCATCGTCCCGGCAGACATGCCGGCGGTTCCCGCAGGCACGGAGCTCGAGGCGCTGATTCTCGACGATCCCCAGCATGTCGCGGAGCCTCCCTACTGATGACTCCCGCCCTCCGCCGAGGACTCCGGCTCGCCGGTTACGTCCTGCTGACGCTGGTCGTCTATTGGGCGAACGTTCTCACGCCCTCAGCCGACAGGCTCGGCATCCTCTACATCGTGCCGGTGCTGCTCGTGACGTGGACCGAGGGTTTGACGTGGGGGATCGTGTTCGCTGTGGCCACGACCGCCCTGCGCGAGTTCGTAGCGTGGGACCAGATGGCGCCCGATACGCCGCTGTTATGGCGGTTCGCCAACGGCGCGTCGTACGTGGTCGTGCTCGGGATCGCGATGGCCGGGCTTCAGAGTCTCCGGCGCAGCCAGGCACAACTCGCTCGCCTCGTCATCCAGGATCAGCTCACCAACGTGTTGAACGCCCGCGCGTTCGCCGACCGGCTCAGCCAGGAGCTGGACCGCAATCGCCGTTATCCGCGCCCCCTCGCACTCCTGTACATGGATCTCGACGACTTCAAGGTCATCAACGACACGCACGGCCATCAGACCGGCGATGCGGTGCTGCGGCTCGTCGCGGACGCCATGCGGTCATCGGTTCGTCAGGCCGACGTCGTGGGCCGTCTGGGCGGCGACGAGTTCGCCGTCCTCATGCCCGAAACCGATGCCCAGCTCGCCGATGCCGCGGCCAAGCGGCTGGTGGCCAGTCTGCGCAACGTTTTCCGCGGCACGCCGAACGTGACCGCGAGCATCGGCGTCGTTTCCTGCTCGGCGACGGATGCGAGTACCGACGATCTCCTCAGGCGGGCCGATCAGGCGATGTACGATGCCAAGCGCCTGGGCAAGGATCGCGTCGTTCAGGTCGCGCTCTAGGGCCTTTTTCCGCAGTTTCCCTCCGACGATCTAATCCCTCCGAACGAGAAACACGGCCGATCAATTCCCTCAGATGATTGATTGTGTCCGGCGATTTCGTTTTTACTCTTTGCGTTTTGGAAGCGGCTTAACGCCTGCGACAGGACATTGATGACTTCTTCGCTTATCCGTGCGCTGCTGGTCGAAGCCCCGGTCAACCGGCACTTCGCTCAACTGCACCGCGACCCGCAGGCCCTCACGGAAGCCGTCACGCTGTACTTGGAGATGGGCCTGCGGCGCGGCAATGGAGTCGTCGTCATTGCGACGCCGGCGCACACTGAGCGGTTTCTCGCGGGCCTGCGGCACAGCGGTCTCGATCCGGGCCGGGTCCTGAAATCCGGGCAGCTCGAGCTACACGACGCCGAGCTGATGCTGCGCAAGTTCATGCGCGACGAGATGCCCGATTGGGACGACTTCCGCAAGGCGTTGAGCGCTGTGTTCGAACGGGTACGGGCGTTCGGGCGCGGTACCACGCGGACGTATGGCGAGTTGGTGAACGTGCTGTGGCAAGAAGGGAAGCAGGAAGCCGCCATCCGGCTCGAGGAGTACTGGAACGAGCTCTCGCGCCTGTATCCGTTCTCGCTGTTCTGCAGCTATATGCTGGACGTGCACCACCACCATTCCTACGAGGGCCCACTCGAAGAGATCGGCCGGACGCATTCCGACATCCTGGGAGATGACGAGGATGAGCGGTTTCGTGTGGCGCTGGATGCCGCGAGCCGCGACGTCTTCGGCGTGCCGCTGTCAGAGATGGTGGGATTCTCCCGCCAATCGCATGATGGCGAACAGCGTTTTCCCAGCGGCCAACGCACCATGCTCTGGCTGAAGCGCAACCTTCCTTCCGCCAGTGCCGCTGTTCTGGAGCGGGCGCGTCTCTACTACGAAGATTCCCCTGCCATAGCGCGTGACAGCTCCAGCGAGTAACTCGATATTGGCTGAGGCGCCGGTCGGACGGCACTTTGCGCAGTTTCACCGCGATACCAAAGACCAAGATCGTCGTCGCGACACGCTCACCGAGTCTGCGCTCGCATTCGTCGAAGCGGGCTTGCAGCGCGGCGATAGCGTCGTGGTCATCGCGGGGGCCGATCACCGGGACCGGCTGTTCGACCGCCTGGCGGAGGGGAAATTCCGCCCGCAATCGCTGCACGATCCGGGACAACTGTCCGTCCTGGATGCCGGAGAGATCGTGGCACAATTGGTTGCCGGCGGCCTGCCGGAATGGGCGCCGTTTCGAAACGCCCTGGCGCCCGTCCTGTCGCGCCTCCAGCCGTCCGGCCGCGGCACGCGGGTCTACTGCGAGATGGCGAATGCGTTGTGGCAAGCGGGGAACACCGCTGCCGCGATCAGCGTCGAGGACTTCTGGAATGCCTTGGCCGGTACCTACCCATTCTCGCTCTACTGTGGCTACACGATGGATACACACTCCGAGCACTCGTACGCGGCCCCGCTCGAGGAGTTGGGCCGCACCCACTCCGACATCCTGGGTACGCCTGAAGACGAGGAGTTCGGCATCGCGCTCGATCGGGCCAGCAAGGAGATCTTCGGGATTGCACTGACGCAGATGGCGGGCGTATCCAAGCAGGACGAAACTCGGCGGTTTCCGAGCGGGCAGCGGACGATGCTCTGGGTCAAACGCAATCTGCCGCTGTCTACGTCCCAGCTGGCGGAGCGCGCGCGGCACTACGTCAGGGACCGGCACGCCTAACGCTACATGCGCTTGTACTTCGGCCCGCTGCTGCCCTCGCGCGGCGTCCACCGCGGTCCCAATACATCGGTCGCCTTGCAGTCGACGCAGTTGGGCGCGTTGACTCGGAAACCATTCTCGCCTGCTTCGTAGACGCCCGCTGGACACATCCGCGCATAGAAGCGCGCGACGTCGCCGGGTACATCAGGCCCGACGATCAAATGACTTGGGATTGTGTCCCGCGTCGAATTGCCGGACTTGAACACCGCATCAACTTTGCTGATCCCGTCCGAACGCTCGGCTGACCTCGCGCGCACGTCCGGGGAAAACCGTCGCCCGACTTCGGCGTCGCTGTGCATCCGATACTTCCCGTTCGGAAACCGCCCACCGGTAATCGTCATCAACGCCGCCTGGATGCCCCCCCAGTAGAACCCGTCGCGGAATGCCAGCCGCATGTTGCGCGTCCGGTAGAGATCAGTTGCAACGTATGACTTATTGAGGATGTCATCATACCGAGAGAGCGATTCGGCATTCTTGAGATTCTGATGAATCGCGCGAGCGGCGTAGATGCCGGATTGGATCGCGTAATGGATCCCTTTTAGCGACGGCACGTCGACGAACCCAGCCGTGTCGCCCAGGAGCACCACACCATCGCCCGCGCGCCGCTGCGGCAAAGAGTAAAAGCCGCCCTCGGGGATCGTCTTGGCGCCCCATTCGACCACTTCCCCACCCTCGAGGAGTGCGGCGAGCAGCGGATGGCGCTTGAATTGCTGCAACAGGACGTGGACGTCGAGTCCGGCGTCGCGATAATCGAGTCCAACCACGAGGCCGAGCGCCACAAGATTCGGCTCGAGCGGATAGACGAAGCTCCCGCCGAACGCGTCTGTCGGCAGCGGCCAGCCGAGCGTATGGATCACGCGATCGAGCGGTCGCTTCGTCTCCCACAGCTCTTTCACCCCGAGCGCGAAGATCTGCGGATTCTCGGATGGCACGCGCTGCCACTGGCACCACGCTTGCGCCAGGAGTCCGCGTGTTCCCTCGGCGAGCGCCGTGACTCGGGCGACAATGTCGTTGGGCGCCATCGCTCCGGCCGACGGTCGACCATCGCGGTCGAGTCCGGCCGGCGCGGTCCGCACACCTGCCACCGCCCGATCACGCACGAGCAGCTGCGCCGCGGGGAATCCCGTGAAGATGTTCACGCCCAGCTCTTCCGCTTTCGTCCCCAGCCAGCGGACGATCTCACACAGCGATGCCACGTAGTAACCGCGATTGTGCATCGTGGGCGGAGTGGGCAGGCGAATCTTGCCGCCCTTTGTCAGCAGATAGACGGCCTCCTTCGTCACCGGCGCTCGAAACGGGAAGTCCGAATCTCCGAGCTCGGGAAACAGCTCGCGCAACGCGCGCGGATTGACGACCGCGCCGGAGAGAGAATGCTCACCCAACGCCTCGGCCTTCTCCAGCACACCGATATTGACCTCGGTACGGTCGGCTTTCGCGAGCTTCGCGAGCTCGATCGCGCACGCCAGCCCAGCCGGTCCGGCGCCGACAATGACGACGTCGAGCTCCATGCGGTCGCCCGCTCCTGCGGCGCCGTCCTGAACGATGAGTCTGTCGAGCGGCAGCGGTGGTTGATACCGCGCCGGCACAAACTGGTCGTTCTTAGCCATGGAGCTTTCGGATCTCTTCCGTCAGCCGCGGCACGATCTCGAACAAATCGCCGACCACGCCGTAGTCGGCGACCTTGAAGATCGGTGCGTCTTTGTCCTTGTTGATGGCGACGATGACCTTCGAGGTGCGCATGCCGGCGAGATGCTGGATCGCGCCGGAAATCCCGACAGCGATGTACAGCGACGGGCTCACCGTTTTGCCGGTTTGACCGACTTGATCGGCGTGCGCGCGCCATCCCGCATCCACGACCGCGCGCGATGCGCCGACCGCCGCTTTCCCGCCGAACGCCTTCGCCAGCTCTTCGAGTACTTTGAAATTCGCCGGCTCCTTCAGACCGCGTCCACCTGAAATGATGATCTGCGCCTCCGCGACGTCGAGCGTGCCGGCGGGCGCGGCCTTCACTTCGCGAACGACCACGCGGCCGGGAGCAACAGTCACGGCGGCAAGCTCCGGCGTACCCGCCTTCGGACGTTCGACCGGCGTGAAGACATTGGGGCGCAGTGACAGCACCGCGGGCTGGCTGGCGACTTTCACCTTGAGCAACGCCTTCCCGGCATACACCGGACGTGTGACCGTAATCGCGTCCCCTTCAACTGCTAAATCGGTGATGTCCGCCGCAACACCAACGCCGAGCCTGGCTGCGACGCGAGGCGCGAGATCCTTACCGGTCGCGCTCGCGGCGAATATCACGGCACGATAACCACCTTGCTTCGCGCGCTCGGCGATCGCCTGCGCGCACTCTTCAGGCGCGTATTTCGCAAAGGCGGGATTGGTGAGCGTGATGACCTTGTCGGCGCCGAACTTGCCAATCTGGTCGGCGCCCTGGACCGCTCCACTCGCGCATAACACCGCATCGACGCCCCTGCCCAGCCGCTGTGACCCAGTCACGACCTCGTGGGAGATCTTCCGGAGCACGCCATCGCGCAGCTCCAGCACCGCGAGCGCCGGCGTCATAGGACTTTGGCTTCCTCACGGAGCAGACGCACCAGCTCGCCGACGGCGCCCACTCCTTCGCCGACGATCTTCCCTTCTTTGCGCTCGGGCGGAGGCGACAGTGCAACAACCTCGAATGCGCCCGCGGATGCCTGAACCGGCTTCACCTCGAGCGGCTTCTTCTTCGCAGCCATGATGCCTTTAAGCGCTGGATAGCGAGGTTCATTGAGACCTTTGTCCGCCGTGAGGACAGCGGGAAGGGGGAACTCCACGACTTCGATCCCCCCTTCGATTTCCCGCTCCGCGAGACCCTTTGTTCCCTCGATCTCGAGGTGGGATATCGCCGTAACGCACGGCAGCCCGAGCAGCTCGGCGGTGAGCGTGCCCACCTGATGGTTGTAATCGTCGATTGCCATCCGGCCAAAGAGAATCAGATCCCAGGATGTGCTCTTCAGCTCGGCCGCGATCATGCGAGCAACGTCGAAGGGATCGGCGGGGATCTTATCGGCTTGCAACAGAACTCCACGATCCGCGCCCATCGCCAATGCGGTGCGAATCGTCTCCTGCGCCGCCGCGGGACCCAGACAGATGACCGTGACTTCACCTGCCCCGGTGCCGGCTTGTTCTTTGCGTCGTAACGCCTCTTCGACGGCGAATTCATCATAGGGATTCATCACGAATTTCACGCCGGACTCGTCGAGGGTTTTCCCGTCGGCAGCGATCTTGACACGCGTCTCGGAATCGGGAACGCGCTTGATGCAGACTGCGATGTTCATGCGTGTGGGGTTGAGGGCAGGCTGAGCCGGTGCATGAGGCCAGAAAGCTACGCTAGCGGGTCTCCATTCGGAACACGGAGATGCCCCAACTCTCCGGATCGTCCGGGGGTGCGTCGTTCCAGTCCGCATGTGAATGCGAGCCGTCCGAGCGATACCGCAACACATACGAGCCGGCCGGGAGCGTGATCACACCTTCGAACACGCGATTCTTGTCCGCCCCGCCGGCAGGATCTGTTTGGTCGTACTTCATTTCCCAGACCCTGTCGCCGCTTGCGTTCTCGATCCAGCCATAATCGACCATCCCGCCGTCGTGGCCCTCGCCCAGCGCATAGACTCGCAGGCGCGTCCGGCCGGTGAGTTGGAATGGCGCGCGCGCATTTTCATCATCTCCCATGCGGATGAGCTGTGCCAGCGGCGTGCCCGTCCCGCGACCGGTGCGTTCCAACGGCGCGATGTCGGCGCGATGCAAACCGCCGCTCGCCGGAAATACGCTCACGCCCCAGTACCGCTCCTCGGCGGGAGGCGCGCCGTTCCAATTGTTGTAGGAATGGGAGCCGTCGCTCTTGTAGTAGACGAAATAACTGCCGGGTGGGAGATGCAGCGCGCCATCGAAGAGGCGATTCTTGTCTGCCCCGCCGGCGGCCTCGGTGTCCTCGTAGCGCATGGTCCAGATCCGTTTGTGCTCCACGGCGTCCACGATCCACGCGTAGTCCACCATCTCTCGGTCGCTGCTCTCGCCGAGGGCATAGATCCTTACGTCCAGCGGCCGCCTCAGCGTAAAGCCGGTTGAGCGGTTGGCGTTGTCGCCGATCCCGATCATGGAAACGATGGTCTGACCCTCAGGAACAGGTTCGTACTCGAACGGTCGCACGGCGGCGCGGGCGATTCGATCGGCGACGCGGAGCGTCAGCCCCCACGATTCCGGATCGGTGGCGGGCACGGCATTCCAATCATCGGGAGCGTGTGAGTCGTCGGAGACGAAATAGGCGACATAGCGTCCGGGCCGCAGGTGCAGCCTTTCATGCGCCATGCGATTTTTCGCGGCACCACCGGCCGGCTCGGTGTTGTCATACGTCATGGTCCACACGCGCTTGCGTGTGTCGGCGTTCACGATCCAACCGTAGTCGAAGGGCTGGTCACGCTTCAGCTCACCCACGGAGTACACCTCGACGTCGGTGGGTCGAGTCAGCTCGAATGCGCGCCGGTTCGCGCTGTTGCGTTTCGGCTCG
Organism: Gemmatimonadales bacterium; assembly: GCA_035299765.1. Classification (GTDB taxonomy): domain Bacteria; phylum Gemmatimonadota; class Gemmatimonadetes; order Gemmatimonadales; family GWC2-71-9; genus 20CM-2-65-7. The sequence continues at coordinate 54,151 of DATGVZ010000053.1, forward strand.
ACGCTGATAACCGCAGTCGCCATGAACGCGATCCGCGCGTCCTGGATTTCGTCCGCCGTTGCGGCGTGTCCCGAACCATCGATCGTCAGCGCGAACTGCTTGTACAACCCATTGTCGACGTATGGACCGCCACCGCTCGCCCGCCGGGCGAGGCGCACAACCGCGCGGAAATCGACAGCGTCCTTGAATGAGATCGCAGAAGCCGGGTAAAACGCGTAATGCGCCTCGTAGGTGCCGGCCGGGAGGCGCACACTCCCGGCGAAGTGCCGTAGACCGTTGGACTCCCGACGCGTATCGGCCGCGCGCAGGTCCCAGACGACAGCGCGCGTGCGCGCGTCGAGAATCCAGGCGGCCGCGGGCCACGTGGTCTGCTCGTCATCCTGCCAGTGCTCATCGTCGCGAGTCCGCAGTTGGTCGGGCCACGGCTCCGCGCCCACGACCGATAGCTTCACCTCCTGCGCGGTCGTGAGGACGAACACGGCTTCCCGGTGCTCGCGGGGACTGAGATCGCGGATATCGACGAGCGCAGGAGTTGGGGATGGAACGGGAGCTTGGGTGAGCGCGAGCAATAAGGCGAGCGGCATGGCTGTCATAACGGGAGGCATCGCAGCGCGGTTTCTAATTGAAAGCGGATAGCCCCGTGATCTCCTGACCCAGAATGAGGGTGTGAACGTCGTGCGTGCCTTCGTAGGTGTACACCGATTCAAGGTTTGCGAGATGCCGCATCGCCTGATACTCGGCGAGAATCCCGTTCGCGCCCAGCAGCCGGCGCGTCTCGCGCGCGATGTCCGTGGCGATGTTCACGTTGTTCCGCTTGGCCAGCGAGACTTGCTGCGGCGTCGCTTTCCCTTCGTCCTTGAGCCTGCCGAGCTGCAAGCAGAGGAGCTGGGCCTTGGTGATTTCGGTGAGCATGTCGGCGAGCCGAGCCTGCTGAAGTTGATATCCCCCGATCGGCTTGCCGAACATCACGCGCGCCTTTGAGTAGCTCACGGCTTCGTCATAGCATGCCATCGCCGCGCCCACCGCCCCCCAGGCGATTCCATAGCGGGCCGCGGTCAGGCTCATGAGCGGCGACTTGAGCCCACCTGATTTGGGTAGCAGCGCGTTCTTGGGGACGTGCACGTCCTGCAACACCAGTTCGCTCGTGTCGCTCGCGCGCAGCGACAGCTTGCCCTTCTGGTCCTTCGCCGAGAATCCCTTCGTATCGGTGGGCACGATGAAGCCGCGGATGGAATCGATGTCGCTGACCTTGCCCGTCTTCGCCCAGATGATCGCTGCCTGCGCCGTCGAGCCGTTCGTGATCCACATCTTGGCGCCGTTCAGCACCCAGCCGTCGCTCGACTCTTTCGCGACGGTGATCATGCCGGCGGGATTGGAGCCGTAATCGGGCTCCGTGAGCCCGAAGCAGCCGATCACCTTGCCGCTCGCCATCTGCGGCAGCCATTCCTGCTTCTGCTCCTCTGTGCCGAACGTGTAGATCGGGTACATGACGAGGGCGCCCTGCACCGAGGCGAACGAGCGCACGCCCGAATCGCCGCGCTCGAGCTCCTGCATGATGAGTCCGTACGCGACGTTGTTCAGCCCGGCGCAGCCGTACTCTTCCGGCAGGTTCGCGCCGAAGAGACCGAGCTCCGCCATCTGCGGCACGAGCTGTTTGGGGAACTTACCCGCGACGTAGGCTTCGCCGATGACGGGCATGAGGTTTTCGTCCACCCAGTCGCGCACCGTATCGCGGATCGCGCGCTCTTCCTCGGACAGCAGGCCATCGATCTGATAGAAATCGACGCCCTGAAACTTCGAAGCCATCAGGTCAGCGCCTCGCTAAAGGTTTTCGAGCGTGCAAAGGCCGCAGTATCAGAGGGCTGGAATCTCTGCTTGGCCGCCTCCCAACGGAAGAACGTCACCTGGACCGCGTTCGCATCGATCGTGACGAAGTTGAACGAGACCGGCCGGCCGCCGCGCGCTCGCGTGCACAACGTTCCCGCCGTCGAGACGATGACCTTTCCCTCGAGCACCTCGGCGCTCTCCTGGTGGTCGTGCCCGCAGAGCACCACCTCGGTGCCCGCCTCGATGATGCGACGTTGCGCCCGCCGCCAGCGCGCCAGCCCCATCCGCTTCGACATTTCGCCGCGCAGGACGTTGTGATGCACGACGAGGACTCGCGCGAGGTCGGGGTCCGCCTGCGCGAATACGGAGCGCACGCGCTCCATTTCCCGCTTCGGGAGATGCCCTTTCACGGCGATGTCGCGTAGCCGCAGCGTCAGCGATCCCCAAGCGACGCCATGCGCCGTGAGGGCGGTCGCGATGACGGCGCCCCCCCCCCCCCCCCCCCCCCCCCC
>DATGVZ010000054.1:0-1538 GCA_035299765.1 Gemmatimonadales bacterium
GCTCGGCGCGCTGCGGATGTTCTCCCGCCTCGGCGTGCGGTATATGACGCTCACGCACTGGCGCAGCCTGGATTGGGCGACTGCGTCCACCGACACCTCGCACCGTGGTCTCTCGGACTTCGGTAAGCAAGTTGTCCTCGAGATGAACCGGCTCGGCATGCTGGTGGATCTGGCGCACGTGAACGACGGGACGATGTCCGATGCGCTCCATACGTCTCGCGCGCCGCTGATTTTTTCGCATTCCTCGGCGCGCGCGCTCACGAATCACGCGCGCGACGTCCCTGACTCGATTCTGAAACTCGTGGCGGCGAATCGAGGCGTCGTGATGGTGAACTTCAATCCGGGCTTCGTGTCGGAGGCGGTGCGCGCCTGGGGCGACAGCGTCACTGCGCGCGTGGCGAGGCTGCGGGCGGCCGGCGCTGATTCAGCGACGCGCGCGGACTCAATGAGAGTCTGGGAAGCGGCGGGCCAACATGCGACGCTGGCGCAAGTCGCCGACCACATCGAGCACATCCGCCAGGTGGCCGGCATCGATTGCGTCGGGATCGGTTCGGACTTCGACGGCATCACGGAAGTGCCCGTCGGCCTGGAGGACGTCTCGAAATTCCCTGATTTGCTAGCGGAGCTGCTGCGCCGCGGTTGGAGCGAAGGCGATGTGAAAAAGGTGGCGGGACTGAATACGCTTCGAGTGCTGCGGGAAGCAGAGCGAGTCGCGCTGGAGATGCGGCGGACGCACCGGTAGACACGCGCGGTCGGCGTCGCCATGTTGTCGGAAGACCCTTTTCGCGAGGTCGGGACGATGAGGCGACCCGCACAAGCAGTGATCGTTCACGGCGTGACGGGTGGACTCCTCGCTGGATTCGTAGTCGCGCTCTGGTTCCTCGTTGCGGATACGGTAGCGGGACATCCCTTCCGTACGCCCACACTGCTCGCGGGCATTCTGCTGAACCACGAGTTCTCGACGGTCACTTTCCGACTTGTTGCCGTGTACACGGTGCTGCACTTCGCGGTCTTCGCGATCCTGGGAGTGGGGATGGCGTGGGTCAGCGCGGCGTTCACAGCGCCCCCTCGCTTACTCCTCGGCCTGGGGTTCGGAGTGTTGCTTCAGGAAGTGACGTTCTATGTCGGGCTACTCCTCCTGCATGCGCCGCACTTGGGCGTTGTCCCGTGGCCGCACATCGTCGGCGCCAACATCGCCGCCGGCCTGGTGCTCATGGGCTACTTGCACTACGCCGAGCGCGATCCTCGCCCGCTGGGGTTCACTACGCTCCGAGGTCATCCCGCGCTGATGCGTGGCGTTGTCAATGGTCTCATCGGAGCCGCCGTTGTGGCGGCCTGGTTCTTCGTGCTCGACGTCGCCAGTGGCACTCCGTTCCACACGCCCGCCGCACTCGGCTCTGCGCTGTTGCTCGGCGCCGCCGGCCCCGGAGAGATCGTAGTCACATTCGGGTTGGTCGCCGTCTACACCGTCGTCCACGTCGCCGCGTTCGTCATCGCCGGGGTAGTGTTCGTCGCGCTGGCGGAACAAGTGGAGCGTG
>DATGVZ010000055.1:0-8054 GCA_035299765.1 Gemmatimonadales bacterium
TGCCAGCGTTAGCGTCACTCCGTTCGCAGACTGCGTCATGGCCACGAGTGCGCCACCCGGCCACATGCTTGCCCTCCATCCCCCCGCGCCGAGTGACGGCAGCGCGAGCGTCGGGTCGTTCCAGTCGAGCACATGCACGAACACCGTATCGCCGCGCTGGGTCGTCACGCCCCAGCTCCGCGGCGGGATCGGGCCCGCGCGCGTGCCGTATATCGCGCCGCCATTTATCGCGATCCAACGTCCGATCTCTCTCAACCGCTCCTCGGCCTCCGGTGGAATCGTGCCGTCGGGGCGAGGGCCGATGTTGAGCAACAGGTTCGCACCCACACCAGCGGCCCGCACGAGATAGTGGATCAGCTCGCGCGTCGACTTGTAATGATGATCAGTGAGATTGAAGCCCCACGAATCGTTCATCGTGAGCGAGGTCTCGAGCGGCAGACCGCCGATGGTCTTCGTATTGAAGCCGGCCGTGTTCGCGCCCGGAAGGTCTTGCTCGAATGTCTGCACGTCCTCGCCGGGCAACGGCGCCTTGTGATGGTTCGGGACGATGAGCGCCGCAGGCTGGAGCCGATGGATCAGCGCGTAGGTCTGCGGGAGCCGCCAGTCCGCATCGGGCTTATCCCACATCCCGTCGAACCAGATGCCGCCGATCGGCCCGTAGTTCGTCAGCAGCTCGGTGAGCTGCGCGTCGAGAAAATCGAGATAGCGAGTCCAGTCGCCACCGTCGGGCCGGCCGGTGCCGTGACCCGTCGTCCCGCGCGGCCAGTAGTCCGGATGATGCCAGTCGAGCTGCGAGTAATAGAAGAAGAGCTTGATGCCCTGCCGCTGGCACTCGTCGGCCAGCTCCTTCAGCGGATCCCGCTTGAACGACGTCCACTCGACGATGTTGTACCGCGTGGCGCGCGTCGCGAACATCGAGAAGCCGTCGTGATGACGCGATGTGATCGTGATGTACTTCATGCCGGCGGCCTTGGCGAGCGACACCCACGCGCGCGCGTCGAACTTTTGAGGATTGAACGTCGAGGCAAGCCATTCGTAATCGGGGACCGCGATCGGGCGATTCTGCATCACCCACTCGCCCTGGCCGAGCAGGCTGTAGACACCCCAGTGGACGAAAAGCCCGAATTTCGCGTCGCGATAAGATTCGCGGGTGGAGTCTCGTCCCTGCGCGAGCCCTATCACAACGAGCGCGATCGTCAACATGGACGAGAATCTAAAGCGCGGCGGACGAGATCGCCGCCAGATCCGTCGCCAGGCGAACCCACCTTCTCGCACCGAGCCGCTCGCGGAGCTGAGCCTGCGCGTGCTTCCAGGCGTGTGTCGCGGCGACGAGCCGGCGCAGGCCCGTTGTCGTAATCGTCCAGCGAATCTGACGGCGGTCCTCGCCCTCGGCGCCGCGAATCCAACCGCGCCGCTCGAGCGGGGCCAGCGTGCGCGTCAGCGTCGTGCTCTCGATCCCCAGGAATTCGCTGAGTGCTCGTTGTGAGCTCGGCCCGCTGCGGTCGAGCGCTTGCAACAGCGTGAACTGCGTGGGATTCAGGCCGGTGCCACGCAGCTCCATCGCGTAACTCTTCGTCACCGCGCGCGCTGCGCGCCGCAAGCTCGCGCAGGCGCACGGGAGGATCGACAGACGCTCAGCGGCCACGGGGGGGGGCGAGTAACCGCCTGAAGATGAAGACGTGGTTTGCGAGGAAGAGCGGCACGAAGAAGGTCGGGATGAGACTGACCGGGAACGTGAACAGCGCCGTGACGCCGGGTGTCGCTCCATTCAGTGTGACCGCGGTGACTGTCCCCACGGCCACCACGAGGTCGAGCATACCCAACGCGTTCCACAGCAGTGTGAGCAGGCGCGGTGTCCCAGCCCAGGCCAGGATGATAGCGCTGGTCGCGATTGCGATGTCGCCCCACCCCGCGCGCCCCGCTAACACTGGATCCAACTGCCCCTGCGCTGCGACCACGAGAAACGCAATCCCGATGAAGCGGATCGCATTGACTCCGACGAGCACGCGCAGCGGAATCGAGTCGATCCAGGCGCGAAGGCTGCCACTCGCCAGGCCGGCCGACAGCGTGATCGCTACAAGCGACAGGATGATGACCTGAGCTCCCGGGAACGGCAGGCGGACCAGAAAGCCGCTTGCTCCGGCGATAACGGCGAGAATGAACCAAACCACGGCGGCTGCGGCCGCAGTCCCAGGCAAACGTGGGGTGAATACGGCGGGGGCGGTTGAAGCGGTCATCGGGCTACCCTCCAATAGGGGATGGCGAATGCCAATATAGGTGTATATACAACTATTGGAGGCGTGGTAGGGTTCCTACGACCGGCTATTCGATAGTCTCTCCCAGCGGAACATCCAACGATCGGAGCGCGGGCGCCGTAGCGGAGCCCAGCGACGTCAGGAAGGCCTCGTACACCGCCGGCGACCACCACGCGCGACACTTCTCGATTTCCGCGAGGGCCACATCGCGCGCCAGCGCCGGCCGGTACGACCGCTCGGTCGTGAGGGCGTCGTGGACATCCACGATCCCGACGATCTGCGCGGCGACGGGGATTTCCTCGCCGCGCAGGCGATCGGGATACCCCGTCCCATCGTAGCGCTCGTGATGCCAGCGAATGATCGGTTTCAAGTCCCACGGGAATTCGACGGCTGCGAGCAGCTCGAGACCCCAGATGGGATGCATTTGCACGGTCTCGTATTCCGCGTGCGTCAGTGGCCCCGGTTTGTTCAAGATCTCGTGCGGCACCCGTACCTTGCCCAAATCATGTAGATATGCCCCAAGACGAATAGTGGTCTCGGTCCTGTCATCGAGCCCCAACAGGCGCGCCACGGCCAGCGCGTGCTGCGCCACCCGCTCGCAGTGGCCGAACGTGTAGCTGTCGGCCGATTCGATCGACTGCCCCCACTCGCGCACCATCTCGAAGTACGTGGTCTCGAGCTCGGTGACCTTGCCGTGCACCGATATCAGGGCGACGCGCGCATCGAGCCGGCGGAACAGGCGGTGCGCGGCGTTGAGCAACGTGAGCGCGTCCTGATTGCGCCCCATCGCCTGCATCAGCAGCGCCAGCTCGCGCGACCCCTCCGCTTCGTTCAGAATCGAGCCGGCACTCACGGCCAGCTCGATTGCCTGCCGCAGCCGGGACTCGGCGAGGGCGGGTCGGCCAGTCTCGCGATACACCGCGCCGATGGTGCGGTACGCCGCGGATTTGCCACTGCGGTCATCGAGCTGGTCGAAAATGGCGAGCGCGGACTCCGCGTTGCGGCGCGCGTCCTCATAGCGCGCACGCTCAAACCGCGCCTGCGCGAGATTCACGAGGCACAAACCCTGGAGGTACAGATCGCCCGCGTGCTGGGCGATTTCGAAGCTCTTGCTCAAGTAGCTGTCGGCCCAGTCGTACTGCCGTAGGTCGGTGTGCGCGATACCGAGGTTCACGTACGCATTGGCGCAGCCGTGCTCGTCGTTCGTGGCGAGATACCACTCGACCGCGCGCTCGTAGTGCGACACCGCGGCTCCGATCTCGCCCTTGATGTTCGCCAGAATACCGAGGTTCTGTTCGATCCGCGCCAGGAGCTCGGGGGCTTTGCCGCCGCGCTCGAGCGCCTGGAGAAAATGCGCGCGCGCGTCATCCAGTTTGCCGGAACGCAAATCCAACCCGCCGAGCGTGTTCAGCGCCTCGGCGGCGAGAAAGTCGCTCCCCTGCTCGCACGCGACGCTGTAGCTGCGATTGCAGAGCTCCGACGCCGCGGTCGATTCGTTGCGGTGATGGCGCACGACGGCGAGGCGCCGCAACGCCTCGGCGAGAACCGCGCGATCGCCGGTTCGCTCGGCAGTCGCGATGGTCGCTTCGAAACGTTCGATCGCTTCGGGGATGCACGCCGCCCGTTCCCGGGCGCGCGCCTCATACAGTAGATCGGCCGCCGGTCTACCAGGCAACCGCGTACTCCGAAAAATGGTTGACCTTACCCGTCACCTTCTGGGTGAGCAGGTTGTCCACCGACAGCAGGTACGAGATAATGTTGAGGTTGTCGTCTGTGTAAGCGATCTGCTTGGGAAGCAGGTAGCCGAGCAGACTGCAATTCGAGTAGCTCATGGTGAGCGCGGCAGGTGTCAGGAACCGCAGACCGACCGGCTTGAACGTCACGGCATTCACACCCTGCCCCGTTGGGGCAGTCATCGTGATCGCCGTGCGGCTGAGGAGCGCGCCAGCTGGGACGACGAGGGTGTGAGGTCCCGCGCTGATGCTGCCACCCAGCGGCCCGATCGTCACCGTGTTCGAGGCGTAGGGGAGGTTCGAGCACTTGAGGAGCCCTGTTGGTCCCAAGAGTGACCCGATGAGGCTGGTGCTCGGGGCTGGGGCTTGGGGTTGGGTTGGATCGCCGCAGGATGGCGAGACCAGCAAGACCAGTAATACGACCGCTAACGCGCGAACGGCCTTCATTGGACCTTCTCCCACAATTGGGTAAGGGATTGCCGGGGACCTGCCGAGGTACAAAATGGGACTAGAGGGCCGCGGACTCCGTGACCAACGTCACGAAAGTGACATTGTGTCACTTTTAAGGAGCCGTTTGCGCCTATTCGTGCTCGGCCGCATAGTAGCGCCCATGTCAGACACCCTCTCGAAGCTCTCCCGCGCTCTTGGTGCAAAGTACGAAGTGAAGCGGCTCGTAGGATCGGGAGGGTTCGCCGAGGTCTACGAAGTCTGGGACAAAGAGCTCGAGCGCCGGCTGGCAGTGAAGGTCTTGCGGCCCGATGTCGCATGGACGAGCGGCATGATCGAGCGTTTCCAGCGCGAGACGCGCGCGGCTGCCAGGCTCGAGCATCCCAACATCCTGCCGATCCACTTCGTCGGCGAAGGCGAAGGCCTCGTGTACTATGCAATGCCCTTCGTCGATGGACTCTCGTTGGGTGAGTTATTGAAAAGATCCGGACTGCTGCCGCCCGAGCGCGCGCTCGCGATCATCATTCCGATCCTCGACGCGCTCGATCACGCGCACAAAGCCGGCTTGCTGCATCGCGACATCAAGCCCGACAACATCATGCTCGATAGCGCGCGCGGCCGGCCGCTGCTCGTGGACTTCGGGATCGCACGGCGACTCGACAGCTCGACCGCCGCAGCGCTCACGCAGACCGGCCTCGTGATCGGCACGCCGGCATACATGTCGCCCGAACAGGCTTTGGGCGACCCCAATCTCGACCAGCGCTCCGATCTCTATTCGCTCGGCGCAGTGCTGTTTCAGATGCTGACCGGCGTTCCGCCGTTCGAGGGCGAGTCATCGCAACAGGTCGTCGGCAAACACATCGCCGATCCGCCGCCCGCCGCGCACGACGTGAATCCCAAGGTGCCGCGGGAATTGTCGGACGTGATCCTGCGCCTGCTCGAGAAACAGCCGGCCGATCGCTTTCAATCGGCCGCCGAGGTGATCGCGGCGCTCGAGAGCGACAAGCAACCGAGCAACATGCGCTCGCGCGCCATCGCCGCACAGGCCGCGACAGAGATCCTCGTCAGCGGTGCGACGACTCGCCCGACATCGCGCGCCAAGCGACGGGGGAGCGGTCGCGGCACGTGGATAGCAATCGGCGTCGTCCTCCTGCTCACCCTGGGCGCGGGAGCGATCTGGTTCACGCAGCCGCACGTTTCGTTCGCGAATCTGCTCGCCGATACGGTGGTGGTGCAGGTCGCCGGACAGAATCGGCCTGTGCCACCGGGCGGCAGTTTTGGAATCACGCTCTCGCGCGGGGAGCCGCTGACACTGGGTTGGCGGCTGATCCGCATCCGCACGTCAGCCGGCGCGGTCGGCGTGACGTTCGGCGACACGATCACCATCGCGAAGCCCGCGCGCGTGCGTCTCGGCGCCACCGCGCGGCCAACACACGGCGCGTACTTCGCGCCGCTCATCACCAACGAGACCGGCCAGCCGCTGCGGCTCACCGTCAACGCCGGGCTCGGGGGCGTGCTGTCCTGCGACTGCGCGGTGCCCGCGGGCGCTGTGCGGATGGCGATCGGCTACTACCCGCTGTTCACGAACTCGACTGTGCGCGCCGAAGCGCCGGACGGTCGCACTGCCACATTCAAAGACCTCGGCGCGCAGGTGGACGCAGGGAGAGGAACCGTCGGACTACTCTTCAGAGAAGGAGACTTGCGGTGAACGACGTCGCGCTGCTCCTGCTCCGCATCGGACTCGGCTCGGTCTTCCTCGTGCACGGGACGCACAAGAAAGGGCTCTGGAAGGCCCAGCCGTCGGCACAGATGCCCGCCGGCCTCCTCAACACGCTGCGCTTCCTTTCCATCGCGGAACCTGCGGGCGGGCTCGGCGTGCTCTTCGGCTTCCTCACGCGGTTCGCGGCCCTCGGGCTCGCCCTCGTAATGCTCGGCGCCATCCGCTTCCTGATCACGAAGGTGCACCGGAAGTTTACGGGCGGGAACGTTGCAGGTTGGGAATTCGAATACATGCTGCTGATCGTGGCGATCGCGCTTGCGCTCCTGGGCGGCGGCAAGTACGCGCTCGACCGTGTAGTGTTCGGGATCTAAGGATGTCGAAATCCGCCCTCCGCAAACGACTATCGGCAAACCCTCACTGGAGAGATTTATGAAGTATCTGTGCCTGATTTACGAAGACGAGAAGGCGTGGCAGGGGATGTCGAAGGCCGACATGGAGAAGGGCCTCGGCGAGTATCGGGCGTTCGGCGACAGCATCAAGCAGGCCGGCCAGTACATTGGCGGCAACGCGCTCCAGCCCACGAACACCGCGACCAGCGTTCGCGTTCGCAACGGCAAGCTCTCCACGTCCGACGGGCCCTACGTCGAGACCAAGGAGCAGCTGGGCGGCTACTATCTGATCAACGCCAAGGACATCAAGGACGCGGTCCAGGTGGCGGCGCGGATTCCCGGCGCGAAGCACGGCACCGTGGAGGTGCGGCCGATCATGGAGTTCCCGCAACCGTAACGAAACGCGCGGCGTGACGCGCGCGGCGAGCTTTGAAACGTCGCGCGCAACACGCCGGCGGACACGCGGTATATTATTGAAGTATGCTGCTCGCCTTACTGCTCGCGCTCAGTCAGACTCCGTCTCCCATCACGGTTCAGATCAATCACGACCGGTTTGCGCCCGGCGACCGCGCGCGCGTCTACGTCGAGCCCGCGCAGGACGGATACCTCGTCGTGCTGCACGCCGATCCGTATGGACGGGTGCGCGTGCTGTTCCCGCTCGATCCGACTGACGACGACTTCATTCGCGGCGGTCAGCGGCAGGAGCTGCGCGCTCGAGCGGATCGCGACGCGTTTGTGGTGGACGACGACGACGGCACCGGCACGGTGCTCGCCGCATGGATGGCAGAGCCGTTCAAGTACGACGAGTTCGTTCGCAACGCGCACTGGGACTATCGCACCCTGCGCAACGAATCGATCAGGAACGATCCGCTGTCGGGATTACTCGACATCGTGCAGCGCATGGCCGGCACGGGGCATTTCGAGTATGACGCGGTCACGTACGTCGTCGAACGCTCCCGGGTCGCATCGCGATATGGGTACGGGGACGATTACTACGATTACGGCTACGGCTACCCCTATCACTTTGGCTTCGGAATCGGTTTCGGATATCCGTACGGGTGCGGCTATTTCTGCAGCCCGTTCTACGATCCCTTCTGCTATAACACGTTCTGGGGATGGACGCCGCGCTGCTACGGATATGGCTTCGGCTTTGGTTACACGTTCTTCCGGCCGCGCCCCTACATCTTCTATCGGCCGCGTCCCTACGTGTTCGGAGGAGTGTTCCTCGCAGGCCGCACGAATCCGAACTATGTGATCCCGCGTAATCGTCCGCGCTACGTACCCACGCAGCCGCGTCCTCGCGAGCTGCCCCGTGTCCAGCCCCGCGGTTGGGACACCGGCAGGCCGAACGTCTCGCGTGGTTCGAGTGGCGGCTCACGCGAAGCACGGGGCGGCAGATCGTCGGGCGGTCACGAATCGTTCGGCGGCGGACGGTCGTCCGGCAGTGGACGGTCGTTTGGTGGTGGACGCACTTCCGGCGGCGGCAGCTCATTCGGCGGTGGGGGTGGCC
>DATGVZ010000056.1:0-27875 GCA_035299765.1 Gemmatimonadales bacterium
CGATGACGAGCCGGATCACGGAAATCGCCGGCGAGACGATCGCCATCTGCAAGAGGCCGGTCGTGGTCTCGACGTCGCCCGTGAGGCGCGAGAGGATGCCGCCCGTCTTCATTTCCCAGAGCCGCGGCAGCGGCAGATGCAACAAGCGCTCGTACAGCGAGCGCCGGAGCGACAGCATCACGCGGACGTTCAGGATGCGCTGCCGGTAGTCTTTGAATCCCCCGCCCACGTGCGACAGCACGATCACGCCGAGGAAGACGATTCCGGCCAGGTTGAGGCGCGTGAGCCGGGAGCTCAGGTCCAGCGTTTTGTTGAGGATCACGCGGTCCACGATGAACCGCATGAACAGCGGTTCAATCATCTGCAGGCCGGCCACGGCGAGCGCGAGCACAAACACCGCGGTCAACGCAGAGCGGTGTGGGCGCAGCCAATGGAGGTATTCGCGGACATGCGCCCGGCGTGCCCCTGGACGACGAGGCGTAGCCGGCGATGCGGGGCTCCCCCCGTCCTCGCTCTTTTCATCGAGGCGGCGGTGCTTATAGTCGTCGACGAATTCCTGGTAGCGCTTCCGCGAAGAACGAGCGGGGCTCACGAAACAACGTGAACCCCGCTCGTGGTCTTAGTCAATGCCGCGAGACGTTATTTGCCCAGCCCAAATCCGTGACCGCGGCGATCAACAGCCTGACCTTGGCCTGATCGGACGAGACTTGTGCATCGCCGTTCAGTTGCGTCGCGAGCTGCGTGAGCGCATCGCGCCGTGGTGGGCCGCTGAGTTTCTCCGCGCGATCCAGCGCGTCGCGCGCCGCCGCAAGCCGGGCCGCCGTCAGCCCGCCCGACCGCGCCAGCTGGTCGACATACGCGCGGGCCACGACGTAGCTTGTAGGCCAGACCAGCTTCTGCTGATCCTGGGCGTTCAGATAGTCGAAGTGGATGAGCTTCGCGGCATCGATCTCGTTCTGCGACAGCAGGGCGCTCGGCTGGAGCTCGAGGATGTCGAGCCCGCGCGAGATCTCGGAGCTCACGATGTAGCCGTTGTACCAGTACGCGGACCACGAGCCGGCGCCGACGAGCTTCGTCGAATCCATCGGCCCACGGTCGAAGAACGCGATTTCCTTCGGATGCGAGGGATCCGTCCAGTCGAACACCGAGATGCCGCCCTGATACCACCCTTGCGCCATGATATCCCGGCCCGGCACCGGAATCAGCGATCCATTATGCGCGACGCAGTTTTCATTCGCCGTCTGCGCCACCGGCAGCTTGTAATAACTCTTGAACGTCAGCGTAGTGCCTGACATGGTGAAGATCGCATCCGCGCCCCACTCGGGCTTGTCGGTCGGCCGGCAGCGCGGCTGGAGTCCGCCACCCCACTCATCGGTGAAAAGAATCCTCGTCCCGTCGTTGTTGAATGTCGCCGAATGCCAGAACGAGAAGTTCGAGTCGGAGACGGCGGCGATGCGCGTCGGGTTCGCGGCGTCGCGAATGTCGAGCAGCAGCCCATAGCCGCCGCAGGCGCCGCCCGCCAGCCCGATCGCGGGATAGACGGTGATGTCATGGCACTGCGTTGGACCGGGACGCGGGCCGGTCCGCGGCGGGCCTTCCACGATCCGGTCGACCATGGCCTGCACGTTGGCACGCAGGGTTGCGCTGTCGGCCCCGGTCGGTGCTCCGGTGCCGCCGCGTGCCTTCACGATGCTGTCCAGGCGCATCCGCACGAAGTTCGGCCCCAGGACGATGTCCTGGCCACGGACCGTTGCCGTGAACCCGCCGGCCGCACGCGCAGAATCGGCGGAGTGCTTGGCCCGTGCGATGTCTTCCGGCGCTTCCGCGTGAGTCTTCGCTTCGGTGAGATCCTGAAAAATCCGCGGCGAGCTGACGATGTGGGCCTGCTCCGGATGCGCCAGCGGCACCTGAATCACTTCGATCCGGAACAGCGCCGTGTTCGGATTCGAGTCGGGCTGCGCGGCCGAGCAGCCGGCGAGCTCATTGGGCGAGCGGACCGGCGCCGAGCCCGAGACGTAGATATACACATTCGCCGTGTCGGTCGGCGACGTCACGATGGTGTGTGTGTGCGAGCCGCGGCAGGTCTGCACGTCCGTGATGTGCCGCGGATTGGTGAGATCGGTTGCGTCGAAGATACGAATGCCGCGCAAGCGCTCGTGGCTCACCGTGTCGCCGACCCCCTGGGTGCCGCAGTCGGTGCGACCGTTCAGCGCTTCGCCTGACACGAACAGCAGATTACGATAGACCGACACGTCGCTCTGCGATCCCGGACACACGAACGCTTTATAGAGCTTCGGGCTCTTCGCATTGCTGATGTCCCAGATCTGCAAGCCGTTGAAGTTTCCCTGGATGACGTAGTTCCCACGAATCGTCAGGTCCGAATTGATCATCCGAAAGTCGCCCGGCGCAGTCCTATTGATGAAATCGGGCGACGGCTCAGTCGCCGAAACGAGGCGCATGTTCCAGGACGCTTGCTGGGCGTTCATCCAGCCGGCCCGCAGTCCAATGCGTGGATCGGGACTCGGCGGCGTAGTAGACGAGCTGTAGCTCGCGTGCGAGCCCCCGCCGGAGGAAGCGCAGGCCGTGAACGCGAATGCGAGAAGTGGAAGGGCGAATGGAAAACGGGATTTCACTGAGAGCTCCGTTTGAGGTCGTTGAGCATGAGAGTCATACGGTTGATTTCGGTCGTTTGATCGGCATTGACGTCGGACGCGAAGCGAAAGACGGGGCCGTCCTGCGCCGCGCCCGGCGTCGCGAGCAGCTGCTGCACCATCGTGATCGCGCCTTGATGGTGCATGATCATGTACTGCAGGAACAACCGGTCGAACTCGCGCCCCCGCGCCGAATCGAGCTGCGCCATCTGCTGAGGTGTCAGCATCCCGGGCATCAGCATCGGCATGTCCGATCCCTGCATGATGTGGCCACGCGGATCGGCGGGCGGCACGTATTCCCCACGCTCGCTCAGCCAGCGTTGCGCGAACGCGATTTCGTCGTTCTGCCCGACGACGATCCGCTCGCACAGGGGGCGCAGCGACGGACTGGCATTGTGCGACGCACACCAGCCAGCCATCTGAATCGCCTGCGCGTGATGCCCGATCATTCCTGCAATGAAGTGCACGTCGGCGGGCGTGTATGGGGGATGACCGCTGTCATTTCTGACTTGCTGCGCGGGAGAGACCGCTGCTGTGGCTGAGGTCGTGGTCTGGGAGGTGGGTCTGCTCGATGCGCATGCGGCCGTGACCAGAACTGCGAGCGCTGACACACCAGCAATTCCGCGTTTCATGCGGGATAAAGCTACCTGGAATAGGAGGGCTGACGAGCCCGGTTGAGAAGTGAAACACGGTTTGCTAGTGTCATGAATTCGTCAACCTCGTTCACGGGTCTGAGCGGTCTACTTTTACGCATGCCACGAGCTGCGAAGTTGGCGGTCGCCCCGCCGGTCGAGCCGATGCTCGCGAAACTCACCGACGATCTGCCGCGCGACGGCGACTTCCTGTTCGAGCCCAAGTGGGACGGCTTTCGCGCGATTGTGTTTCGTGGACCGGCGAAAGACGACGTCTTTATCCAGAGTCGCGATCTCCGGCCGCTGGACCGCTACTTCCCCGAGCTGCATGAGGTCTTTCTCGAGCAACTACCGAGCGGCGCGGTCGTGGATGGCGAGATCGTCATGCCGACGCCGCGCGGCCTCGATTTCACCGGCTTGCAGATGCGCCTCCATCCTGCGGCCTCCCGTGTAGCGAAGCTCGCCAAGGCGACGCCCGCGGAATTCGTCGCATTCGATTTGCTCGCGGTCGCTGGCAAGAACCTGATGGATACACCACAACAAGAGCGTCGCAAGCAGCTCGAGAAGTTATTCGCGCACATGCGTCGCCCGCTGCACCTCACGCCGATGACCCGCGATCGCGACCTGGCAGTGGACTGGTTGCAGCGTTTCGAAGGCGCGGGACTCGATGGCGTGGTCGCAAAGCCGGCGACGGGCGCGTATCAGCCCGGCAAGCGCGCGATGTTCAAGATCAAGCACGCCCGCACCGCGGACTGCGTGGTTGCGGGATTTCGCTGGCACAAGAGCGGGAAACACGCCGTCGGCTCGCTCCTCCTCGGCCTCTATGACGACGAACGGACGCTGCAACACGTCGGCGTCACGTCGTCATTCACGATGGCCATGCGCAAGCAGCTCGTGAAGGAATTGGCGCCATTGCGGAAGAACGCGTTACAACACCATCCCTGGCGCGAATGGGCGGGGAGAGGGGGAAGGGGGGCCGAGGCGGAGTCGAGCCGCATGCCGGGAGCGCAGAGCCGCTGGAGCGCCGGCAAGGACATGTCGTGGGAGCCGCTGCGCATCGAGCGGGTTGCCGAAGTGAAGTACGACCATCTCCAAGGCGATCGCTTCCGGCATGCGACGGTCTTTCAGCGCTGGCGACCGGACAAGAAGCCCGCCGACTGCCGCTACGATCAGCTCGAAGTCACGGCGGCCTACGAGTTGGAGAAGGTGTTTGCGATCGGCTCCAAACGCTCCTGAGCGGGCCGCAGTTTGGCGGGAACGTGGTGCAGGTTGATTCGAATGCGATACCACGCTGAGGAGCGCCCGCGCATCTGATCCACGAGCACATCCGCTGGCTTGAGGAGTTTTGCGACGCGGGGATGGCGCTTTTTCCATTTCGCCAGTCCGGCCAGCGCTTCCTTCTTATTCTTCCCGCGACTGACCTCGATCAACGGATACTTCTCCGCCCGCGCCCGAGCCTTGGACGGTTGCACGCGCGGCGGCTCGCCCGGCTGCTTGCGATAGTGGGGCGGCCATGGCGCGTCGCCCTGCCCCTCACGCTCCTGCCTCGCCGATAACTCCAGGAGGCTGTCGAGGGAGCCCGGTGTTGCGTCGATATCGGCATGGCGGTCACCGATCTTCGCGAAACGTTTCGGCATCGTCCCGAGCGTGAAGTCTTCCGGATCGGCGCTATCGACCTCGTCCCAGCTCAGTGGCGCCGAAACGCGCGCGTCGGGCGTCGGCCGGACCGAGTACGCCGACGCCACGGTACGATCCTTGGCGTTCTGGTTGTAGTCTACGAAAACGCCTTGGCGCTCTTCTTTCCACCACTTGCTGGTCGCGAGCTCGGGTGCGCGCCGTTCCACTTCCCGAGCCAACGCCAGCGCCGCGCGCCGCACCTCGTCAAAGCCCCACCGCCGCTCGATGCGCACGAAGAGATGCATACCGCGTGAGCCCGACGTCTTCGGCCAGCCGACCAGTTTGCAGTCCTCCAGGACCGCGCGCGCGACCTGCGCGACTATGCGCACCTGCGGCCACTTGATGCCTGGCACCGGATCCAGATCCACGCGCAGCTCATCGGGATGATCGAGATCTTCGGCGCGCACCGGATGCGGATGCAGCTCGAGACAAGCCAGGTTTGCAAGCCAGGCAAGCGACGCGGCATCCCGCGGCACGACCTCATCGGCGCTGCGGCCTGATGGGAACCGCAGCGTCACGACCTCGATCCAGACCGGCCGCGCCTCGGGAGCGCGCTTCTGATAGAATGATTGGCTGCCGATGCCGTTGGGAAACCGGACCAGCATGTTCGGCCGGCCACCAGCCCCTCGCAGCGCGCCTTCCGACACCGCCACGTAATAGTCGACGAGGTCGAGCTTGGTGTACTTCGGCTTTGGAAAGAGAATCTTGTCGGGGTTGGAGATCGTGACCTCGTGCCCGGCGATATTGCGCGTCGTGGATTTTCCGGTCTCGGTCCCCATGGTTGACTCAGACGAATGACTTCGCGTCGGCGAGTGGGAGGCTGAATGCCTCGGCCACGCCCGGATACACAACCTTTCCTTCGACGACGTTCAATCCAAGAAAGAGACTGGCGTCCTGCTTACACGCCTGTTTCCATCCGAGGCGCGCGAGCCTTTTGGCATAGGGCAACGTCGCATTCGTGAGGGCTAACGTAGACGTGCGCGGTACGCCGCCCGGCATGTTCGCCACGGCGTAATGGATGATGCCGTCCACGACGTACGTCGGCTGGTCGTGCGTCGTCGGCTTCGTCGTTTCGATGCAACCGCCTTGATCGACCGCCACGTCGACGATCACCGAGCCCGGCTTCATCAACTTCAGGTCGCCGCGCTTCACGAGCTTCGGCGCCTTGGCGCCGGTGAGCAGCACCGCACCGATGACGACATCGGCCTTCGCGAGCTGTTCGAGCACGTTGTGCCGGTTGGAGTACAAGAGATCGACATTCGCGGCGAGGACATCGGAGAGGTACCGCAGCCGGTCGAGCGAAATATCCAGCAGCGTCACGTGCGCGCCGAGGCCGGCGGCCATCTTGGCGGCGTTCGTGCCGACCACCCCGCCGCCCAGGATGACCACTTCGGCGGGCAGCACGCCCGGGACGCCGCCCAGCAGAATGCCACTCCCACCGAACGCCTTCTCGAGGTATTTCGCGCCTTCCTGCACGGCCATGCGACCCGCCACCTCACTCATCGGCGTGAGCAGGGGAAGCTCTTTCGTCGGTAGCTCCACCGTTTCGTACGCGATCGCAATGGAGCCGGATTTGATGATGGCCTTCGTGAGTGCTTCGGACGCCGCAAAATGGAAATACGTGAAGACGACCTGCCCGTTGCGAATCCGCGACCACTCGGACTCGATGGGTTCCTTCACCTTCATCACCATCTCGGCCTTCGCCCAAACCGCCTCGGCTGAGGGCGCGATCTCCGCACCCGCCGCACGATACGCGTCGTCCCCGAATCCTGAACCCAGGCCGGCGCCTTGCTCCACGAGCACCGCGTGGCCGTCGCTCGCGAGCGACTCCGCGCCCGCAGGTACGAGCGCGACGCGATTCTCCGCAGTCTTGATTTCCTTCGGGACGCCGACGATCACGTTACCGTTCCTCCACCTGCCCCGTTGGGTCCGAGCGAGACAATTGTCTGTCGCTCCGGTGCGAAGAATTCAGCCGCCAGCTCGGACACTTCGTCCGCCGTCAACGCCGCGACGGTCTGCAGGACCTCATCGAGACTGCGGTACGGCTCGTTATAGACCGCCGAGCCGGCCAAACGATACATCCGGGACGTGGGACTCTCCAGCGAGAGCATCAACTGGCCCAACGTCTGCTGCTTCGCGTCTTCCAGCGCATCACCGCGCAGCCCTTCCCGCGCGAGCCGCGCAAACTCGTCGCGAATTGCGGCCGTCGCTTTCTCCGCCCGCGCGGGCTGGGTGCCGACGTACACGCCGGCCATCCCCACCGCCCGGTAGAACGACGTGAAGCTGTAGATCGCGTAGGCGAGTCCCAACTCTTCCCGAATACGTTGGAACAGACGGCTCGACATGCCGCCGCCGAAGACGTTCGACAGCACGAGCATCGAATACTTGCGGCGATCGGCGTAGGGAATCGTGTCGGTGGCGAACACGATGTGCGTCTGGGCGGTGTCCTTCTGCGTCGACCGTGTCACCCCGCGCACGGCGGGCGGCACGGGGGGTACGGGCGGAGCCACGAGCGCAGTACCGTTGCCATCGCCGTCAAACCACCCCTGTCGCTCGACTTCGGCGAGGAGCGCCTCGTGCGTGAGGTTGCCCGCGGCGGCGATGATGCAGTTCCCCGGAAAGTACGCCCGGCGGTGCAAGTTCTTGAGGTCGTCGGCGGAGAGCGCGCTGACCGTTTCCTTCGTGCCCAGAATCTGGAATCCGTAAGGATGGGTCGGCCACAGCGTCTCGTAGGCGAGATCGAAGACTTCGTCGTCCGGCGTATCCGCGACGGTGCTGATCTCCTCGAGGACGACCTGGCGCTCGAGTGCGAGGTCCTGGTCGCGCAGCATGGGCCGGCGCACCATGTCGGTGATGACGTCGAGTGCCCGCGCCAGATCGCTGTCGAGCACACGTGCGTGATAGGCCGTGGAGTCGCGTGAGGTGTAGGCGTCGAGCGATCCACCGCGGGATTCGAGGGCGAGCGCGATCTGCTGCGCGGTACGTCGTTCGGTGCCCTTGAACACCATGTGCTCGAGCAGATGCGACACGCCCATCTTGGGGCGGGGCTCGTGCGCGCTGGCGGTCCGCACCCAGACGCCGATGGCCGCGGACCGAACGCTCGGCACCCGCTCGCTGAGCACCGTGATGCCGTTCGGCGCGGCGGTCCGATGTATTTCCCGGTCCAGGCGGACCGTATCTAGCGTGGGGGCCACGGGGGCCACGCTAGTTCTTCTCTAGTAGAGCCTTCCGGGACAACCGCATGCGACCGCGCTCATCGACCTCGAGCAGCTTCACCTTGAGATGGTCGCCCTTCTTGACCACGTCTTCCGTCTTTTCCGTGCGGCCATGCTGCAGCTCCGAGATGTGCAGCAATCCTTCGACGCCGGGAATGATCTCGACGAAGGCCCCGAACGCCGTCGTGCTCTTTACGACGCCTTCGTACACCTTCCCCACTTCCGGCTCCTGCACGATGCCCGACACCATGTCGCGCGCGCGTTCGGCGGCCTCGCCCACGCCGGCGATCGTGACCAGGCCCGAATCGTCAACATTGATCTCGGCGCCCGTCTGCTCCTGAATGCCGCGGATCGTCTTGCCTTTCGGTCCGATGAGATCCCCGATTTTGTCCGGACGGATCTGGATGGTGATGATGCGCGGCGCGTATTTCGAGAGCTGCGAGCGTGGATGCGGCATCGCCTGCTGCATGATGTCGAGAATGTGCACCCGCGCCTTGCGGGCCTTCTCGAGCGCCTGGCTAATGACGGCGAAGTCGAGGCGCTCGACCTTGATGTCCATCTGAATCGATGTCACGCCGTCGCGTGTCCCCGCGACCTTGAAGTCCATGTCGCCGAGGTGATCCTCCGTGCCTAAGATGTCGGTGAGGATTGCCGTACGGCCGCCTTGCGTGATCAACCCCATCGCGACCCCGGCGCAGGCCGACTTGACCGGTACGCCGGCGTCCATCAACGCGAGCGAGCCGCTGCACACGCTGGCCATCGACGACGATCCATTGGACTCGAGAATCTCGGAGACGATGCGGATCGTGTATGGGAACTGCTCATAAGGCGGCAGCACCGCCTGCAACGCACGCTCCGCCAGCGCGCCGTGGCCGATCTCGCGCCGCGACGTGCCGCGCACCGGCTTCACCTCGCCGGTCGAGAAGGGCGGGAAGTTGTAGTGCAGCATGAACGACTTCGTCGTTTCCTGCGCGACGTCGATCGAGTCGATGCGCTGTTCGTCGTCCGTCGTCCCCAATGTCACCGTCGCCAGCGCCTGTGTCTGGCCGCGGGTAAACAGGGCGGAGCCGTGGGCGCGCGGGAGCCAGCCCACCTCACAGGTGATCGGGCGAACGGTGTCGAGATCGCGCCCATCGACGCGCTCGCCGGCCGTCAGCACCCGCTCGCGCATCGTCTCGTACTCGATGCCCTCGATCACCTCCGCGATCTCACGCAGCTTGTCGGGGAACTCCTCGGCGAGCTGATCGACGATCGTCGACTTGATGGCGCTGAGCGCCTGGGTGCGCTCGGCCTTCACGGCGAGGGTCAGCGCTTCGGTCACCTTGTCTTCCGCCAATGCCTTGACCCGAGCGACGAGATCGGCGGAGGGCTCGGCCTTCACCCATTCCATCTTGGGCTGGCGCACCGCCTCAACGACTTCGTCCGCGATGTCGAGCAATTCCTTGATGCCCTTATGTGCCACTTCGAGGGCTTTCACGATCTCGGCTTCCGTGAGCTCGAGCGCTCCACCTTCGACCATCACGATCGAATCGCGGGAACCGGAGACGGTGAGATCGACATCGGAGAACTCGAGCTGCTGGAACGTGGGATTGAGGATCCATGCCCCTTCCACCCGGCCGACTCGCACCGCGGCGATGGGGCCGTTCCAAGGCACCTTGGATATCGACAGCGCCGCCGAGGCTGCCGTCACGCCCAGCACGTCAGCGTCGTTCTCCTGGTCGGCCGACAGGACGTAGACGAAAACCTGGACTTCGTTCTTGAAGCCCTCGGGGAAGAGCGGCCGGACGGAGCGGTCGATGACGCGCGCCGACGTGACCTCTTCGTCGGAGGGCCGGCCCTCACGCTTCAAGAAGCCGCCGGGGATCTTGC
Source organism: Gemmatimonadales bacterium (assembly GCA_035299765.1). Classification (GTDB taxonomy): domain Bacteria; phylum Gemmatimonadota; class Gemmatimonadetes; order Gemmatimonadales; family GWC2-71-9; genus 20CM-2-65-7. The sequence continues at coordinate 10,045 of DATGVZ010000056.1, forward strand.
CGGCGGCGTAGGCCTTCTCGCGATACTCGACGGTCAGTGGGAAGTACGGAAGGTTGGCCACATTTTCGGAGACGGTGACCGCCGCCAGCACTACCGTTTCACCGAACTGGAGGAGACACGACCCAGCCGCTTGCTTGGCCAGCCGACCCGATTCGATTTTCAGGGTGCGGCCGGCAAAATTCTTTTCCACTCGCTTCACTGCGTTGCCTGTCTAGAGCGCTGAAAATACGCGGAGCGCTCCGGTGCTCTTCCCGGAGCGCCCTGCCCGACGCCTTTGTGCGACTTAATGTCGGAGACCGAGCTCGTCGATGAGCTGCCGGTACTTCGCGAGATCGGTGCGCTTCAAGTACTCCAGCAAGCGGCGGCGGCGGCTGACCATACGCAGCAGGCCGCGTTGCCCGTGGAAGTCCTTCGCGTGGACCCGGAAGTGCTCGGTGAGGCTGTTGATGCGCTCGGTGAGCAGCGCCACCTGGACCCGGCTCGAGCCGGTGTCCCGGTCGTGCAGCCCGTGTTTCCTGACCGGCGTCGTCTTGTCGTACATCGTCCCTGTTCCCTAATCGTTGGAAGCGCCGTAGGTTAACCGGCTTCGACCCCTTTGTAAAGTGACTAACGCCGCCACAGACCTCGTCGGCCGGACGCTCGGCCCCTACGCCCTCGAGCGCCTGCTCGGCCAGGGGGGCTTCGCCTGGGCATTCGTGGGTCGCGAACCGGACGGCACGCCGGTCGCCATCAAGGTCCTGAAGCCCCGATACGCCGGCGACTCGCAGTTCGAGTCGCGCTTTCGCAACGAGAGCGAGACGGCCGCGAAGCTCGAGCATCCCAACATCATTCGCATCCGCTCCGTCGCGAAGAGCGGCGACCACGTCTACTTCGCCATGGATCTCTGCGCCGACAGTCTCGGCGCCCGCATCGCGCGCGAAGGGCCGCTGCCCGAGGAGGACATCCTGCGCCTGGCGCGTGACATCGCCGCGGCGCTCGACTTCGCGCATCGTCAGGGGGTGATTCATCGGGACTTGAAGCCCGACAACGTCCTGATTCGTTCGGATGGCGCCGCCGTACTGACCGACTTTGGCATCGCCCGTGCGGTATCCGGCTACACCGCATCGACCGGCGTGAACATGACGATCGGCACGCCGCACTACCTCTCACCCGAGCAGGCGCAGGGACGGCCGCTCGACCAGCGCGTGGATTTCTACGCCCTCGGCGTCACGCTGTACAAAGCCGCCACCGGCGAAGTGCCGTTCAGCTCCAACGACTGGTTCGAGCTGGCGCGCATGCACGTGGAGGATCCCCCGCCCTCGCTGCGGCGCAAACGAGGCGAGTTGTCCAAACGCTTCGAACGCGTGGTGATGAAATGTCTCGCCAAGCATCCCGACGACCGCTACGCCAGCGCCGCCGAGCTGCTCGCCGATCTCGACGAAGTCGAGCAGAAGCGCCGGCCAACGACGGCCCTTGGGGCGGCGCCGATGGGGACGAAGCAGCGCGAGGCACTCGCCGATCCGCCGGCAAACCGCGGCGCCTGGTTTGTGGTGGCCGGCGCGGCAATTGGCTTACTGTTGTTGATCGGGTTGGTCGTAAAGCTTATGCGCTGAAGACTTTTCGGATCACTTGGAGGATTCGAGAGAAAAGACCGGGAGCAGGCACCGGGGACCGGGAGGCGGGGACGGAGGAATCCGCGAAGCCTCCTGCCAGCAAGGCCTGGACACCCTGCCGCAATTCCGCCTCAAATCGTTTGGGAAACGGACGCTCGGCGAGGCGAACAGCGAACCCCGGTGCGTCAACGCTGCCGAACAATGCTACGAATCCCGGATGTGCCCGTTCGATGATCTCCATCAGCGGTCGTAACTGCACCCTGGTCGTACGGTCCCGGTCCACGTAGTAGGCTCCTGCGACCACCCCCACCAGCTGCTCCGCGGACAGCCGTCCGGCGATGTAACCCTCCAGCGCGTCTCTAACGGAAGAGTCGGAGGACATCGTTGGAGATCGCGAGCACCATAATGCCGAGGACCACCAACATGCCGAGCTGTGTGAGCCGCATGCGCAGCTTGGGCGTGAGCGGCTTGCGGCGGACCGCCTCGACGATGAGGAAGAGCGCGTGGCCGCCGTCGAGCACCGGAATAGGCAGCAAGTTCAGGACGGCGAGACTCACGGAAAAGAACGCGAGGAAGTTGAGAAACCAGTCGAGGCCCAGGCGCACCGCCTGCCCCGACATCTGCGCGATGGCGATCGGCCCGCCGAGCTCGCGCGTCGATGCCTCTCCCGCCACGATGCGCTTCACCGATGTGACGACGTTGACGATCTGGGCCACCGTTTGCCGGCCGCTGTACACGATGGCGGCCCCCAAACCGACGCGGTCGCGCACGGTCGGTGGGTTCGCCCCGGCTCCAATAAAGCCGTAGCGCTTGCCTCCCGAGTCAACGGTTTCAGGCACCACCGTGAAGCGCAACAAGCTGTCACGGCGCAACACTACGAGTGTCACTGGGTGTCCCGGCTGTTCGCGGATCCTGGCCACCATGTCCAACCACGAAACGATCGTGTCGTTGTTGATGCGGACGACGACGTCGCCGCCTCGCAATCCCGCGCGGTGCGCCGGCTGTCCCGGCGCCACGGGGCCGATGCGAGCCGGGAATAGCGGTACGATGGCGCGCAACAACTCGTGGCGCGCCGCGGTATCCCCGGACGGCAAGTGCAGCACGAGCGGCTCGGGCCGCCCGGCAACCCGCAGGCGCAGCTCGTCCGGCGCCTTCTCGATCCGCTCCTCGAGATCGTCCCACGTCCGCAACGAATCGTCGCCGACATGCGTGAGCCGATCGCCGCGGTGTAAGGTCAACAGCGGCTGTGCCCACGCCGGAAGCCGCCCCGCCGGTATCGAGTCAACCGGTGTCATGGCAAACCGAGACACGCCGGCGACCGCCGCGAGACCCGTATAGATGACGAATGCGAGCAGCACGTTCATCGACACACCCGCGAGGATGACGGCCATCCGTGCGGCGATCGGCTGATGGTCGAACGACCGGGCGGGATCGATTGCCGCGTCCGCTTTGCCGCCCTCGAGCTCGCCCACCATCCCTTCCTCTTCCAGCCCGGCCATCTTCACGTAGCCGCCCAGGGGGATCCAGGAGATCCAGTATTCCGTCTCGCCACGCTTCCAGGCGATCACCGGCTGCCCGAACCCGAGCGAGAAGCGCAGCACCTGAATGCCGACGGCTTTGGCGACGAGAAAATGTCCGAGCTCGTGCGCAAAAATCAGCACACCCAGCACGACGACGAGCGACGCGAGGGTCAGGAGCACGCGAATTCTTTCGCCAACCGCCGGGCTTCAGCATCCGCGGCCATCACGTCGTCGAGCGACGTCGCGTCGCCGGGATGTCCTTGGGCAACCACTCGCTCCAGGACCTCCGAGATGCGTCCGAACGGGATTTGCTCGTCGAGAAACAGCTGCACTACGACTTCATTCGCCGCGTTGAACATCGCCGGGGCGGTCCCGCCCATCCGCGCAGCCTCACGGCCTGCGCTGTACGCCGGAAAGCGCTCCAGCTGCACCGCTTCGAACGTCAGGGTTCCCGCGGCGACCGGATCGAACCGGCGCACACCGGTGTCCGGCACGCGCTCCGGGTAGGTGAGCGCGTAGAGAATCGGCAGCTCCATCGTGGGAAAGCCGACTTGCGCGAGCACCGAGCCATCCACGAATTCTGCGAATCCGTGGATCACTGACTGCGGGTGGATGACCACCTCCACGTGCTCGTAATCCACGTCAAACAGGAAGTGCGCTTCGATCACTTCGAGGGCTTTGTTGACGAGTGTCGCCGAATCGACGGTGATCTTTTTCCCCATCGTCCAGGTGGGGTGCTTCAACGCTTCGGCGACCGTCGCGCGTGACACACGTTCCGGCCCCCACGTGCGGAACGGGCCGCCGGAGGCCGTGAGAATCAGCCGGGCCAGCTCCGTCGGTCGCCGCCCGGCCACGCATTGCAGCACCGCGCTGTGTTCCGAGTCGACGGGGACGATTTCACCACCGCCCTGCCGCGCAGCCTCCGTGACCAGCTCACCGGCCATCACCAGTGTTTCCTTATTGGCGAGCGCGACGCGCTTGCCAGCGCGCAACGCCGCCAGCGTCGCTTCCAGCCCCGCCGCGCCGACGATCCCGTTGACGACGATCTTCACATCGGGATGCGTGGCCGCGTCGACGAGGCACGCCGTACCCTTCCCCTTTCCCTCTTCCCCCTTCCCCATTCCATTCACCAGCCCCACAAATGCTGGCTTCCATTCCGCAGCCTGCTGGGCGAGGAGATCCTTATTGGAGTGCCCCGTGATGGCGACCACACGGAATCGATCCCGTTGTCTCGCCAGTACCTGAAGGGTGGAGCGGCCGATCGAGCCGGTTGAGCCGAGTACCGCGACGCCGATCGTCATATCACGCCAAACATACGGTAGAGTCCGGCCGCCGCTGGGATCACGAAATACAGCGAGTCCAGCCGATCGAGCACGCCGCCATGGCCGGGAATCAGATCAGACGAGTCCTTCAACCCGGCCTCGCGCTTGAGCAGCGATTCGGCCACGTCACCGATCTGCCCGACGATCGAAATCGCGAGGCCGAAGAGCAGCAGCTGCCCGGCGCTGAAATTCCATCCCTGACGGTTGAGCACGAATTTGCCGAGCGCGAGCGCGGTGATCACCCCGCCGAGCGTGCCGCCGACGGCACCGGCGCGCGTCTTCTTCGGCGACAGGACGGGGGCGAGCTTGGGGCCGCCTACGGCGGTACCGACGGCCATGGCAGCCGTGTCGCAGATCCACGTGATCACGAGCGGGAAGAGCGTCAGGAACACATACGCGGCCGGCCGCGTCATCGCAGAACCACCGTGGCGGATCGCGATCAAGAAGGCCAGCATGCCGGACGCATAAACGCAGCCGAACATGGTGACCGATACGCTCGTGAGCGGACGGCCCATCGGGCCCCGTCGCGCCATCGCGATGACCAACGCCACCATCAACCAGATCGCTCCCAGATACAGCGTCGGCCCCTTGGCCCAAAACGCGAGCAGCGGGATCGCCGCCGCGGCAAGCCAGCCGGTGCGCTCGAGTGGCTCGATCCCCTGACGGCGACCAAAATCGTAGATCTCATGCGCGCCGAGCACACCGAGGATCGCCAGCGTGACCGCGAGCGCCCAGCCGCCAACCCAGATGATCGCCACGACCAGCGGGATGGCGATGACGGCCACGATGATGCGCTGCACCAGATTGTTGATTGGGGGGGGCATCAGGACGCGGTGACTTTACCGAATCGACGCTCTCGGCGTTGATAGTCGAGGATCGCGTCCAGCAACGTGCGCCGGTTGAAGTCCGGCCACAACACGGGGGTGATGTACAGCTCGGCGTACGCGAGCTGCCACAGCAAAAAATTCGAGAGGCGTTGCTCACCCGAGGTCCGGATCAGGAGATCGGGATCGCCCCACGGGGCCGTGTACAACTTGGCCCGGATCGCCTCCTCGTCGATGTCCTCGAGCTGCTTCGTGCCCTTGAGCACTTCCTCCGCGAGCAACCGCGCCGCGCGCGTGATCTCGCCCCGCGAGGAATATGAGATGCAGAGATTGAGCGAGAGCTTCTGACCGCCCGCCGTCTCGCGCTCTACGCGCTCGACGGCCGCTCGACCCGTCGCGGTGAGCCGGTTCCGATCACCGAGCACGTGGACTTGCACGCCCTGATCGCGCAGCTCCGCGACCTCACGCGCGATGTATTCCTCGAGCAGGTCCATCAGCGCGGAGATCTCGATCGCCGGACGGTTCCAATTTTCATCGGAAAACGCAAACAGCGTCAACACTTCGACGCCGGCCTCGATCGCTCCCTCGACCGCTTCGCGCACGGCCTTCATCCCCGCCCGATGGCCGAACGGCCGGGGCAGCCGGCGTTCGTTCGCCCAGCGTCCATTGCCATCCATGATGATCGCCACGTGGCGAGGAATCGGGGGGGGGCCCAAGAGCATCAGACTTCCATTATCTCGGCTTCTTTGCCCTTGACCGCCGCGTCCACCGCCTTGAGATGCTCGTCGTGCGTCTTCTGCACTTCTTTCTCGGCGTGCTTTTGATCGTCCGACGAGACGTGTTCGGTCTTCTTGATCCTGTTGATCGTGTCGGTGCGCGCATGACGGATGGCGACGCGGCCTTCCTCGGCGAACTTGTGAACGACTTTGACGAGCTCTTTGCGGCGTTCCTCGGTCAATGGCGGAATAGGAATGCGGATGAGGTTGCCGTCGTTTGCGGGTGTGAGCCCGAGATCCGATGCGAGGATCCCCTTCTCGACCGCCTTCAGCAGGCTTCTGTCCCACGGCTGCACGGTGAGGAGCTTCGGTTCCGGCGCGGCCACAGTCGCGACCTGCGTGAGCGGCATCTCATTCCCGTACGCCTCGACGCGCACCAGATCGAGCAACGCGGTGGTCGCTTTGCCCGTCCGAACCGTCGCGAACTCCCGCTTCACGGCTTCGACAGCCTTATCCATCATCTGCTTTGCATGTTTGACATGATCCGTGAGGGTACCAGCTGGGGCAGGAGTCATTGGACGATCGTGCCGACGCGCTCGCCGGTCAGAACTCGCGCCGTCGCGCCGGGCTGGTTGATGTTGAACACCACGATGGGCAGCTTGTTCTCCTTGCACAACCCGAACGCATTGGCGTCCATCACCGCATAGCCTTTGACAAGCGCTTCCTGAAACGTCAGCGACGGCAGGAATTTGGCGGCGGGGTCTTTCTTCGGATCCGCCGTGTAGATGCCGTCCACGTTCGTCGCCTTGAGAATCGCCTGCGCATCCATTTCGAGCGCGCGCAGCACTGCGGCCGTGTCGGTCGAGAAGTATGGATTGCCGGTGCCGCCAGCGAATATCACCATCCGCCCTTTCTCCAGATGCCGGACCGCGCGGCGACGGATGTACGGCTCCGCCAGCTCTTCCATCCGGATCGCCGTCATCACGCGCGTGTCGACGCCTTTTTTCTCGAGGATGTCCTGGAGTGCCAGCGCGTTGATGATCGTCGCGAGCATCCCCATGTAGTCCGCCGAGACGCGATCCATGCCCTGCTGGCTCGCCGTCGTGCCGCGCAGAATGTTGCCCCCGCCGATCACGAGGCCGAGCTGCACACCCGTGGCGGCGACCTGCTTCAGCTCATCGGACAATCGCTCGATGACGCCGAAGTCGATACCCGAAGCTCGTCCGCCCGCGAACGCCTCTCCTGAAATCTTGAGGAGCGCGCGCGAGTAGGCGAGCTTCGGGGGGGGCACTTAGTTGCCTCCCAACTCGAACCGGGCGAAGCGGCGGACTTCGACCTTCTCGCCGGTCTTGCCCGAGAGCGCCTTGACCAGCTCGCCGACGGTCACCTTGTCGTCCTTCACGAACGGCTGCTCGAGCAGGACGGTCTCCTGATAGAACTTCTTCAGCTTGCCTTCGATGATCTTTTGCCGCACCGCCTCCGGCTTCTTCTCTTCAGCGACTTGCGCCGTGTAGACGCGCAGCTCCCGCTCGACGACGTCGGCCGGCACGTCCTCGATCCGCACGGCAATAGGCTTCGCGGACGCGACGTGCAGCGCCAGGTCCTTGGCGAGCTGGCGGAACTCCGCTGTGTTGGCGACGAAGTCGGTCTCGGAATTGAGCTCGACCATCGTGGCGACGCGGCCGTTGAAGTGCAGATAGATCTCGATAACGCCCTGGCCCGCCGCGCGGTCCGCGCGCTTCTCGGCGCGCGCGGCGTACTTCACGCGCAGCAGCTCCTCGGCCTTGGCTGCGTCGCCGCCCGACTCCTCGAGCGCCTTCTTGCAGTCCATCATGCCCGCGCCGGTCTTGGCGCGGAGGTCAGCCACGTGCTTTGCGGTGATGCCTGTCGTCTTCGTGGTCATTGCGTCCTTTCACTCCTCATAAAAACGCCGCCCTCGCGCCGTACGGCCCGGGGCGGCGGTCGGTGTTCATCCTGAAAAGTTTGTTACCCCTCGCTCCCGCCCCCGCCCCCGCCCCCCCCCGCGACGGGTTCGGCTGCCGGGGCCGGCACCTCTTCTGTCTTCAAGCGGGCGGCGATCGCCTCCGGCTTCGGCCGCCGCTTGCGGCGCGCCGGCCGCTTCTTCCGCTCGCCATCCTCCGCCTCGACGCCCGTCTCGCTGGAGTAGGTCGTCCCTTCGCCTTCCTCGCCCGCCTCGCGGAGCGGCATCTGGTGCCGCGCCTCGGCGATGACGTCCGAGATCGCGTTCGTGATCAACGAGACAGCGCGAATCGCGTCGTCGTTCCCGGGAATCGGCACCGTGATCAGGTCGGGGTCGGCGTTCGTGTCGACGATCGCCACCACCGGAATCCCCAGCTTGTTCGCCTCGGCGACCGCGATCCGCTCCTTCTTCGCGTCCACGACGAACAACGCGCCCGGCAGCCGGCCGAGGTTCTTGATGCCGGCGAGGTTCTTGTCGAGCTTGGCGCGCTCACGATCGAAGAGCAGCTGCTCTTTCTTCGTGTAGTTCGTGAAATCGCCGTCCGCCGCGCCCTGCTCCAGGTCCTTCAGCCGCTTGATCTGCTTCTTGATCGTCTGAAAGTTCGTCAGCGTTCCGCCGAGCCAACGCTCTGTCACGTAGAACGCGCTGCAGCGCTTGGCTTCGGCCTCGAGGATGCCCTTGAGCTGCTTCTTCGTGCAGACGAACAGCACGCCTTCGCCCTTCAGCACGACGCCGCGCAACAGCTCCTGCGCCGCTTCGAGCTGACGCATCGTCTTCTGGAGATCGATGATGTAGATGCCGGAGCGTTCGGCGAAGATGAACCGCCGCATCTTCGGATTCCAACGGCGCGTCTGATGGCCGAAATGGACACCTGCTTCCAACAATTCCTGCAACTGAGGCTGAGGCATTTACTCCCTTTCTTGGGTTGTTTCCGCCGCCGCTCTCATCTCTCACCCAACCCCGTGGGGACCCAGGGTGAGATCAAGCGGCGTGAGTATTTGATCATTTACCGCTTCGAGAACTGGAACCGCTTCCGGGCGCCTGCGCGCCCCGGCTTCTTCCGTTCGACCGCGCGCGGATCGCGCGTGAGCAAGCCTTGCTCGCGCAACTTCTTCCGATGCCTGTCGTCCGCCAACACGAGCGCTCGAGCGATCCCGAGCCGCATCGCGCCCGCCTGTCCCGTCAGCCCGCCGCCGACCACGCGCGCTTTCACGTCGAACGCACCCAGCGTGTCGGTCGCGGTGAAGGGCTGCTGAATGTGCGACACAAGGGAGGGGCGCGGGAAGTAATCTCCCAGCGTCCGCCCGTTGATGCTCCATTTCCCCGACCCCGGGGTCAGATAGACGCGCGCGATGCCCAGCTTCCGGCGACCGATCGCGTGCCAGCGCAGCTCCGGTGTAATCGCGGTCACTTGGCCTCCACCAGGGGCGCCGGCTGCTGCGCCGCGTGCGGATGTTCGGGACCGGCGTACACCTTCAGCATCTGCTTGACGTGCTGCCGCGACAGCGTGGTCTTCGGCAGCATGCCCCAGACGGCCTTCTCGATGACCCGCTCAGGGTGTTTGCCGAGCACTTTCTGCACTGGCGTAAAGCGTTCGTGGCCCATGTACCCCGTGTGCCGGAAATAGCGCTTCTGCTCGACCTTACGGCCCGTCAGCTGCACTTTCTCGGCGTTGATGACGATGACGAAATCACCGCCGTTGACGTGCGGTGTGAACGTCGGTTTGTGCTTGCCACGCAGGATTTGCGCGACGCGGCTGGCGAGCCGGCCGAGCGGCTGTCCGGCCGCATCTACCAACCACCACCGACGTTCGATGTCCTGCGGCTTCAACGTGTACGTCTTCATGCGCTTCTTGTGCCCTGGATTTTGACAGACGCGAACTATACCCGGGGCGTAAGCGCCTGTCAACCCGAGGGTTGCGCGGAGAGAGTCACGAGCGGCGCGCCCTTCTCGACGCGTTCGCCGGCACTGACGTGGATCTGCTGCACAACGCCGCGTCGTGGCGCGCGCAGCTCGTTTTCCATTTTCATTGCTTCGACAACGACGAGGCCCGCTCCGGCCTCGACCTCCTGGCCGGCGGTCACCTCGACACGAACGACGAGTCCCGGCATCGGCGCTTTGACGACGCCGCTCGGTGCGGGCCGTCGCCCCTGCCCGGTGAGGGCCTCGATCTGCTTCGAGCGGTCGTCCTGCACGTCGACCTCGAAGCGCTCGCCGGCCGCTCCCAACGCCCAGCGCCGGCCCGCGTCGTCAAGCCGCTGACAGGCGACCGTCCAGGACTCCTTGCCGAGGAGCAGCTGAATGAGCGGCGTTCCCGGGATCTGAGCCCAATGCGCTTCGAGGCGTTCGCCGTCGACGGTGACCGCGCCGCCTTCGACGTCGATGATGTGGGTGCGATTTCGTAAAGAGACGTGATACTTCATGCCGCCTCGAGGACCGCAACAGTCTCCACATGCGCCGTCTGCGGAAACAGATCGAAGGCGCGCACGGCGATGACTTGATAGTTGACGTTGAGCCGCTGCAGGTCGCGCGCCAGCGTCGCCGGATCACCGGAGATGTAGACGAGCTTCGCGACCGGCTCGCCGGTCAGGCGGAGCGTGACGTCCCAATGCAGTCCCGCGCGGGGCGGATTGACCACCACGGCATACGGTGCCGGCAAGCTCGGCAATACGTCCTCCGCTCGCGCCGCGATGAAGCGCACGGCGGGCAGGCGGGTGCGGGCCCAGGTCACGGCTTTCTCGTCGACGTCGACGCTGATCACGCTCGCGCCGCGCTCGACCAGCAGGGCCGCGGTGTCGCCGATGCCACCGTAGAGGTCCCAGACGGTTTGCGCGCGCACGTCGCCAAGTTGCTCGACGGCCCATTGCCGCGTCAGCATTCCCATTCCTGGATTCACTTGCTCGAAGGCCGTCGCCGGAAAACCCGTCTCCGGTCCGGCGACGACGCGCGCCGCACCGTCCACCGGCTGCCACCAGCAAATGATGTCTTCGCGTTGCAGGGCCTGTCGCAATTGGTCGGCGTCGAGCCAGGGATCTCCTGCTGATTCTGCGATGACATGCGAGCGGCCTTCGCGATCGAGCCGCAGCGTGAGCCTCGTCAACCGCTCCGGCAGCAGCGAGAGTCGGCTGCGCAGCTCGCGCCACAGCGCCATCAGCTTGAAATCGGTGATGTGACAATCGGCGAGAGGGAAAACAAAGTTCGGCCGATCGTATGGGTGCAAGCCGACAGCCAGAGCCTTCGCCGCCATGGAGATCTTGGATCGGTACCGCCACTCCTCGAGCGCCTCGACGATTTCAGGGTCCTCGATCTTGAGCTTCCCGATCCGGCGTAGCGCATCGCCCACAATCGCCCGCTTGGCACTGAGCTGGCCTTCGTAGGCGACGTGCTGGAGCTGGCAGTCACCGCAATGATCGTTCACGTAGTGCGGACAAGGAGGCGCGACTCGTGCGCGACTCGCGTGGACGATTGCACCGACCTCCGCGCGCGCGAAGTTACGGTGGCGCTCGAGGGAGTCTTCGCGCAGGCGGACTTGATCGCCGGGTGCAGCTCGGGGAATGAAGACGACGCGCCCATCGCCTAGTCGTCCTACGCCATCTCCTCCCACCGCGATGCCGGTGATCGAAACGAGATCATTCACTCGAGACCATCTCGCAGCGCTTCCTGACGGCTGGTGGTGATCCATGCCGATAACTGCGGCGGTCGGTCGGCCAAGTGGCGAGGCGGCGGTCGATCCCGGCGCTCGTCCGCTACCAGCGCCGCCGCCACGGCGAGCGCTCGCTCGAGCCCTGGACGCGGTGTCGCCGCCAGCACGCGCGCGCCGGCCCGCTCGAGATAGGTGATATCCACGGTGCCCTTCTGAAAATCGGGATCGTCCATCACGCGAAGATGGAATGCTTGACTCGTCGGCAGCCCGACGATCACCAGCTCGCCCAGCGCGCGGCGCATCCGCTGGATCGCGACCTCCCGCGTCTCGCCCCACACAATCAACTTGGCGAGTAAGGGATCGTAAAACAGCGTCACCTCCTGCCCCGCCTCCACCCCGCCGTCCCACCGCACCCCCGGCCCACTCGGCACCCGGAGATACTGGAGGACTCCGGACGCGGGCAGAAAATCGTTCAACGGGTCTTCGGCCGTAATCCGGCACTCGATCGCGTGACCCCGCGGTTGCAAGACGCCGCCGCCTCCCCCGGCCGCGGCCGCGCCGTGGACGCGCATCGGTTGTCCGGCGGCGATGCGGAGTTGCTCTCGCACGAGATCGACGCCGTAGACGAGCTCCGTAACCGGATGCTCGACCTGGATGCGCGTGTTCATCTCGAGGAAGTAGAATTCGCCCGACGGCGTGAGCAGGAATTCGATCGTGCCGGCGCTGACGTACCCCACCGCACCCGCTGCGGCCGTCGCGGCTTCCGCGAGGCGGCGGCGCAGCGCGGGCGACACGGCGACCGACGGCGACTCCTCGATCAGCTTCTGATGACGGCGCTGAATGCTGCATTCGCGCTCGCCCAGCGCGATGACGCGCCCATGACGGTCCGCCAGGACTTGGATCTCGATGTGCCGCGGTCGCTCCAGATACTTCTCGAGGTAGATGCTGCCATCGCCGAATGCCTTCAGGGCTTCCCGACGCGCCGCCTGAAACGCTCCTTCGACCTCGGGCTCCGCGCCGACGAGCCGCATGCCTTTGCCGCCGCCACCCGCGACCGCTTTTAGCAGGACGGGATAACCGATCCGCTTTGCCTCGCGCCGCGCCTCCACGGGATCGCGCAGCGGCGCCGCCGTCCCCGGAACGACGGGGACGCCGGCGGCTTGCATGCGGCGGCGCGCTTCGGTCTTGTCGCCCATCGCGCGAATCGCCTGAGCCGGCGGACCGATGAACACGAGTCCGGCTTCCGTACACGCTTGCGCAAACGCGGCGCGCTCTGAGAGAAAGCCGTACCCCGGATGGACCGCCTGGCAGCCACTCTCCTTCGCTGCGGCGATGAGCTTCTTGCTGTCGAGGTAGGATTCCGCCGCCGGCGCTGGGCCGAGCAGGACGGCCGCGTCGGCATCGCGCACGTGTGGCGCTAGGCGGTCAGGCTCCGAGTAGACGGCGACCGCGGCCATGCCCTCTTCATGGCACGCGCGGATCACCCGAACCGCGATCTCGCCGCGATTAGCGACGAGGACGCGCGTGATCAATTACAGCCAACCGCGTTCGCCAGCCCGAACGTGTCGAACGCCTTGCAGAGCGCGGACACCTTGCTCACCGCGCGCCGGTAGATCGCGACGACGGGCCCGGTCCAGGTCTCGTGCTGATCGGTCGCCTGTCGCAAGGCGGCGAACACAAAATCCTGCGCCGGCACCCGATCCGCTTTGCTTTCCTTGCCCGACACCCAGACGAGCGGACGCTTATTCCACTTCACCGCGCGCTCCTCGGGTGGTCGCTCGAACGCGATGCTGGCGCAGACGGCCCGCGTTTGAGCCAGCGCTCGCAGCGATGGATCGCGCGTCTTGAGCTCTTTCAGCACGCGATTGCGTATGACGCTGTCGCCCTGCCAGCGGGCGGCCGTAACGACGACGAGATCGGGCCGCAGCCCGCGGGCGAACCGGAGATACCAGGCCGCCTGCGTATCAGTGTCGTACGCCGTCAGCAGGATGCCCTGATGTGGGCAAGCGCGCAGCAGGTTTTCCCCCAGCTCCTCGAGCGCGGGCGGCAAGCGCAATCCCTCCGGCAGGGCATGCCACGCCAGCGTCGCCGCCTGGCTGCCTCCCGATTCCCAGTCGACGAAGGCACGCTCGCCGAACGTGTAGACGCGAAACACGCGCGCGGAATCGGCGGTCCGGGTGCCGGCGCTCCAGCGGGCCGCGCGCTCGAATGCCTGCTCCGCCGTATCGAGCTGGGCGTGCGCCCAGACGGTGTCCGTCACGACCGGTTTGCGATGCGCGTGATAATCCCCGAGCTGGAGGTAGTAACGTCCGAGATCGAGCCATGCCGGGCCGTCGGTGGAATCGGCGGCGACGCGGGCCCACAGCCCCGCGCGCACCGTATCGGCGTGCGGGACGGGGATGGGAGACTGCGCGACCAGCAGCCCCAGGGCCGCCTTATAGAGGAATGTTCCCATGCTTCTTGGGAGGATTCCGCCCGCGTTTTGTTTCCAGGGTGAGAAGCGCCTCGATCAGGCGCGGTCTCGTGTCGCGCGGATCGATGATGTCGTCCAGATAGCCGCGCGCCGCGGCCCGATAGGGGTGGGCGAACTTCTCGCGATACTCGTTGGTCCGCTCTTCGCTCGCTTCGCCCTTGTACAGAATCTCGACGGCTCCCTTCGGTCCCATCACGGCGATCTCCGCGGTCGGCCAGGCGACGTTGTAGTCGCCGCGGATGTGCTTCGAGCTCATCACGTCGTAGGCGCCGCCGTAGGCTTTGCGGGTGATCACGGTGAGCTTCGGCACCGTGGCCTCGCAAAAGGCATAGAGCAACTTTGCGCCGTGTTTGATGATGCCGCCATGCTCCTGGGTCACGCCAGGGAGAAAGCCCGGCACATCCTCGAACGTGACCAGCGGAATGTTGAACGCATCGCAGAAGCGGATGAATCGCGCCCCTTTGAGCGAGGCCGCGATGTCGAGCACGCCGGCCAGCGCCGCCGGTTGATTCGCGACGATCCCCACTGGACGCCCGGCGAGACGCGCGAACCCGACGATCAGGTTGCTGCCGTAATCGCGTTGCACCTCCAGGAACGCGCCCCCGTCCACGACGCGTTTCAGCACCTCATGCATGTCGTACGGCTTGGCCGGCTCATCGGGCACGACGTCGAGCAGTCCCTCGTCACGGCGATCGGATGGGTCGTCCGGTGTGCGAATCGGCGGGCTGTCGATGTTGTTCCCCGGCAGGTAGGAAAGCAGCGTGCGAATCGCGGTGAGCGACTCGAGCTCGGAATCGTGCACGAACTGCGCGATGCCGGAGGTGCCGCCATGCACGTCAGCGCCACCGAGCTTCTCGAAATCCACCTCTTCGTGCGTCACCGTTTTCACGACGTTGGGGCCCGTCACGAACATGTACGAGATGCCGCGCACCATGAAGATGAAGTCGGTGATCGCGGGACTGTACACGGCGCCGCCGGCGCAGGGGCCGAGGATCGCGCTGATCTGCGGGACGACGCCGGATGCGAGTGTGTTGCGGAGGAAGATGTCGGCATAGCCGCCGAGGGAGGCGACGCCCTCCTGAATGCGCGCGCCGCCCGAGTCATTCAATCCCACGATCGGCGCGCCATTCTGGACGGCGAGATCCATGACCTTGCAGATTTTTTCCGCGTGCGCTTCCGAGAGCGAGCCGCCGAAGACCGTGAAGTCCTGCGAGAACACGTAGACCAGCCGTCCCTCGACGCGGCCCCATCCCGTTACCACACCGTCGCCGAGGACTTTTTGCTCGTCGAGACCGAAATCGGTGGCGCGATGGGTGACGAAGCGATCGAGCTCGACGAAGGAGCCGGGATCGAGCAGCACGTCGAGCCGCTCGCGCGCGGTCATTTTCCCTTTCTGGTGTTGCGTGGCGATCCGCTCAGCGCCGCCACCTTGCTCACTCTCCGATCTCTTTTGCTGGAGTAATTCCAGCTTTTCTCTCATCGTCATGGTTCGGCAAATGTAGGCCACCAAATGCAAAGGGGACAGGATAACCCCGTCCCCTCAAGCCTCTGGCCCGCCGCTGCGTCTACGCGTCTAGCTTTTGCATGTCCGCGCTTGGCGTCGCGGCCGGTGCTCCGTCTTCCTTCGGGAATCCGGTTGCAGCCAAGACAATTCTATGATGAATGGGATCGACCTCCAGAACCTTCAGCTCCACCGCCTGCCCTTCCTTCACCGCGTCGCCGGGCTGCTGAATGTCGGGGATGCCCAGCTGTGACATCGGCACAAACCCCTCGATGTCGCTGCCGAGATCGACGACGACACCCTTGTCCATGAGGCGCATGACGCGTCCGCGCAGCTCCGTGCCGACGGGGTACGTCTCCCCGATGCGGAGCCACGGATCTTCCTGCGCCTGTTTCAGCCCCAGCGAGATCCGCTTGTTCTCGGCGTCGACGTTCAGAATCAGAACGTCGACTTCGTCGCCTTTCTTCACGACCTCGGACGGATGCTGCACGCGCTTGGTCCACGACATGTCGGAGATGTGAATCAGGCCGTCGATCCCCGGCTCGATTTCCACGAATGCGCCGAACGACGTGAGGTTGCGGACCTTGCCGCGCAGCCGCGTGCCGACCGGATACTTCTGCGGCAGCGCCATCCACGGATCTTGCTCCGTTTGCTTCATGCCGAGCGAGACTTTTTCCTCCGTCTCGTCGACTTTGAGGACGACTGCTTCAATTGATTCGCCGATCGACACGAGCTTGGAGGGATGGCGGACGTTGCGGGTCCAGCTCATCTCGGAAATGTGGACGAGTCCCTCGATGCCCGGCTCCAACTCGACGAACGCACCGTAGTTGGTAATTGAAACAACCTTCCCCTGCACGCGCGTCCCAACCGGATACTTCGCGGCGACGTTTTGCCACGGATACGGCTGGAGCTGCTTCAGGCCGAGTGAAATGCGCTCGCGCTCCCAATCGATGTCGAGCACCTTGACCTCGAGCTCCTGCCCGATCTGCACCATCTCGGACGGATGCGACACGCGGCCGTAGCTCATGTCGGTGATGTGCAGCAGGCCGTCGACGCCGCCGAGATCGATGAACGCCCCGAAGTCGGTGATGTTCTTGACGACCCCCTTCCGCACCTGATTGACCGACAACTCCTTCATCAGGACGTCGCGCTTCGTCTTGCGCTCGGCTTCGAGCAGCACGCGCCGCGACACGACAATGTTGCGACGCCGTTTGTTCAGCTTGATGATCTTGAACTCGAAGCTCTGGCCGAGCAGCTCGTCGATGTTCGGCACGCGACGCAGCGCGATCTGGCTGCCGGGCAGGAACGCATCCACGCCCATGAGGTCCACGACCACGCCGCCCTTGATCTTCTTCACCAGCGTCCCGGTGACCGCTTCATCTTTTTCGTGCGCTTCCCGGATTTTCTCCCAGACGCGCATGAAGTCGGCCTTCTTCTTCGATAGGACGACGGCGCCTTCCTGGTCTTCGAGGTGTTCGAGGAAGACTTCGACTTCGTCGCCTTCTTTCAGACTCTTCGGATCTTTGAATTCATCGATCGCTACCGCGCCTTCAGACTTGAAGCCGACGTCGAGAATGACGGCGGTGTCGGTCACACGCAGCACCTTCGATTTGACGATCTCGCCTTCTTCGATGTTCGAGAGCGTCCCCTCGTACAGCAGAGTCATTTTCTCGATCTCGTCAGAGGAGTATTCCTCATCGAGACCAGAGCGGACGCGGAGTGGTGAGCGGGGTGCTTTACGAGTTGGAAGGTCTTCTTCGGAATCTTCTACGTCACGTGCTTCTACGAGCATTCGGTACACCGGTTCGGTTATGTGTTTGAGAGTGCCTCGTCATTCATTGTCCTTTCAGGACAGTGCCGCCGAGCCCAGACCCTGTGTCTGGGAAGGCGCGAAACCTACCCAGGGAACACTCCCCGCGCCAGTTCGACAACCCGCGTCACCTGCTGCTCGAGCGTGAGGGCTGTGGTATCCAGCAACACGGCGTCCGTGGCGGGCTTGAGAGGGGCGACCCGGCGGTTGGAATCCGCCGCATCCCGCGCGGCGAGCGCCTCGCTCTCGCGCCTGACCAGCTCGACGTCGACGGCCTCGCCGCGTTGAGAGAGCCGCCGCCGGGCCCGCTCGTCGGGTGTTGCGGTCAAAAAGATCTTGAGCGGCGCCTCCGGGAAGACGATGGTGCCGATGTCCCGCCCATCGACCACCACCCCGCCGCCGCCACACGCCTGCACCGCCAACCGTTGCTGGGTATTCACCCAGGTCCG
>DATGVZ010000057.1:0-21274 GCA_035299765.1 Gemmatimonadales bacterium
TGCCCCTGGCAAGGGCTGGAGGTCCGCCAGCAGTCGCGTGCGCACGCTGTCGAACGCCGCTTTCAGATTCGCCGGGATGGGCTCGCCCGCGCCCGCGTCCTTGCGCTGCGGATTCGTGGGCCGGCCGTTCACCAGAAATTCGTAGTGCAGATGCGGACCCGTCGCCAAGCCGGTCGCGCCGACGAAGCCGATCGTTGCCTCCTGGCTCACGTGCGCACCGACGTGCATTCCCTTCGCGAACTTCGACAGATGACCGTAGCGCGTCCGGATCCCATTGACGTGGCGCAGCTCGACGAGATTGCCGTAACCGCCCTCGCGGCCGGCGATCGTGACGATGCCGTCGGCCGTCGCGCGGACCGGCGTGCCGTACGCAGCAGCGTAGTCCGTGCCCTCGTGCGTCCGCCAGCGCTTCAGAATCGGATGATAGCGATTGCCGAAGCGGCTCGAGACGTGTCGGTAGCGGAGCGGCGCGCGCAGAAATGCACGGCGCAGCGACCGGCCGCGGTCGTCGTAAAAGCCGGTCCGGCCGTGCGCATTGTCGAACGCGAACGCGTAGCTCGGCGAGCCGGCGACGTCGACGCGCGCCGCGAGAATGCGGCCGAGCCGGCGCTCCCCTTCCGGAGACTGGAGCCGCTCGATCAGGACCTCCACGCGATCGCCGGGACGCAGGTCGCGCGTGAAATCGACTTCCCAGTCGTAGACGTCCGCGATGGCCCAGGCAAGGCCCACGCGCTGCCGCGCGGGCAGGAAGGAATCGGGAATGGCGGCGTCGAGTGCATCGTAGAGGTTCGACTGAATCACTGCCGTCGTGCGCAGCCGCTCAGCGTTCCAAGGAATGTTCTCGACGGATTCCGTCCAGCTCGAATCTCCGGCCTGGCGTGTCATCCAGAGGCGCTGCTCGGGCCCGATGCGGACGTCGATCCGGCTCGCAACCCTGGCCCCCTTCAGACGGCGGATATCGAAAATGAGTCCCGGCTGCAGACGGCGGGGATTGAGCGTGTGGGTGGCGCGCAGGAACTTCGCGTAGTCGCGCCCCGTGATGCCGGCGCGGGCGAGCACGTCGGACAACATCTCGCGGCGGCCGAGTGTGTCGGTCCAATCGTCGTAGGCGCTGGTGACGACGATCGGCAGTGCGACCGGCACTTTGCGCCACGACCAGGCTTGATGCGCTGCCCCCGCGGCCCAGAGGAGCATCACCGCGGTGAGCAGACCGGCAACGACGTAATGACTTCCCCGCCACGCCTGCAACGACATCAGTCCATCTGTCTCCGAATGAACGTCGGAATTTCCATCTCGTTCAGCTCAGGATTCAGCGGCGCCTGTGCTGGTCCCCGTTTCGGCGCGACTTCAGGCGGCTTGGTGAATCCGGGCGGCGGTACCGGCGTCGGCCGCGCCGCACGATCGCGGAACGGCAGCACGCCTGCCGCCGGCCGCTGCACACCGGCTAGCGCATCGGCCATCGCGCCGGTCTTGTCGAACCCCGTGGCAATGACCGTGATCCGCACTTCACCGTGCATTGCGGGATCGTTCACCGCGCCGAAGATGATCTCGGCTTCGTCGCCCGCGGCGTCGTGGATCGCTTCGCTGATCTGCGTGACTTCGCCGAGCGTCAGGTCTTCGCCGCCGGTGATGTTGATCAGCACGCCCGTCGCGCCGGCGATCGAGATGTTATCGAGCAGCGGGCTGGAGATCGCCTGCTGCGCCGCTTCCATCGCGCGGTTCTCGCCGCGGCCCTGCCCCGTTCCCATCAACGCCGCACCGCCATTCTGCATCACGGTGCGCACGTCCGCAAAGTCTACATTCACGAGACCGGTGACACAGATGAGGGCCGAAATGCCCTGTGTCGCGTGGAGTAACACCTCGTCCGCTTTTTTCAGGGCGTCCTGAAACGGGATGCCCTTCCCCACGACGGCGAGGAGCCGCTCGTTGGGCACGACGATCATCGTGTCGACGTGTTTGCGCATTTCCGCGATGCCCATCTCTGCCTGGCGCATGCGCTTGCGACCCTCGAACAGGAACGGCTTGGTGACGATGCCGATGCAGAGCGCGCCGAGATCGCGCGCGACCTGAGAAATGATCGGCGCCGCGCCGGTCCCGGTGCCGCCGCCCATCCCGCAGGTCACGAACACGAGGTCCGCGCCCTGGAGGGAGTGCAACACCTCGTCCCGGTTCTCCTCGATCGCCTGGCGGCCGATTTCCGGACGCGCCCCTGCCCCGAGGCCGCGCGTCAGCTTCTTGCCGATCTGGACTTTGACGTCGGCTTTGTTGTTGAGGAGCGCCTGGGCGTCGGTGTTCACCGAGATGAACTCGACTCCGCTGACGTGCTCGTCGATCATCCGGTTCAGGGCGTTGCCGCCGCCCCCACCGACGCCGACGACCTTCATCCGCGCGTTTTGCGTGACTGTTTCTTCGAGTTCGAAGATCATGGTTCTCCCCTAGGGCCCAGAGATGGGAGGAATCAGAAGAAATCCTGTAGCCAGCGCTTCAACGGTCCGAACAGCTTTTCGGGTGAGCCGCCGAACAGTACTCCCGGCGCGCCCGTGCCACCGTGGGCACTTTTGCGCGCCGCGTACAACACCAGCCCGACCGGCACGGCGTACCGCGGCGCCTGCACGCTGTCGACGAGTCCCGAGATACCGATCTCGGGATGTCCCGCGCGCACCGGCACCGCGAACACTTCGCGCGCCAGCTCGACCATGCCGGGCAGGTGCGCTGTGCCACCGCTCAAGACGACGCCAGCCGGCAGCCGGCCGGAGCCGTACCCGGCGCGCTCGAACTCGCGGCCCACGAGTTGAAAGATCTCGTCCACCCGTTGGTGGATGATGTGCGCGACCAGCTCACGTGACGCGGTGCGGGCACCCTGCCCCGCCGTCGACGGCAGGCTCACCATTTCGCCCGCATCGACGAGCGGCGTGTACGCCGCGCCGTGCCGCTCCTTCAGTCGCTCGGCGTCCGACTGCGTCACGCCGAGGCCTTGTACGAGATCGCTGGTGACGTGCGAGCCCGCGTACTTGAGCGACGCGAGATGGCGGATCTTGCCTTCGTGAAATATCGCGACGCCCGTCGAGCTCCCGCCCACCTCGACCAGCGCGACACCCAATTCTTTCTCGTCATCGGTCAGTACCGCGTACGACGCGGCCAACGGCTCGAGCACGAGATCGGCGACACGATAGCCGGCGCGCTGCACGCTCTTGCGGAGATTCTGCGCAGCGGTGGCCTGCACCGTCACGAGATACATCTCCACCTCGAGCCGCGTGCCGGTCATCCCGACCGGATCCGAGATCCCGTGCTGCTGATCGACGACGTATTCCTGCGGGATGTCGTGCAGCAGCTCATGATCGCGGCCGAGTGAGACGGCGCGGGCGACTTCATTGACGCGAGCGACGTCCTGCGGCGCAATCTCCTCGCCGCTCACCGCGACCACGCCCGTCGAGCCCCGCGCCGAAACGTGCTCGCCGGCGATGCCGCAGGTCACGTCGGGCACTCGCGCCCCCGCCATCCGCTCGGCGTCCTTGAGTGCGGCGGCGACGGAGCGCGTCGTCTCGTCGATGTCGCGCACCACGCCGCGCCGCACGCCACTGTTTTTCGCAAGTCCGACGCCGAGGATCTTGGCGATGGGGGCGCGCGGCAGATCGCCGGCCACCTCCGCGATGACCGCGCAGGTTTTGGTGCTACCAAGGTCGAGGCCGGCCACGAGTTTTCGATCGGACATCAGGCGCTCCGCGCACTCCCGGGACTCTTCGCGCCACGCCGACGCACGACGATCTGTCCCGCATACCGGGCATCGAGCTCGGTATAGGGGCGTGCCTTCGCCGCCAGATCTCTCGCGACCAGCACCACGCTCTGGATCACCTCCGGGCCCGCATCCGACGCCAGTAGCACACGATGCCGGCCTAGCTCGAGGACGACGTCACCACTCTCGCCGTCGGTCAGCCGGGCGGCGTCGATCGTCTGAAACAGCGCGGGATCCACCGCCTGGATCCGTGCCAACACCGCCACCACTCCGCTGTCGCCCTTCTCTCCCGTCTGCACCACCGGCAGATCGAGACCCACCAGCTCGAACGGGAGCGGCCGCGCCACGGCGTCCACCACCGTCAATGCGCCCCGAGCATTGGCCACCAGGGCGATCGGCTCCGTCTCGCGCACGACGACCTTCAGCGACGCCGGCGGCCGGCGGGTGACCGCGACATCGGCGATGCCATCGAGTGCGCGCAAGCGATCGACTAAAACCTCCGTATCGTCAAACACGCTCGCCCCCGGTGACAGCTGCAGCGCCGCTAAAACCTGATCCGCATCCAGATAGCGGATGCCGACGAGCTCGACTTGCCGCACGCGGAAAAACGTCACGCGCCGCAGCCCGAGCGGCGCCATCATCCATACCAGCATAACAGCCAGTGCCGCGCCGGCCCAGAGCAACACTTGGCGCGACCGACGCGGCCATTTCACGCGACGGCTCCCTGCTCCTTGCTTCCGTTGCCCAGTATCTCCAACAGCTCGGGGCCCACGCGCGTCACATCGCCCGCTCCGAGCGTGAACACGACGTCGCCTTCACGCACCGCGCGGGCGACGTGCTGGGTGAGTCCGGCGCGATCGCGCACCGCGACCGTGGCCGCCCCGGCGCGCGTCGCGCCCCGCACCACGAGGTGATGCGTCACGCCCGCGAGTGGCTGCTCGCGCGCTCCGTAAATCGGTGCGACCACGACCATGTCCGCCGCAGCCAACGCTTTTCCAAGCGACTCACCATGTAGCGCCGTCCGCGAATAGAGGTGCGGCTGAAATACGGCGACGAGTCGACGGCCGGGAAACGCCTGCCGCGCCGCCGCCAGCGTCGCGGTCACTTCCGTCGGGTGATGTGCGTAATCGTCCACCACCGCGACGCCACGCGCCTCACCGAGCCGTTCGAATCGCCGACCCACGCCGCGAAAGTCCGCGAGCGCGTGCGCGCCAGCTTGCACGTCCGCGCCGAGTGCCTGGAGCACACCGAGCGCGGCGGCCGCGTTGCGCACGTTGTGCATTCCCGGCACCGCCAGCTGTAGCTCGACCGTGTGTCCACCGGGCAACGAGATCGCCGCCCGCGAACCGCTGGGCTCGAGCCGCACGGCGCGAATGCGCACGTCGGCGGTGGGACCGAGCCCCACGCGCCACACCGGCGCTTCAACCTTCAATGCCACTCGATCGGCGCCCGCGTCGTCGGCACCGACAATCACGCGCTCGGCCCGGCCCGCAAAATCCGCGAACGCCGCCTCGAGCGCGTCGATGCTGCCGTAACACTCGAGATGATCCGCTTCGACATTGTTCACGACAGCGATCGTCGGCTTCAGCGACAGGAAGGCCTTGTCGTACTCATCGGCCTCCACCACGAACAGCTCATCGCCGCCGATGCGCGCGTTGCCACCCCACGCAGCGACACGGCCGCCGGCGAGTCCCGTAGGATTTCGCCCGGCGGCCGTGAGCGCCTCTGTGACCATGACCGTGGTGGTCGTTTTGCCATGTGTGCCTGCAACCGCCACGCTCGCTCTGCCGGCTGCAACGAGCTCTCCCAAGGCATCCGCGCGACGCACGACCGGTACTTCCAAAGCGCGGGCCCGTTCCAGTTCGGGATGGTCCCGGGGCACGGCCGCCGTGACAATCACGGCGCGGGCGCCGTCCACGTGGCTGGGATCGTGGCCCCGCCAAACGGGCACTCCGAGGGTGGTCAGGTCATCGAGCCCAGCCCCGGAAGCATCAGAATCACAACCAGTTATGGCGACTCCCCGGTGCCTGGCAATCACAGCCAGGGCGCTCATCCCCGCCCCGGCTATGCCCATGAAGTGGATGGGTCGGGGATCCCCGGTTCGAAACAAGGTCATCTGTGGGCAGCTAATATAGGAAATCTACGCGACTTGCGAAAGCTCTAAAACCTTTTCCATGATGTTTCGGGCAGCGTTCGGATGACCCCTTTTTCGGGCACTTTTGCCGAGGGCGGCGAGCCGGAGGGTGTCGTGGATCAGCGGCTCGACGGTCTTGGCGAGCGATGCCGGATCGAGCTCGCGTTCGAGTAACAAGACGCTCGCCCCTGCCGCCGTCAGGGCTCGCGCATTGAACGTCTGATGATCCGCCGCGGCCGTCGGCAGTGGGATCAAGACACTCGGCTTCCCCCACGCGCACAACTCCGCCACCGTCATCGCACCCGCGCGCGCGACGACAAGATCGGCAGCGGCATACGCGCTGGAGATCGGATCAAAGAATCCGCGCACGACAATGCGGCCCGATACGGATCGCGACGCGTACAACGGCTCGTGCAGCACACCGGTGCTCCAGAGCAAATTCACATCGTTGAGGAGACCGTGGTCGAGGGCGCGCGCAACAGTCTCGTTCAAGGCGCGCGCGCCCTGGCTCCCTCCGACGATGAGCACCGTGTGTCGTTCTGTAGTCAGACCAAACTCAGCGCGCGCGGCGCGCGAGTCGACGTGACCTGGAGGCGCAATCGGACTTCCGAAAACGAACACCTGCGTGCGGGGACCCGGCGAGAGTTTTCGCTCCGCTTCGGGGAAGCCGAGATGCACCTGGCGTGCGCGACGCGCGAGCAGCCGCGTTGTGAGACCGGGGAAAGCGTTTTGCTCCTGCAACGCGGTCGGAATCCCCGCGAGTTGCGCGCGCAACACGACCGGACCCGCCGCATAACCGCCCGTGCCGATGACGATCGCCGGGTGTTCTTCCCGCAGCACGCGGCCCGCCGACCGCCACGCGCGGACCGCGATCGCCGGCCAGCGGAGATTGCGCCACCACGTTCTGCGATAGAGCGGCTCCATGGGGAGTAAATGAAATCGGAACGGATGGCGCGGCAGGATCTGCGCTTCGATGCCTCGCTGGGCGCCGACGAGAACGACCTCATGACCTGCATCCGCCGCGACACGCGCCAACGCCAGCGCGGGCATGAGATGGCCGCCGGTGCCGCCGCCGGCGATTAAGACCTTCAAGCCGTTCTTCTCGCTCTTCCGACACTCGCCAACACGCCCGTCGCCGCGAGCGCCACTATGAGCGACGATCGTCCATACGACATGAACGGCAGCGTCACACCCGTCGCCGGAATCACTGCGAGGCTCACCCCGATATGGAGCACGACGCTCAGACCGATCATGACACTGATGCCCGTCGCCAGCAGCTGACCGAACGGATCCGGCGCGTTGCGCGCAATGCGGAAGCCGAGCCAGACGAAGGTGCCGAAGAGCAGCGCGATCGCGAGCACGCCGACGAAGCCCCACTCCTCACCGATCGTCGAAAAGATGAAATCGGAATAGGCGTACGGAAGGTTGCCGAGCTTCTGCTGGCCCTGTCCGAAGCCGACGCCGAGTAGCCGCCCTGCGCCGATGCCCGTGAGCGATTGCTGCACCTGCCACGTCGCTTCGGTGGGCGCGGCGCCGGGATTCAGGAACGTAAGCACCCGCGCGAGCCGATACTGCGCGGTGGCGACCGCGCCGTAGAGCAGAGGACCCGCGCCGGCGCCTAATACCAGGAAGTGCCCGATGCGCGCGCCGGCCGTGAACAGCACGCTGCCGCCGAGCATCGCCACGAGCAGCGCCATCGACAAATGGGGCTCGAGGAAAATCAGTCCGATCACCGGGACGAGGACGACGACGAACGGCAGTACCCCGAGCTGAAAATCGCGCAGCTGGTCGCCCTTCTTCGCGGCGAGCATCGCGCACCATACCACCACCGCCAACTTGGCCAGCTCCGACGGTTGCAGCGTCAGGACACCAAGGTTCACCCAGCGCCGGGCGCCATTGATGGTCGGTGTGATCACATGCGTGAAGGGCAGCAACGGCACGAGCAATAGCACAACGGTGACGCCGAGCAGCGGCCATGCCCAGCGGCGCCAGCGATGGTAATCCATCCGCGCAAATACGATCGCCAGGAGACCGCCGACCGCAGCCCCGACCGCCTGCCGTAATGCGAAGCTCGCACCGACCTGGCCGCCCGCCGTCGTCACAAGACTGGAGGCGCCGTAGACGGCCGCTAGGCCGAAGACGACGAGCACCGCCGTAACGACGGCGAGGAGTCTGGGCTCCCACTCTTTCAACCCTCGACCAGGCGCCGGAATGTGGCCCCTCGCTCCTCATAGTTCTTGAACATGTCGTAGCTCGAGCACGCGGGAGATAGCAGCACGGCATCGCCGGGCCGCGCCGCGCGTCGAGCACGCGCAATCACGTCTTCGAATGTCGTGCCGCGCTCGAGCGGCACCTTGCCACCGAGGTCCTTCTCGACCAGCGGACCCGCTTCTCCGTATGCGATCACCAACCGGCAGCGCGGCGCGAGCAAGGGCGCCAGGCTGGTGTAGGGCTCACCCTTATGACGGCCCCCGAGCAGTAGGACGAAGGGCCGCTGCATGGCGAGGACCGCGACCGTCGTCGCGGCGATGTTGGTCGCCTTCGAATCGTTGATCCACAGCACGCCACCCACTTCGCGCACCGGCTCGAGCCGGTGCGGCAGCGGCCGGAACGAGCGCAGACCTTCCGCGATCAGCGGCGGCGGGACGCCCGCTTCGTGCACCGCGAGCGTGGCGGCGAGCGCGTTCCCGATGTTATGGTCGCCCAACAAATGCAGCTCGTCGCGCTGCAGCAACTTCTCGCCACCCAGTCGCAAGGTGCTCTGCGCTCTGTCATACCACGCATCACTGCTCTTGAGGAGCGAGAACAGCACGCGGCGCCCGGCGACCCCCTGCGCCATTTGCAGTACGAGTGGGTCGTCGGCATTCAGCACCCACACGTCGTCGGCGCTCGCATTGCGAAACAGCAATCGCTTGTCCGCGTAATACGCCTCCGCGGTCGGATAGCGATCGAGATGATCGGGCGCGAGGTTCGTCAGGATCCCGACTTCGGGCGCGAAGTTCGGACTGTCGTGGAGCTGGAACGACGACACCTCGAGACTCAGCCATTGATACTGTTCGTCCGCCATGGCGAGATCGGTGAGCGGCCGACCGATGTTTCCGGCGGTCGTCGCCCGCAGGCCCGCCGCGCTCAAGAGGTGGGCAACCAGCGCCGTGGTCGTCGTCTTTCCATTCGTCCCGGTGATCGCGATGCTGCGGGTGCCAGCGCCGCGCGCGGCCAGCGCGCGAAAGCCGACATCGAGCTCGGACACGATCTCGACACCCGCGTGCCGGGCGGCCGCCAGCACGGGCGCGTCGGGCGGCACGCCCGGCGACACCACCACGCCGGTGGCGTGGCGGATTTTGTTGAGGTCGTGGCGGCCGTATTCCACCTCCACGCCAGGGACGCCTTTGAGCGCGTCCGCGGCCGCGCCGGCATAGGGATGGTCGGACGCATCGCTCGCGTACACGCGCAGACCCTCGCGCGCGAGCAGGCGCGTGACCGCGACCCCACTCTTCCCTAATCCGATGACCGCAACGGCACTCCCCGCGCGGCGCCAGGTGTCCGGAACCACCGGCAGCGATTCGATCATCGCACCTTGAGCGTGGCCAGCGCGATCATCGCGCACAGCACGCCGAGGATATAGAACCGCATGACCACCTGCGGCTCCGCCCAGCCGAGTTTTTCGAAATGGTGATGGAGCGGCGCCATGCGGAAGACCTTATGCGCGTCGGCGTACTCCTTCCCGTATTTGCGTTTGCGCCAGCGATACACGCCCGTCTGCATGATCACCGAGACCGCTTCGGCGGCAAAGACACCGCCCGCGATGAGCAGCAGAAACTCCGCCTTGAGCAGAATCGCGACGGTACCCAGTGCGCCGCCGATCGCGAGCGCACCGGTGTCACCCATGAACACCTGAGCGGGATACGCATTGAACCACAGAAAACCGAGTGCCGCGCCCATGAGGGCGCCGCAAAAGATCGTCAACTCGCCGGCGCCGGCGAGATAGAGCACGCCGAGATAATG
This sequence comes from Gemmatimonadales bacterium, assembly GCA_035299765.1. Lineage (GTDB taxonomy): Bacteria > Gemmatimonadota > Gemmatimonadetes > Gemmatimonadales > GWC2-71-9 > 20CM-2-65-7. Next base: position 9,873 of record DATGVZ010000057.1, read on the forward strand.
CGCTGCGTCCACGCGGCCGAAGAGGTAGGCGAAGATCGCGAACGAACCGGCCGCGATCGCGGTCAGTCCTGTGGCGAGCCCGTCCAGACCGTCGGTGAGATTCACCGCGTTTGAGCTGCCGGTGATCACGATCGTGACGAACAGGATGTAGGCCCACCACGGCAGGTGGACGAAGATGTACTTGAAGAGCGGCAGCTGCGTAGACGTCGGCTCGACCCGCGCGGCAATGGGCACGAGCACGAGCGCGATGCCCAGCGCGAACCCGAACGACACCTGGCCGACGAGCTTCCAGCGCGCGACCAGTCCCTGCGACTGCCCCCGCACGATCTTGAGATAGTCGTCGAGAAAGCCGATCAAGCCCATCCACAGCGTGGCGACGACGGCGACAATGACGTAGCGGCTATCGAGCCTGGCCCACAGCAGCGTCGGCACGATGGTGGCGAGGATGATGATCAATCCGCCCATCGTCGGCGTGCCTCGCTTGCCATGATGGCTCGCGGGTCCTTCCGCGCGCACGATCTGGCCGATACCGAGGTCGCGCAGCTTGGCAATGATGCGTGGACCGATGATGAACGCGACGAGCAGCGCCGTCACGGTCGCGCCCGCCGCCCGGAACGTGATGTAGTTGAAGAGATTGAAGATGATGTGCTGACGGGCGAGCGGCACGAGCAGATGATAGAGCATTAGGCGATGTGGTTGAGGACACGTTCCAAGGAGACCCCCCGCGAAGCTTTGAGCAGGATGAGTTCGTTGCCGCGCAACGCCGACTTCAGTTTGGGGCCCAGCGCATTGGCGTCGGCCGCGGTGATCAGGCGACCGCCCAGCTCCTCACGCATCGTCTCGAACACGCGCGCGAACGTTCCGACCGCGGCGACGAGCGCCGGCTTCCGTTTGACGACTTCGCGCGCGGCTTCGGCGTGCAATCTTGCACTTTCCGCTCCTAACTCCAACATCGTTCCCACCACGACGACGAGCGGCCGGCGCTGCCGCCGGGCGAGCCAGGCCGCCGTCTGGACGGCCCGGCGCATCGACGCGGGATTGGCGTTGTAGCTGTCGTCGATCACCAGCATGCCGTTGACGGTCCGCAGGTCGCCCCGGCCTTCCGGCAATCGCACGTTGGCGAGCGCCCGGACGGCGGCGTCGTGCTCGACGCCGGCCCGCTGGGCCACGGCCAAGGCGATCTGCGCGTTCTCCAGCTGGTGAATGCCCAGTGCGGGAAGTGTCACGACCTCACCCGAGTCGAGCGTGAGCCGCGGCCGCCCATCTCTGTCCAGATGGCGATCGAGCAGAGCGTCGTCGCTGCTCTTCCCCGGCAGCGCCGCCGGAATGACCTGCGTGCGGCGCCGGGCCTCCGGCCACATGGCATCCGGACCCGAACCCAGGATGGCGACCGGAACACCGTCCAACAGCGACAGCTTCTCCGCCATCACGCGCTCGAGCGAGCCGAAACCCTCCACGTGGGCGTAGCCGATGTTGGTGATCACCGCGATCGTGGGCTCGATGATGTCGCGCAGCTTCGCGATCTCGCCGGGGATGCTGGCGCCCGCCTCGACCACGAGCGCCTCGGTGTCCTCCGGGGCGCTGAGAATGGTGAGCGGCACGCCGACGAGATTATTCAAGTTCCCGATGGTTGAATGCACCCGATACCGGGCCCCGAGCGTGGCGCGAATCATCTCCTTGGTGCTGGTCTTGCCGCTCGATCCCGTGACGGCGACGACAGGCGTGCCCTCGGGGAGCAGGCGCCGCCGGGCGCGCGCCAGCTGGCCCAACGCGGTCAGCGTGTCATCGACTTCGAAGTAAGGCAGCCCGTCGAGGGCCAGCGTGCCGCGCCGGACGACGGCCGCGGCGGCGCCCTGCGCTTTCGCCTGCGCCAGGAAGGTGTGTGCGTCGAAGTTTTCGCCCTTCAGAGCGACGAAGAGCGCACCGGGTGTCAGGTGTCTGGTATCGGTAGATACGGCGGTGAATTTGAGTTTGGCCGGCGCCTGCACACCGAGGGCGCCCGCGACCTCATCGCTCGTCCAGACATGACCGGCCATTACGCCGCTCCCAGTGCGCGAATCACTTCGCGCTCGTCGAACGGTTCTTTAGTCGTGCCGACGACCTGATAGGTCTCGTGCCCCTTGCCCGCGAGCAGGATCGTGTCGCCCTGGCGGGCGACCTCGAGCGCCTGCGCGATCGCGGCGCGGCGGTCTACCATGCGGTAATGCGGCTTGGCCTTCATGCCCGCTTCCACGTCGTCGAGAATCGTTTCGGGATCCTCAGTGCGCGGATTGTCGGACGTGGCAATGGCGATGTCGGCGAGGCGGACCGCGATTTCGCCCATCGGCGCCCGCTTGCCGCGGTCGCGATCGCCGCCGGCTCCGAACACGACGATCACGCGTCCGCCCGCGGGCGTGACCTCGCGAACCGTTTCCAGGGCGCGCTCGAGCGCATCCGGTGTGTGCGCGTAGTCGCGGAGGATCACGCACGGATCCACGGCGATGCGTTCCATCCGGCCTGGAACCTGCGGCGCGCTCGAAAGTCGCTCGGCGACAACGCGCGACGGCACCTCGAGCCCAATCGCGCAGGCCGCGACGCCCAGCGCATTCGCGACGTTGAAGCGGCCGAGCAGCGGAAGAGAAACGGGATGGCGACCTTCTTTACCGACCATCGTGAAATGGGCACCGCTCGCATCGACGCGCACATCGGCGGCGGTCACGTCCGCCTTGGTTCCCGGAAGCGCCGAGAAAGTGATCCGGCGTGACGTGCGTGGCAGACGATCCCATGCGGCATCGTCGGCGTTGACGACGGCCAGACCGGCGTCGGCGAGATAGCCGACCAGCTTTGCCTTCGCCGCAAAGTACGCCTCGAACGTCTCGTGATAATCGAGATGATCGCGCGTCAAGTTCGTGAAGATGGCGGCGCGAAAGACGAGCCCGTCGACGCGACCCTGATCGAGGCTGTGTGAGGACACTTCCATGGCAACGCCACCCGCCCCGCGCTCCACCAACGCCGCGAGCGTCGCCTGGAGATCGATGGGGCCGGGCGTCGTGAGATTCCCGGCCTCGCTTTGGACCGCGTGGCCGGCAGGGTCAATGCAACCGAGCGTACCGATCGCTCCCATCGGCCAGAGCGCGCTCAGCACGTGGCGCGCGAGAAGCACCGAGGTCGTCTTGCCGTTCGTTCCAGTCACGCCGATGAGCTGCAGTTTCGCCGCCGGACGCCCATACCATGCTTCAGCCGCAACCGCCGCGGCGCGCCGGCCGTTGCGCACGACGACTTGCGGAATGGTCACTGGCTGCCGCACTTCGACGAGCGCCGCCGCGGCACCGCGGGCGACCGCATCGGCGACGAACTGGTGCCCGTCCAGCACGGCGCCGCGCACTGCGCAGTACAGCATCCCGCGCTCGAGACGGCGCGCGTCCGCCGTCAGCCCCGTGATCTCGGGAAGACCGCGCCCGTTGCCATCAGGCGGCCCCTCGATCAACAGTCCCGCGCGGGCGAGCGCGTCGACGACGACCTGGAGCGACGCTTTCATCGGTGCGATTTGGGGAGAGGCTCGGCGAACATCGTGACGGTGGAGCCGGCTGCTGCGCGCTCACCCGCGGCGGGCCACGTGTGCTCAATCACGCCCCCGCCGGCGCCCTTCACGACGACGTGAAACCCGCTCCGGTGAAGCGTTCGCGCGGCCGCGCGCAACGAGCGGCCGGTCACGTCGGGCACGATCCGGTCCGGTTGCGTTCCACTGCGCACGCTATCAGGGGCATACGGCCAGGGGATTACGTACGGCACCACCCCATCCGGCTCATCAAGCGATGCGTTCGCGTGTTCGGCACTGGGCGCGACATTCGAGAGGCGGGCGCGGTCGAGCGCGACCGTGCGCGCCGCGAGCGCCTGCTCGAGCATCGATCTCGTGACCGGGGCGGCGGTTTGCGCGGCGAAGTAGCTGCCCTTCTGTGGATTGTCGATCTTCATCACGACGACGAGCTGCGGCTCATCTGCCGGAAAGAGCGCGGCGAAGGACGCGGTGTATTGCCCCACCGCGTAGCGCCCAGCCACGACCCGGCGCGCCGTTCCCGTCTTGGCCGCGAGCTGGAAGTTGGCAAGCGCCGCACGCTCCGCTGTGCCGCCCGCGCTGACCACGCCACGCAGCAACTCGCGCAGCTGTGCCGCCACCGCGCTCGTCACCACCCGACGCACCGGCTCCGGTTCGTGTCGATAGCGCAATCCCCCGTTCCCGGAGCGGATCTCCCGGATCAACGTGGGCTCCAGAAGAATGCCGTTGTTCGCGATGGCGCCGTATGCCGCCGCGAGCTGGATGGGCGTGACCGCCAACTCGTAGCCGATCGCGAGACTCGCCTGGCTGGGCCGCGACCATTCGCGCGGCGGCCGCAGTCGCCCGGGTGACTCGGCGGGAAACTCGACACCGGTTGGCGCACCGAACCCGAAGCCGCGCAGCACGCCGTACTGCTCGGCGGGATGCAGCCGCGCGGCGAACTTCACGAGCGCGATGTTGCTCGACACGCGGATGGCATCCGCGAGCGTCAGCGAGGGCAGGGGATGTTCGTCCGTGACGACGCGGTCGGGCAGCCGGTAACGTCCGCCTTCACCCGAGACGCGCTCGCCGGGACGGATGCGCTGATAGGTGATCAGCGCCGCCGCGGCGAAGATCTTGGCCAGCGATCCCGGCTCGAACGTCTCCGTAAACGCACTCGGCCGCATGCTGCCGTCGGCCCGTCGCGAGGCGACCGCCAGCACCTCGCCCGTCGCCGGATCGAGCATCACGACGTCGCCGCCATCCGCCTCCATGTTGTCGATTGCGTCGTCCAGCGCGCGCTGCGCGATCTCCTGCAGCTCGGCATCGAGGGTGAGCACCACGTCGCTGCCGGCGATCGGTTCGGCGATGACGCGCGCCGGCGATTCGTATTCGCGACCCTCGCGATCCTTGAGCACCACCGCCGCGCCGGGCGTGCCGGAAAGGAGGCTGTCGAGCAGCCGCTCGAGCCCACCCCCGCCGCCGGAGCCACCGCGGCCGTCGTCGCCGACGCGACCGATCACGGCGCGGGCGAATTCGGACGATGGATAAAAGCGACGGAGCACCGGCTCGAGATGGATGCCGCGCATCGCACGCAGCGGTTGGACCTCCAATGCCGTGAATGGTCCCGCGAACCAGGCATAGCGGCGGTGCATGGCGCGATCGACGTCGCGGGGCGCGAGCCGCAGCTGGCGCGCGATCGCGGGCACGTCCCGGACTGGGTCGCGCAGCTCGTTGGGGGCGACGCCGAGGTGATAAGTCTCCTGCGTCAGCGCGACCGCGGTGCCGTGGCGGTCGTACAGCGCGCCGCGGCGCGCGTCGAGCTGCACGCGCTCGGTGCGCTGGGCCGCGGCGGCAGCGGCATAGCGATGTCCTTCGACGAGCTGCACCTGCGCCGCGCGCAGCACGAGCGCGAACAGCGCGACCGCGAGTCCCATCTGCACGACCTGGAGCCGGACGAGCGGCTTCGCCATCAGCGTGGCCGCGCGCCCGGAGCGGGGATCAGAATTATCTCTGTATCGGCCGGCAGTCGCAGGCCCTGGTGCTGCGCGCGCGGCAACAGCACGGACCGGCTCTGCGCGGTGCGCACGCGCCGGTCGAGATCGGCGCGATGCCCTTCGAGGGAGGCGCGCTGTTCGCGCAGGTCCGCGAGCGCGCGGGCGGCGTTGAGCGACGCGGTCTGCCGGGCGATCACGGCCCAAAGCGCCGCCAGCAACGCGACGAGCCAAAACGCGATCCAATGCCGGCCTCTAAACGCCATCGGCGACCTGGAACGCACGGAATCGCGCCGAGCGCGCGCGCGGATTCGCGGCGATCTCGCTGGGCTGTGGAACGATGGCCTTCTTCGTGAGCACGGTGCCCAACGCGCGGCCGCGACACGTGCAGACGGGCTGGCGCGGTGGACAAACACACTCGCGGCCCCATTCACGAAACGCGTGTTTGACGATCCGGTCTTCGCCGGAGTGGTAGGTGATGACACCGAGCGACCCACCGGGGACGAGCGCGTCACGTAGCTCCGGCAGAGCCGCCTCGAGCGAATCCAGCTCTTCGTTCACCGCGATGCGGAGCGCCTGGAACAGGCGGGCGAAATCCGACGGCCCGGAGCGCGGTCCGAGGACGGCGCGAATCGCATTGACGAAGTCGTCACTGATAACGAACGGGCGAGACAACCGACGCCGGACGATCTCCTTTCCGAGAGAGCGCGCGCGCCGTTCGTCGGCATACTCACTGAACACCGTACCGATTCGGTCGACAGGCCACGTGTTCAGGATATCTCGAGCGGTAATCCCCCTTCCCTCTTCGCCCTTCCCCCTTCCCCCCATTCTCATGTCGAGCGGAGCACCGGGCCGGAATGTGAAGCCGCGCTCCGCGGAATCGATTTGATGGGAGCTGACGCCGAGGTCGAGCAGGATACGGTCAGGATGGAACTCGCCAATGGCGGCAACGGCGGCAGGGGCGGCAAAGGAGGCTTCGAGATATTGCAAGCCCGCGGTGCCGAGGCGGCCGCGGACGGCGGCGATGGCGTCGGCGTCGCGATCGATGCCGAGGACAGTCGCCCCAAGCTCGCGGAAGATTGCCGCGTGGCCGCCGCCGCCGAGCGTCGCATCGACGGCGCGCCGGCTGCCCGTCGCCCAGGCGCGGACGGATTCCGCGAGGACGGGGATGTGGTAGGGGATCGAGGGCGCCGTGGGCACGCTCCAACATAAGAAAGGCCCCGTCTGCGTGGGCAGACGGAGCCAGGAACGGGGCTGACGGGGCTCGAACCCGCGACCTCCGGTGTGACAGACCGGCACTCTAACCAGCTGAGCTACAGCCCCAAAGCCCCCGAACGGAGCGCCGGAATATAGACCGGGCGTCAGGTCAATTCAACGGCGGCGAGCACTTAAACGATTTTTGGACCTGGGGTTTCGCTTTTTCGTACTGCGCCACGAAGTTCAGCATCTGGTCCGCGGTGGGCGGATGGACGCGCCGGCCCAACAGCAATGCCGCCTTCGTCCGGGAGAGGCGATCGAACACGGCGCGCGCGAGCTCGCAGCGCCGGGCGCCTTTGGCCTCAGTCATTTCCTTGTACGGGGCATTGAGCGTCAACACCGACGACAGGCCGTACCAGAAGCTGGCATTCACGCGTACCTGAAAACGCGGACCGACCGTGTCACTGGGGGACTTCGGCGCCACGATCTGCAGGAGCGTGTCGAGCCACACGTAGGCGTGATCGTATGCCCCCGCCTGCGCGAGCTTCGATCCGCCGGTCAGCATGATCACCGCCGCCGCCAGCCGCTGCATCGAATCGCTCGAGGCAAGTCCTGGCTTGAGGAACGGGCGGGCGGAGTCGACGCGCACGGCAAACGCCTGTTGCAGCGCCTTCAGAGCCACGGTGTCCTTTGCTTCGCGCAGCGCCCGTCCCTTCGCGGTGTCATAGACGGGCCGATCGATGAGCGTCTTCGCGATCTGCAGGCTCGTCCCGACATCATTCGGCTCGAGTCGCGCGGCCATCTGAAGGTATTTGAGCGCGGAATCCGGGTGATTGCGCATCTCGAACACCGACGCCCGCGTTCTCAGGAAGCTGGCGTTGTTCGGGAAACGCCGAATCGCCGCTCTGGTGTACAGGTCGAGCGCCTGCGTGTCGGAGACCGATTGCTGCTGCGCCGCGCCGATGGCCGCCTTCAAAAAGTTGGTATCAGCGAGCAGCGCGGTGTCGTGCTGGGCCTTTTCCACGAAGACGGCGTCCGAGCAGCGATACATCCCCGCTTCGTTGCAGATCGTCAGCTTCAAATCGAGCAGCTGGGACTCGCCGGGAATCACCTTCAGGCCCTCGTCGAGCAGGGCCACCGCGGCCGAGTCGCGCTTCATCTGGCGCAGGAGCTGCGCGATCCCGAGCCGCTTTTGCACGTTCCGTGGCTCGCCACGCAGCTGCTGAATGAAGGCGTCGAGCATCCTGTTCGTGTCGCCTTTTTGCTGATAGATCCGCGCGATGTTCTCCAGCGCGGTTCCGTTGAGCGAGTCACCCTTCAGGGCGCGCTGCGATTCGACCAGGACGCTGTCCGTCAGCCGCTGCGCTTCGTATACGGTCGCCAGACACAGATGGGCGCCCACCGAGTTGGGATCGACGGCCAGCGCTTTCTGCGCGTCCGAACGCGCGCGGCCGAATTGCCCCTTCTTCCGATCATCATTGCAGTCGCGGATAGGCTCGCTGGCGCGGACCACCCCGGCGAGGCGCTGCGCGATCGTCTCCGCGAGCGCGATGGCCGTCCCTGGATTCCCATTCGTCGCGGTGAAGCTCGCCGCCATTCCGGAGCTGCTGATGTCGATCAGGCGGACGTTGGCCGTGAGGTTGGTGCCGCTCTTCTGAAAATCACCCGTGACGTACGCGTGAACCTGGAGGAATCGCGCCAGCTGGCGGGCCTGTTGATCATCGAGCAAGCCGTCGCACGGAAATCCGGAGGCCTTGAGTGCTTCGCACAACTTGGCCTTCGGGACGACCATGACTCTGCTCTTGGCGAGCGCGGTGACGCGATCACGCACGGCATCGGCGAGCGCGATGCTTCCGGCCGAATCGGCGGCGGACGCTTGGAACGGGAGGACGAGCAGTCTCTCCGTCGGCTGCTGCGGGGCCGCCAGTTGTGCGGATGCCTTTGCAGCGACTGCGATCATCAGCCCGACCATCAGTGGAAACGCTCTCACCGTGTTCGTTCCTCCGTTACAGGCTGCTACACCAGTGGGCGAAGAGGGATTCGAACCCCCGACATCCTGCGTGTAAGGCAGGCGCTCTGAACCGCTGAGCTATTCGCCCGTGCCATGATAAGGAGGCGGAGGTGCTAAAGGGCCAGGCCTACCGGAAACAACACGCAATAGCCCAACACGAGCAGCACCGGCGCGAGCGTTGTGGATCCCTTCGACAACAACCAATAGCCGAGAGCGAGTGACACGACGCCGGCGCCGAGCACGACATAATTCTTCGGACCGAAGCGCAGGCGTGAACGGGCGAACGTTTGTTCCGGCATTCGGGGCTGGAGTCTATTCGTTAATCTCAAGCTCGTCAAGCATTTGGCTTTCTTCTGTCTCCAGCGCCGCGCGCTTCTCGCGGTCACGCCGCCGCCGCAGCAGCACGAGCGCGGCGAGCACCGAACCGAGCGCGAGCCAGAAAAAGCCCAACGCACCCGCGAGCGAGAGCCAGCCGTAACGCGAGCCGATGTCGCGCTGCCACCGCTCCTCGAAGTCGCTCTCTGTAACATGATAGGTGGCGCGCAGCGCGGCGTCGAATGATTCCGACTGCGGCAGATTCGCGATCAGCGGCGCAAGCCCGCGGCCGCCGCCCCAGCGCTCCAGCATCAGCACCGCGGTCGTCGCGAGCGCGTACCCCGTTTCGGCATCGCCCCGCGCGCCGCGTAGCGAGCGCTCGACATCATCGAGATTCATGCGCACACCGCGGGCGAGCTGCCAGTTGAGTCGCAGCGCGTCGAGCCGATCCCATTCCCGCGCGGCAACGGCGGCATAGCCTTCCTCGAACCACAGCGGCGCGTGATATCCCACACGCCACCGCAACGCGAGATGGGCGAGCTCGTGACGAAGGGCGGCGGCTTCGCGGTTGGACCGTTTGTCGGTTAGCAAGACGATCGTTCCCGCATCCGGGAACGCCGCACCTTCACTCCAGAGCGGGAGGCGGCCGCGTGTCAGGGAGTCATACAACGCGCGGTTCGGCGCGAGGATCAATCGAATGGGGCGATCGGGTAACGGGCCGATCCCGGGAAAGTCAGGCGACCGATCGGCGAACTCGGCGAGCGACGTCGCGAGCGTTCCCTGCCCCGGCCAAGCCACTGCGGTGATACGACCCACCTCGATCGCCGTAGGAGCCTGCAGCAGCAGGGCGATCAGTGCTAGTCTCGCGGCGGCTCCTCGCCCTTACCGACGAGCTCCAGCATCTCCTGACACTTCTTGCCCCACGGATTGAACTTGTTCGCCTTGAAGCCGTCTTCCCAGGTGGACTTGGCCTTCTCCTGCTCGCCCGCGTACCAATGCGCGCGCCCCAACTCGTAGTACGCTTCGATCAGGTTGGGTCCCAGCTTCAACGTCTTCTGGAAAAACGTCTCCGCGTCCTCGTACATCTCGCGCTGCAGGTACACGAGGCCGAGATAGAAGTGCGCGTAGAGCGTGGCCTTCCTGTCGTTATCGAGCCGGATCGCCTTCGACAAATGCTCGATCGCCTCTCCGAAGATTTTCTTCTTGAGGCAGATGTAGCCGACGTTGATGCGCGCGAGCGAATTGGCGGGCTCCTTCATCAGCACCTTCTGGAAAGTGCCGAGGGCGTCGTCGTAGTCTTCATGCAGCATCTGCGCCCAACCGAGCAGCGACTCCGCCTGCGTCTCACCGGGAGAAAGCTGCAGCGCCCGCTGGAGGGACGAGATGGCACTCGCGTGATCGCCGAGCGATATGAGGCTCCATCCTTTTTCGATGAAGGTCGAGGCACCGATGTGATCGGCGTGCATCGCCGGCCGCTGGCCGGTGAACTCCGGCGCCGCCGCCTGCTTGGTGTCGGCAGCGAGTTGTTTGTAGCGGTCGACGAGCTGGCGAATCTCGTCCTTCAACTGCGTCAGCTCGCCCAGCATCCCGTCGACTTTCTTGAAGTAGGCGATGATCTCCCGCTTCGCGGCTTCGCGCTCCGCATTGCCCGGCGCGCCCTCGAGCTGTCGCGCGATGGCGTCGTACTCGCGTCGCAGCACCGTGACCGGTGAATCCTCCGTCATTTCGTTCCTTGCAGCGCCACTTTTTCCTTGGCGCTGAGCAATTTGTTCGTGTTCAGCACGATAATCGTGCGGCCATTCTGGACGACGAGGCCTGCGATGTATTCGGCGGCCAGTCCTTTCACGATGCCCGGCGGCGGAGTCACCGATTGGGCCGCGACCTGCATGACTTCGGTGACCGTATCCACCACGAGCCCGATCTTACCGCCCTCGAACTCGAGAATGACGGTCCGCGTCTCCTCGCGCTGCGGCGCCTCGACGCCCAGCCGCTTGCGCAAGTCGACGAGCGGCACAGCGATCCCCTGATACTGGAGCACGCCTTCCAGAAAGTCGGGCGCCTTGGGCAAGGGCACCGGCGTCTCATAGCGGAGGATGCGCTCGACCTGAAAGATGTTGAACGCGAAGTCCTGCCCCCCCACTTTGAACGTGACCAGTTGGACGTCGTCGTCGCCGCCGCCGCCGCCGCTGCTCGTCGTCATGCGATACGATCTCCCAGCGCGTCCAGATCGAGAATCGGCACGAGGCCTTCCCCCTCCCGCTCCGCTACACCGGCCGCCCAGGGCAGCGTCTGGCCGCGCGGCACGGGCAACGGCTGCTCGCGCACTACGGCATCGGCATCATCGACTTCGAACGCCACCTGGCGACCGCTC
>DATGVZ010000058.1:0-19378 GCA_035299765.1 Gemmatimonadales bacterium
GTCCTGCTGCGTTCGCACGAGGGTATGGTTCGGCTCCGACGTGGGGATCTTGTCGATGAACCGGATTTTCGCGACGTCATCGAGTTCTTGTTCATCGACGCCATGAAGTCCTGGCCGCTGGCGAATGCCATTCAGCGCGTCTTTTTCCCCAGGCTGATCCCGGAGCGCTCACTAATCGTCCAGCAGGACTTCGGCTATCACCACCCGATCGTCGCAACGGCGCACGTGCTGATGTGGCGCCTGCGCGACGCCTTCGAAGCGGTCCATCATGTTCCGAATTCGTGCAGCGTCGTGTTCTTTCACAGGCGGCCGCTCATTCGTCGTAAGCTGCCGCGCCTGGATCCCGATTTGCTTACTGTGGAGGAGGTTCATCAGATCTGGGAGCACAGTCTGCAGTGCATTGGTCGGAACATGTGGGGCCCTGTGCTGCTCTGCAAGCTGTTATTCATGATCGAGCGGGGCTGGGAAGAGGAGGCACACGCGGAGGCAGCGAAGCTGGCGGCCCAAGGTTACCGCTACGAAGGCGCCGCGTTGGCGGACGCCCGCGCCGCCATCGAGAAGCGACTGAGGGTGTGGCCTCCCCACACAAATCAGGCGCGGTGGCTCGAAGAGACTGGTGCTCGGTTAGAGTAGGAAGCGCCAGCCGCAATCCCAACACGGGACTTTCGCCTCCTCGAAGCTCAATTGTTGAAGTCGGCGGCAGCGGTCGCCTCTGATTAGCTTAGCCCACGAACGCTCCAACCAATCATGGCACCATCCACGCATCCAGCTCCGCCCCTGTGATCGCAAGGTGGCGCTCAAAGTGTCATAGCCTCATCCGTCCGCAGACTTAGGCTTGGCCCGAGTTCTCATCTCGGAGCACGTCTCAATGCGGCGTTTGCTGTCGATCATGGCAGTGTTCTTCTTGATTCTTGCTCGCGCCGGCGATGCGCAAAGCATGCTCGTACGCCGCACTGACATTGTGCGCCACGGCGGCGTCAACGCGAGGGCGCTCGAGACGGCACGCTTTCTCAATCACGGCACGTCAGATACACTCACGAAAGCCGATTCGGTCAGGCTCCGCCCGGGCCAGTACGTGATCATCCCCACGGGCACCGTCGCCACCAGAGATTCCGCACCTGGGCCTGTTCGCGACAAGCATGTCGATCTTCCCGTTCGCGTGATCACGGTGGATCCGAGCGGCACACAACTACTGACCCTCACGATCCGGGTCGCCGCGGAAGGCGCCGGTCTCGCGTTTGATGCTGCAACTCACAGATTCTCGGGGCTTGTCTTGATCGGTCTCGAGGATAGTCTCCGCAGGAATAAGAAAATTGAACTCGGTACAGGAGGGATGGACCTTCAGGTTACGTCCAATGCCGGTCAGGTCGTCCCGCAGAACGTTTCGATCACGCACACCAACATTCCCTGGGATACCGTGCGGGTGGTCGCGTTGAACCCACATGACACGGTGCAACTGGTAATCCGGGCCGTATTCAATCCGGAAGGCTACGCGGCCCCGATTCTCGTCGATCGCCCGAGCATCGACGTCCGTCCCGCTTCATCCAACGTCCAGGGCCTCGGTCTGGAAGCGACCCCAGTCAGCGTGACGATTCCGATGTCGCTTCGCGGTGACACCGTAACTGTTACGCTGTGGAGTGATCGCGGAGGGCTGGATGCGGGCACGATTCGCATCCCGCCATCGGGCACGAGTGAAGTCGGCCTGCGATCGAGCGGCATCGGACGCAATACGGTGCATGCCGAAATCGCCGGCGTTGCGAGCGGTCAGGCGCCGGTCCGCTACACATTGCCGTGGCCGTTCCTGGTCGCGGCAATTCTCGGCGGGGTCCTTGGCACACTGATCCGCCGGCGCCAACGCCGCCAAGCTCGCGCCGATTTCGTTGCCGGGATTGTCGCCGGCCTCGTGAGCTCGGTCGCCTACGCGATTGGCCTGAATCTCACCGGCATCAACCTGAATGTTCGTGTCGGCGAAGCGGCCGTGCTGGTGGTGGCGGCCCTCGGAGCCGGTCTGGAGTTGCCAGGACTCATGGGACTCCGGAAGCGACTCGCCGCGTAGCGAACTGGCTAGGCGGAGACCTGTCACGTATTCCAAGCATCGGCGAAGCCCGTCATCGTATTATCTTTTCCGTATGCCTTTAGCCTTCACCCGCCTCCGCACCCCCATCGGCGAGCTCGTCATCACCGCCTCCGACACGGCCATCACCGGCGTCTTCTTCCCAACCTCGCGCCGCGGACCCGCGCCAACACACCAGTCAGGTTGGGTGGAAGTCACTGAAGGACCGGCTGCCGAATTGCTCGCGCGCGCGCGCCAACAGCTCGAGGAGTACTTCGCCCGCACCCGCACCACATTCGACTTGCCGCTCGAAGCCCTCGGCTCGGCGTTCGAGCATCGCGTGTGGAACGCGCTGCGCCAAATTCCCTACGGCACCACGACGAGCTACGGGGCCATCGCAAAGCAGCTCGGCGATCGTGCCGCCACGCGCGCCGTCGGACTCGCGAATGGGAGAAACCCGATCCCGATCATTGTCCCGTGTCATCGGGTCGTGGGATCAAAGGGGGAACTGACGGGCTTCGGCGGCGGATTGGATACGAAACGGTGGCTGCTCGAACATGAGGGGGCGATGCTGGAGCTGAAGCTCCAGAATAATCAATGATCATTGATCATTGATCATTGTTATTTGTGTCTGTAGACGATCCTGCCTCTCGTAAGGTCGTACGGCGATAACGCCAGCGTCACGCGATCTCCCGCCAACACCCGAATCCGAAACTTCCGCATCTTGCCGGCAATCGTCGCGAGCACGGAGTGACCGTTCGCCAGCGTCACCCGAAACGTGGAGTTGCGCAGCAGCTCGTCCACGATGCCGTCGATTTCGATAGGGACTTCTTTACTCACTGAAGAGGCTCCTCACGTTTGCCGCTGCGCCGTTCCACAAACGCGCGATGGCCGCAGGCGCATTGCTCCACCATGCGGCCAAACCGATCGGTGCGGAATTCTAAGTACTGGTGACAGGCGGGGCAACGCGCCGGCCCGCGGTCGACGACCAGCGGACTGCGCGCCGCGGCGCGGTTTGAGCTAATTGCGCGACGCCGATCGGAGGCGATACACGCCTCGGAGGCCGCGTCCGGCTGGCTCGGGCACCGGACCGTAGACGAGCGAGTAGTCGCACATGCATAAGCCGCTGTGCGGCGCCACCGGAGGGGTCGTGACCGACGCCTCGCGGTACGTCGTCCCCTCGGGATTGGCAATGAACCCGCCGCAGCGATGACAATGAATATCAGCCATGGCCTAAACTAGCCGACTTTACTATTTTTGTCAACTCAATCGGTCAATTGAGCTTACAGGTTAACGGAGGCTGGTTAAGATGGACGTGGCCCTGGTGATCCGACAACGTCTCGAGGAGCTGGATCTGGACCAGCGAGACCTCGCGCAGGCCGCGCATGTCACCGAGTCCTACGTGTCGCAAATCCTGACGGGCAAGAAAGCGCCGCCCGCCCCCGACCGCACGGACATCTACGACCGCATGGACCGCTTCCTCAAGCTGCCGCACGGCGAGCTGGCCCGCGTCGCGGAGGCGCACCGTAAGGAAGAGCGGAAGCGCCAGCTCGGCGAAGTGGCGCCGCTGATTCCGGAATTACGCGAGTTGATCCTGCGCAAGGGCGCGCCCTCGGGACTGGAGCCGGTGCGCGCCATCATCGAGCGGCAATCGTTCGGCGAGCTGGAGCGGCTCGTCGCGCAAACCCTGCTCCACGTCGCCCACCTCGGCGGCGATGTGTTGCACATGACGCCGAAGCAGCGCGCCCGGCTCGACGCCGCGATCGTGTCGTGGGAATGGGATCCGGCGACGTTCGCGCTTACGGTTGCGCTCGCCACGGGTGAGCGTAAGCGCTTCGAGTACAGCGAACGCCTGAATGGGGGTCAGGAAAAGGGACTGCTCGAGTTTCTGCGCGATCCCTCGCTCAGCGGCACCGCCACTGATCGGGAGCTGGCCTTCTTGAAGTCCCTGCAATTCACCGATCGCCGGCCGACGGCTCTGTATTACTATCGGGAGCTCCAGAACCTCCGCGATCCGCTGCATTTTCGCGGGTAAGGCGCTCCAGTTCGTCCAAGAAACCCAGCTGCCCGCGTAAGATCTTTCGCCTCGCCTGGGCTAAATCAAACCAGCCGGCGCGATCAACCTCGGGATATTCGCGGCCTTTCAGTGTAAACGTGTTGCTGCGTACCAACGCGGCATCGTAATCGCCTGGCACAATCCATGTATATACAACCTTCCCGCTGGGCTGCTTGATGGGGGCAAGCGGGATGAAGTCGCCGTCGACCGCAAGTCCGGTCTCTTCGGTGAACTCCCGCCGCGCCGCTGTTAACGGATCTTCGCCCGCCGCGAACTCGCCTTTGGGGATGGACCACGCGCCGTCGTCCTTCTTTGCCCAGAACGGCCCGCCTGGATGGACGAGAAAAACCTCGAGACGATCAGTGCGACGATACACCAAGAGACCCGCGCTTGTCTTCGCTATCGGAGTCTCTCCCTCAGCGCCCGCGACATCCGCTCCGCCGCCGGCGGATCGCTGTTCGCCAGGACAATGACGTCGTACCCGCCAGCGAGCTCGCCTTCCATCACCGCATTGAGTCCGGGCGCGCCGCCCGCGATCCCGATCATCCCGGCGCCCGGCGCGTTGGCGATCTTGCCGGCGCGCACCGCATTCAGAAAGCGTAGCAGATCATGCGCGGTCGAGTAGCCGCCGCCGGCGGAGCTGCCGCGCCCCGGCAATAAGTCCGTGTTGCGCGACCCGTCCTTTGTATATCCGATTGCGGTGTTCGGCGGCAGGGAATCAATGGGGTAAGACGCGGTGCGCGTCATCCCAGCGGGCTCATAGATGTGCGTGCGCACGTAGTCGTAATAATTCTGCCCCGACAGTCGCTCGACGAGCAGCCCAAGCACGATGTATCCCGCGTTAGAGTACTGCTGCTGCGTCCCCGGCGCGAATTCCAGCGAGTCGCGCGCGAACAGGCCGAAGTAATCCGCGAGCGAACGGACGTCGTGGCGCGTCTTGCCGGCGGGCGCGGCGAAGATATCGCCGCCGATCCCGGAGCGGTGGTCGAGCATCTGCCGGATCGTCGCGCGCCGTGCACCGACGTTGGGATAGTCGGGCCAATACCGGCCCAGTGTCGAATCGAGATTGATCTTGCCCTGCGCGGCGAGTTGCCTGATGGCAATTTGTGTGAAGAGCTTGTTGATCGAGCCGAGGTTGAACGCGGTCTCGATGTTGTTGCCCGTGCCGTAGGCCTTCTCGACAACTGGTGAGCCGCCGCGCGCAATGAGAACGACGCCGGAGAATTGCTGCGCCGCTGCGAGACTGTCGACTGTCGTGCCAAGACTCGGACCCTGCAAGAGGGCCACGAGGAGAACTGGGAGAGTTGGGGTCATACCGAAAGGACGCTCTCGGATGTGGGAACGTCGCAGCCTCGATCTAGCGGATAGCAGTCCCGCGCGTATCGTCAAGCCGAGTATCACTCGGGAGACTCCGATGTCGCGCGTCAACTATATCGCCCTCGCTTGCTTCGGGATCAATCTAGCCGCCGCGCCGTTGGCAGCGCAGTCCAGTGCTCCGCTTCCCAACACCGCTCGCAAACCGGTGACCGACACGTATCACAGCGTCGCGGTCACGGAAGACTATCGCTGGCTCGAGAACTGGGACGATCCCGCCGTCCGGGCCTGGAGCGACTCGGAGAACGCTCACACGCGGGCCTTTCTCGACGCGCTGCCGGCCCGCACCGCCATCCTCAGCCGGGCACGCGAACTCTTCGGCGGGGCCGCCCTTAGCTACTTCAACCTGACCCGCCGCGGCAATGTGCTGTTCGCCCTCAAGTTCCAGCCGCCGAAGCCGCAACCGCTGCTCGTCACGTTGCGCTCGCCCGATGAGCCAAGCAGCGAGCACGTCGTACTCGACCCGAGTGTGTTCGATACCAGCGGCGGGACGACGATCGACTTTTACACGCCATCGCCGGACGGAAAATACGTCGCGCTATCCATGTCCCGGGGCGGCTCGGAAGATGGGACACTGCGCATCTTCGAGATGGGGGGGGGCGGGGGGGGCACCGGTCGCCAACTGCGCGACACCATCGCCCACATCCAATTCCCCACGGCGCTCGGCAGCATGGTCTGGAGCGGGGACACCGGCTTCTACTACACACGCTATCCGCATGCCGGCGAGCGCGCCGAATCGGACCTGCACTTCTACGAGCAACTCTATTTTCACAAGCTCGGCGCGCCCGACAGCACCGACACGTATTCCCTCGGCAAAGACTTCCCGCGCATCGCCGAGATCTTCGTGAGCAGCAGCTCGGACGGAGGCTACTTCCTCGCGGCCGTCAACAACGGCGATGGCGGCGAAGTCGAGCACTTCGTCCGTAGTCGCTCAGGGCAATGGACACAGGTCACGCAATTCACCGACCAGGCCACAGGCGCTGGATTGGGCGAGGACGGCTTCCTGTATCTCGTGTCGCTGCGCAACGCGTCCCGGGGCAGGGTGCTGCGTGTGCCGCTCGATCATCCCCGACTCGCCGGGGCCGAGGTCGTCGCCGAGCAAGACAGCGCCGCGATTCAAGACATCGTGGTGACCGGCACGCAGCTCTACGTCCGGGGAGTCGCCGGCGGGCCATCCGCGCTCCGCCGGATCGATCTGCGCTCGCGCCGGCAAATGCAGGTACCGCTCGTGCCGGTCTCGTCGGTAGACGAGGTCGTGCGTGACTCGGCCGACGGCATCCTCTACAGCGCGCAAAGTTTTACGGAGCCGCCCGCGTGGTATCGCTATGATCCCCGGAGCAACACCGCGCGTAAGACCGCGCTCGTGCTCGCCGCGCCGGTGAATTTTGCCGACGCAGAAGTCGTGCGGACGTTCGCGACGTCGCGCGATGGGACCAAGGTCCCGCTGAACATCATCCGGCGCAAAGGAACGAAGCTCGACGGCCAGAATCCCACGTTGCTGTACGGGTACGGGGGCTACGGGATCAGTCTGACTCCGTCGTTCTCACCAACCCGCCGGCTGTGGCTCGACCAGGGCGGCGTGTTCGTCATGGCCAACCTGCGCGGCGGCGGCGAGTATGGCGAAGACTGGCATCGCGCCGGCAACCTGACGAAGAAACAGAACGTGTTCGACGACTTCATCGCCGGCGCGCAATGGCTCATCGATAACCACTACACGAATCCTGAGCGGCTGGCGATCGTGGGGGGGTCGAACGGCGGCCTGCTGATGGGCGCGGTCCTGACCCAACGTCCCGAGCTGTTCCGGGCGGTGGCATCGTATGTCGGCATCTATGACATGCTGCGCGTGGAATTATCGCCGAACGGAGCATTCAATACGACCGAGTTCGGGACCGTGAAGGACACGGCGCAGTTCCGCGCGCTCTACGCCTATTCTCCCTATCACCATATCGTCGACGGCACACGCTACCCCGCCGTCTATCTGCAGACCGGTGAGCACGATGGTCGGGTCGACCCGATGAATTCGCGCAAGATGGCGGCTCGACTCCAGCGCGCTTCGAGCTCGAGCCGCCCGATCCTGCTGTGGACGACGGCCGAGGGCCACGGGTTCGGCACCCCGTTCGAGGAGCGCATCGCCGGTCTTGCCGACCAGTACGTGTTTCTGTTCGATCAGTTGGGCGTGTCGTATCGGCCGGTCGCGCGTCCTGTGGTGCCTTAGTCGGTAAATGCCGCGCCGCCCCATCGCCGCTGCTCTTCTCGCCGCCGTTGCTCTCGGTTGCAGCGACAGCTCCGGCCCCTCCGGTCTCGTTCTCAAGAACGCCGGCACGCTCGCGACGCAGCTCGAAGCCATCGACCGCGCGATGGCAACGGCGCCGCTGCGCGGCTTGAGCGGTCTCGCCGATCCCGTGAAGTTCGTCGGGATCGACGTCCACAACATGTCGCCCTCTGTTGTCGGTCGCACGATGGAATGGGGCCCACTCTACGGACAACTGGGCTTCACCGATCGCGCGGGCGCCCCGCCCGATGCGCTGCGCCTGATTCTCTACACGACCGATTCGACGTTCCGGCCCGCCTATCCGCTCCACGAAATCGGCTACGCCGATTTGTATCCGCACAATACGTTCAACGGCGGCGGACCTGACAGCATGTCGCTGCGCTTCGTCGTGACCGACACGCGCACGACGCCGACCGTCGTCGCGGATTTCATCGCGCACAGCCACGCCGACTCCACTTGCCAATGTGCCACCGTCGAGGGCTGGGCGAGCGACGGAACGACGCGCGTCGATTTCAAGGTGCCCTACACCATTCCGCTGGGCGCCGACGGCCGCTTTCCAGGCGACTTCACGGCGCAAGGCTTCGGATTCCATCACTTCGCGACGTTGCCAGGCCCCGGCGTGTCGACCGCCACCGCGAATCTCGCGTTCATCTCGGGCGGCGATTCGATCACGGTCACGTCCGGCTTGCTCCGCGCCCACGCGGGCAGGCTCGACGGCTCGACGGAGATCCGGATTGGCGGAGCATTGTTTGCGACCGTCGACCGCAAGGCCACGGGGATCACGGCCACTGGTCCGAACGGCCGGAGCCTGACCAGCGCGGAACTACGAGCGGCCAGCGCCCTCTTCGCGATCCCTGCCGACATCGCGTTCTACCTCGAGTGGCCGACGTTCGTGATTTTCTTCTGCGGCTGCTGAAAAGCGTGAGAGGTGAGAAGTGAGAGGTGAGAGGTGAGAGGTCTGCCCCTCGTGCTACTTGGGGTGACGGGACTCCTCGCCCAAGTACCGCGTAGCCAGCATGGCACCGTCACGCAACGCGTCGGCACGACCGACATCACGATCTCCTACAACCGCCCAGTCGCACGCGGGCGCACGCTTTTCGGCGACGACGGCGTCGTGCACTGGGGCCGCCTCTGGCACCCCGGCGCCGACTCCGTCACCACCATTTCCTTTAATAAGGAGATCACCGTCGAGGGACACGCACTGGCGGCCGGCCGCTACTCACTCTGGACCATCACCGCCAAGCCGCCCGAGCAGTGGACCGTGATCTTCAATCGCGGCGTGGGCGGGTGGCACACGAACTATCCTGGCGAGTCGCAGGACGCGCTGCGTATCAAGGTCGCGACCGAGACCGGTCCGCCTATCGAGACGCTCACCTGGTTCTTCCCAATGGTCGACGCCGACTCGGCGCTGCTGCGGCTGCAATGGGGGACGGTGATCGTCCCGATACGGATTCGCACCCCACCATGAAGCGTGAGAAGTGAGAGGTGAGCGGTGTCCTACTCTCGTGAAGGGCGTGGATCGCGGTACCGTCTGATCAATCCAAGTAGTAGAGCTTGAGCGCGCCGGCAGCGTTCAAGTGGGGTTTGGGATAGCTCTTCGGGCAGCAGGTTATTACGAATCAGTAATTCCAACAGCTCGGCAGTCTCCACGGCTGATCCATACGCGATCTCAAGATGGTTTTTGAAACGCCGAGGAGACCGGAGTGCGTATCCCTCCGCGATGTTGAGTTGCACTGATAGCGACGCCCGTTGCAACTGACTGAAAACCGCGGCAGCGAATGGTTTCCAGCTCGTCCGTGAGCCATCAAGCACGGCCTGGACGACTCTGTTGGCTTCCTGCCACGCGAGAATGCTTTTGTGATCCCGCATGCGAGCAGATTAACGGCTCGCTAGCGACTCGCGTGAGCAAATCAGCGCAACCGGGGGCCGTTATCCGCGTCCCCTCTCACCTCTCACGATAGTTTTAGTCCGTGCTCCTCAACCAGCTCGTACAGACCTCTGACAAAGTGGCCTCGACGTCCGGCCGTCTCGCAAAGATCAAGCTCTTAGCCGAGCTCCTGAAGCAGGCCGCTCCTGACGAAATCGAGACGATCATCGCGTACTTGTCGGGCACGATTCGCCAGGCGAAGGTGGGCGTCGGATGGGCAACTCTCCAAGCGGCTAAGGGCCAAGCGGCTAAGACGCCTACGATTGCGCTCAAAGATGTTGACGCTGCTCTCGACCTAGTTGCGAACGCAACAGGCAAGGGATCGGCGGCGACGAAGACCAAGTTGCTGCGCGATCTCCTTGGGCGAGGAACCGAACAGGAGCAGGACTTTCTCTTTCGACTGCTCACCGGTGAGCTGCGCCAGGGCGCGCTCGAATTGATCATGGTCGAGGCCGTCGCCCAAGCTGCCGAGCTGCCCTCGGAAGAGGTGCGTCGCGCCGCGATGTTGTCGGGCAATCTGAGCGCTGTCGCCAAGGCCGCGCTGACGGAGGGCTCGAAGGGACTCGCGCCGTTCGCGGTGCAGCTGTTTCGTCCGATCAAGCCGATGCTGGCGCAGACCGCCAATAACGTGGCCGAAGCGCTCGAGCGCTCCAGTCCCGCGGCGTTTGAATACAAATTCGACGGCGCGCGGATTCAGGTGCACAAACAAGGCGACGAAGTGAAGGTGTTTTCGCGTTTGATGAACGACGTAACCGTGGCTGTTCCAGAGGTCGTAGAGGCGGCTCGAAAACTTACCGTGAAGGAATTCATCCTGGACGGCGAAGCGATCGCGCTGACCGCCCAGGGCAGGCCGTTGCCGTTCCAAGCAACGATGCGTCGCTTCGGTCGCAAGCTCGATGTCGAAGCATTGCAGGGTGAGTTGCCGCTCGTGCCGTTCTTCTTTGATATCCTGTATCTCGACGGCGAATCGCTGATGGACCAGCCGTACTCCACGCGCTTCAAGGTGCTCTCTCAGTACGTGTCTCAACGCCCACCTCGTCTCGTGACCGCCGACAAGCAGGAAGCGAGAGCGTTCTTTGACGAGGCGATCCAGGCCGGCCACGAAGGCTTGATGGTGAAACGACTAGACGCGCGGTACGAAGCGGGCGGGCGAACTTGGGATTGGATCAAAGTCAAACAAGCGAACACGCTCGACCTCGTGGTCCTCGCGGCCGAGTGGGGGCACGGCCGGAGGAAAGGCTGGCTGTCAAACCTCCATCTCGGTGCCCGCGATCCCGCGGGTGGGTTCGTGATGCTTGGCAAGACCTTCAAGGGAATGACCGACGAGTTGCTCGAGTGGCAGACGAAGAAGCTGCAGGAGCTCGAGACGCGGCGCGAAGGGATCACCGTGTACGTGCGTCCGGAGCTGGTGGTCGAAGTCGCGTTCAACGGTCTACAGGAAAGCTCAGTCTATCCGGGTGGGCTCGCGCTTCGGTTCGCGCGCGTCGTCCGCTATCGGCAGGACAAGAAGCCGGAGGAAGCCGACACTATCGAGATGGTGCGGCGGCTGCATCAGGGATGAGCTGCATCTCCTCGAGGAACGCGCTGCCTCCGGCATCGCGTCCAAACCGGCGCTCCACCCGCGTGAGCACGAGGCGTTCGCGCGCGCGCGTCATGCCTACGTAGAGGAGGCGCCGCGCCTCTTCGATCTCGTCTTTGATGTTGTTCGTGGTGGCCTGGAACCCCGGGATCTCGTAGTCTTCCACGCCGACGATGTAGACGCGCGAGAACTCGAGGCCTTTGGTCGAGTGCAGCGTGAGGAGGTTGATGCGATCGGGCGCGAGGTCCACGCCTTCGGAAGTCGATAGCGCAACGCGTTCGAGCAGCTGGTCGATCTCGGCCTCGAGTGTGTCCTCACCCCCTGACCCCCTCTCCATTCGGAGAGGGGGTACGTCAATTAAAGCCCGGAGACGGGCGACCGCTGATGCGTACCGTTCCGTAGGATCGCGTCGCTCGCGCAACCGCGCCATCAGCTTCGGACCGCCCAGTTTCTGAATTACGTCCTCCACGCTTGGTGCGGTTGCGCCCGTGCGCTCGCGCTCCATCGCGTAAAACTCGAGCGCATCGCTGTAGGGGCCGAGCGTGCGGAATCGCGCGATGTTGAACAGCGTATCCCATTCCCCAGTCCCCATTCCCCGCTTTTCCAAAGCCATCGCCAACCCGAGATAATCCAGGACGTTGTTCAAGACGGCCTTCCTCGCCCTCACCACCCGCTGCTTCTCGAGCTCGCGATACACCAGCGCCAGCGTGCACGCGTCATCGAGCGCATGGTGCGCGCGGCCGCAATCGATCCCGCAGCGCCGCGCGACGTCTTCGAGCTTCCCCGAGTCCTGCGAGAGCGAGCGCACCAGCGGCAGCGTGTCGTAGAACACGAGCGTGTCCACGCCACCCTGTCCCGCCGCGAGCCGGCGCAACACGGGGATGTCGAACTTCTGACCGTTATGGGCGACGAGGATGTCGGAACCGACAAAAGCGCGAAACTGCGCCAAGACGGCGGTGAACGGCGCGGCGGTTGCTACGTCGGCATCGGTGTAGCCGTGAATCTCCGTCGCTCGCGGCGAAATCGGCCGGTAGGGATTGACCAGCGAGTGAAAGCGATCGACAATCTCGCCATTTACGATCCGCGCCGCCCCGATCTCCACCACTCCGCATGTTGCGACATCGGTATCGGTCGTCTCGAAGTCGAACGTCACGTAGCTCGGCAACCGCGCGTCGAGCTCGCGGGCATGCACGAGCTGGAGGGCCTTGAAGAGCGTCAGGCCGTCCGCGTTTCGTACCACGACGTCACCATCTGGTCCGGATGGTGTCCGTCGTAGTCCCGCGGCTGCAAGCATGCCTCGCAAGGCAATCTCAACACCGCCACCGGATTCGACTGCGACGCTTTGCTCGCTCGCAATCGCCCGTTCGAGCTTCTCCGCAAGCCGCACTGCCTCCGGCATCGCCGCCGGATCCGTCAGCTCGTCGTGCCGTTCCTCCAGCGCGTTCCGATACGGGCCAATGCTCTGCGACAACAGCTCGTCCACGACCGCCTGCAACGTGCCGTGCGAACGTGGCAGCGCGCGCAGATTCTCGACCTGATACACGAGGCGCCACAGCTTCTTCGTGTCGGGATCCTGCGCGGGACGGCGGCGCGCGAGCGTGCGCACCGAGCCGAGAAAATCCTCGCTTGATTGATCGAGCGCCGCCTCGACCTCTTGCAGGAAGTGCTCCGACAAGACGCAGCGCGCGAACGCCTCGAGCGCGACGGGGTCCGACGGAAAGCGAACGACGCGCAGCGCGGTGACGACGTACTTGATGACGTCGTCCTCCATGAGCGACCGGCCGCGCGCCAGCCGGCAGGGAATCCCGGCGCGGAGTAACCGTCCCTCGAGATACTCGCCCACCCGGTGCTTCCGATACAGGATTGCCGCGTCGCGCTCGGCGCCGAGGTGGTCGACGAGCCAGGTCGCCTCCTCATGTTCATCGCGGAACGTGTAGGCCGACACCTCGTGCGCCGATTCGCGGTCCGCCGACAGCTGCTTCTGAAAGAGCTGCGGGTTTTGGGCGAGCACGCGCCGGGCGGTCTCGAAGATCTGCCGCGAGCAGCGGCAGTTCTTGTCGAGAATGATCGGCTCGGCGATGTCGTAGTCGCGCTGGAATCGCACCAGCACCATCGGGTTCGCGCCGGTCCAGGTGAAGATCGACTGCTCATCGTCCCCGACGGCAAAGATGTTGCCGTGCGGGGCGGCGAGGCGCTTCAGCAAGTCGTACTGCACGTCGTTCACGTCCTGAAATTCATCGACCAGCAAGTAGTCCCAGCGATCGGCGATCCGGTCGGCGAGCGGCTCGGCCTTCACGATGAGGTCGTCGAAATCCACCATGTTGCGGTGGGCGAGCCAGCTCGAGTACTCGGAAAAGAGGCGCGCGTCGTTCGCGGTCAGTCGATATCCCTGAAAGCGATGGCGTCCAAAGAGATTCAGCAGCTGCCCGCGGCGATCGGCCGGTACGCGCAGCCGGCTGAGAATGACGCGCTGGTAATCGTCGTCGGCGACGCCGAAGCCTTTCCGCAGCCCCGCAGCCTCGGCGTGCTCACGCAGGAGCGCCAGACAAAAAGCATGGATGGTGCCGCGCGTAACGGCCTCGGCCTTGGCGCCGAGCGTGTGCTGCAGCCGCGTGGCGATCTCGCCAGCTGCCCGGTTGGTGAATGTGACGGCACAGATCCGGTGCGGATCGAATCCCCGCGCGATGAGATGTTCGATGCGCGCAATGAGACAATACGTCTTGCCCGCGCCGGGACCCGCGACCACGAGGACGGGGCCGAGCGGCGCTTCGATCGCGCGACGCTGCTGGGGAAGAGGGGTGAGCTCCACGGGAAGTCTATGATAGTGCGTCGCCCGAGTATTCACACTCACCGGAAGAACACGACCGACACCAGCACAAACAGCGGCACCAACAGGCCTAGACTGTAGGCCATATAGCCGAAGAACGACGGCATCCGCACGCCGCTTCCTTCGGCTATTGCTTTCACCATGAAATTCGGCGCGTTGCCGATGTAGGTGTTGGCGCCCATGAACACCGAGCCCGTCGAGATCGCCGCGAGCAGCTTCGCCGCCTGCGGATCGAGCGCCAGCGCGCCGATATAGGGGCCGTGCGGTGGTATTCCTTGCAGTCCAGCGGCGCTCGCCGCGAAGGCGAGATAGGTGGGTGCGTTGTCGAGCACACTCGACAGGGTCCCGGAGGCCCAGAAGAACTGCCGCGGAGTCGTCAGGCCAAGGTCTGTGGCGCGCGCATTCAGAATCTCGAGGACCGGCGTCATGGTAATGAAGATTGCCGCGAACAGCACGGCGACTTCCACCAATGGCACGAACGTGAAGACGTTGAGGGTGCGGCGCTCCTCCGATCCGAGGAAGTAGGCCAGTAACGCGAAGATGAGGATCACGAGCGGTGAGCCGCCCGTGATGATCGTCGCCATGACCCCCGCCAGCGCGGCGAGCTCGATCGCACCGCGCACCCGCAACGGCTCATGACTCGGCACCTCCACTTCGTCGCGATTCGCCCATCGGTCCCAAATATTGAAGAGGACCAGCAAGATGCCGTTCAGCGCCAGCCATTGCGGCCAAAGCCTGAGCGTCCACGTAAATGGCACGCCCTTCAGGAAGCCGAGGAGCAGCGGGGGGTCGCCGATCGGCGTCAATAGTCCGCCGCAGTTCGCGACGATGAAGATGAAAAAGACGACGATGTGCGCGACGCGCTTGCGGCGCTGGTTGGCGCGGAGCAGCGGGCGGATCAGCAGGACCGAGGCGCCGGTCGTGCCCAGCAAATTGGAGAGCACCGCTCCAATCGCGAGCATCGCCGTATTGACCAGCGGGGTGCCGGCCAGCGATCCCTCGATGTGAATGCCGCCCGTGATCATGAACAGCGCGCCGATGACGACGATGAAGCCGATATACTCGTGTGCCTTCTCGAGCAGCAGCAGCCGGCCGATTTCGGTCCGGCCCAGATAGACCAGCACCGGAATCGAGATGAGGAACACGACGAGCGCCTTGTTGGTGTTGTGGTGCCACCAGCGGGGCAGGACCAGCGGCGCCAGGGCAATCACGAGCAGCAATGCCACGAAGGGCAGGACGGTGAGCAGCGGGAGTTGCGTGTGATGCATAAGTTGGCACCATGCTGCTACTCGCCCTCCTGCTTACGCAAGGCCCGAGCGCCCCGATCGCGCTGCACTCCGGCCAAGTCATCACTCGGTCCGCGCGCGTCCTTCGTCGTACGTACCGGATCTCCGGTGTGGTGATCCGCGGAGACAACATCACGGTGGACTTTGCGGGCGCGACGCTCCAAGGCACGCCTGCCGACACCGCGATTCGCATCGACGGCGGCAAGAACGTGCGCATCATCCAAGCGCGTGCGCGGGGCTACAAGGTAGGGATCCTGGCGCGCGGCACGCGCAATCTCACGCTCGAAGACAATGACCTCAGCTATAACTGGAAGCCACGGTTGTTCAGTCTCGTGGAGCACGAGAGCCTGGTGGATTGGCTGTCATTTCACCACAACGAGAAGGACGAGTGGCTGCGGTTTGGCGCGGCGATTTATCTCGCTGACGTCGCGGGCGGCAAGATCGTTGAAAACGGTGCCGTGCAAGGCATGAACGGTTTACTGATGGTGCGGAGCAACGGCCTGTCGATTCGGGGCAACAACTTTTCTTTCAACTCAGGGGTTGGCGTCGGTCTGTATCGCTCCTCGTACGACACCATCCTGCACAACTGGATCGACTTCAACGTCCGCGGCTACAGTCACGGGTTCTACTCGCGCGGTCAGGATTCGGCAGACCTGCTGATCTACGAGCAGAGCTCACACAACGTCGTCGCGCACAACTCGCTCACGCACGGCGGCGATGGTGTGTTCCTCTGGGCCGGTCAGACGACGATGGATTCAGGAACGGGCGGTGCCAACGACAACCTGATCGACGGAAACGACGTCAGCTATGCGACGGCCAACGGTGTCGAGGCCACCTTCAGTCGCAACACCATTACCAACAATCGCGCGTGGGGAAACGAATACGGCGTGTGGGGCGGCTACAGCTTCGAAACGAAGATCACGGGCAACGATTTCCGAAATAATCGCACCGGCGTCGCGATCGAGCATGGGCAGGACAACGTCATCAGCGGAAATCGCTTCCTCCAAGATTCCATCGCCATCAAGCTCTGGGCCGACTCGATCCAGCGTTCCGAGTGGGGCTACCCGAAGCACCACGACACGCGCAGCCGCGACTATCGCATCAGCGACAACGTGTTCGTGGACAATCGCGTCGCACTGGACGCTCGCAACACGAGCGGGCTGAGCCCCGTCGATTCCTCCAAGGCCGATACATCTCGCCCGCACCACATCTCGGTGCCCGCGTCGGACTTTGCTCGGCGCGACCGTTCCGCGATCATCGTCGACGAGTGGGGACCGTACGATTGGCAGTCGCCCAAGCTGTGGCCGGTCGACTCGACCCGGGCGGTGCCGCTCAGGCTTGCGGTGCTTGGCCCCACACCGCCGGGCACCTGGCGCGTCGTGTCGCAGCGCGGGATTGCCACGCTGTCCAAGACATCCGGCCGCATCGGAGATACCCTCGCCGTGACGCCGGCGAAGGACTCCAGCGGCGATTGGGAAGTCACGCTCGACTATAAAGGACAGCAGTTCTCGTACGGACGCTTCGAGCCTACGATTAATTGGACCGCAGATTCCAAGTCACTGCGGAGAGTCGATTTCTTCAGCTACCGGCCCGGCCACTGGTCCCTGCAAGCGGCGGGGACTGTGACCTTGGCGGCGGGCTCCTACACGCTCCGCGCCATCAGCAACAACGCCATGCGGCTGTACCTCGACGACAAGCTCGTGATCGATGCGTGGGCCCCGCACGAGTCGAAAGTCGATTACGTGGAAATGCCGGCGGGCCAGCACAATTTGCGGGTGGAATACAGTCAGACGGACGGGTGGATCGAACTGCGCGTCGAGATCATCCGCGGACGCCCAGAGCAGTACACGCTTCCTTGACGGCGGCATGCTGTACGGTCAATTGCTCCGGCTTGCCGTACTCGAGGTCTTCCGCCGAGAGGCGGTCCAGGAACAGCACGATCGTGTGCCAGTCGCCTGACAGCGCCGACCACCAGCGCAATCCTCTATACCCTTCCTTATATAGCATCCTCGCGACGCCCTGCGTCTTCGCGAAGTCGCGGCTCGCCAAGCTATCCGGCGCGATGTGATGTTTCGCGAGCACATCCGGATCGCAGAGATCGGCGATTTTATGCAGCGTCAGCCGGCACTCGACGAGCGCGAGGGGCCAGCCTGATTCCTTGAGGTCGTGCCGATCGATTCGTTGCCCCCTGAACCGCTGCAACTTCTCGGCGACGGCATGCACGGCCGTCTCGGCGAGGTACAGAACCGGCACATCGCGCAGGTCGAAGCGGCCGCTGCCTTGATTGGGATAGACATATGAGGAAGAGAACGGCTCGCCCGACTTGGCGGCCTTTTCCCAGGGAAACACCCGCCAGGGCATTAGGCGAAGGCGCCGGCCTTTTCAGCTTCGATCGCCGCGATCACCTCGGAGAGCCGTCCCTGGCGAATCACGTCGATCGGCCGGCGGTCTCCCAAGTGCGCGTTGAGGCCGCGCAGCCACTTGGCGATGCTGCCGGTGTCGAGGAAACCCTCGAGCAGCGAGACGACGGTGTCCAGGCCCACGAGCTGCTCCCAGTTTTCGGGCGCCGGGCTCTCACCCCGCTTCCAGCGCACCACGGCGCTGCGGTGCACGCCCAGGTTGCGCGCCAGGTCGGCATCATCCGGAAAGGCGACCTTGGCCGCGTGATAGCGCTGCTTGATCAGCGATTTATTGGCGCGAACGCGTCTGGCCATATACGCAACAATATTGTTGCGCGGTCTGGCTGGCAAGGGGTATAGATTCACGGCTATGCCGCATGAAGCCGCCATCATCGCGGGCGCCGGCCCCATCGGCCTGGCGTGCGCCATTTCGGCGAAGCGGCGAGGCATCGATCCGCTGGTCATCGATGCCGGCGCGCTCGCCAATTCCATCGTCCGCTATCCGATCGGCATGACGTTCTTCACCACGCCGGAGCGGCTGGAAATCGGCGGTCACCCACTCGTCTGCGCCGGCGCCAAAGCGACGCGTGAGGAGGCGCTCAAGTATTATCGCGGCGTCGCGCGCGCGGAGAACATCCGTGTGCAAACCTTCACGAAATTGGCCAACGCCCACCAGGTGGAGACGCCGCTCGGCCGAGAGTCGATTACGTGGGATCGCCTGGTCCTCGCCACAGGTTACTTCGACCATCCCAACCATCTCGGCGTCCCAGGGGAAGAGCTGCCGCACGTCCGCCATTACTTCGATGAGTCGCATCTCTCCTACGGGCGCGACGTCGTCGTGATCGGCGGGAAGAACTCAGCCGTCGAAGCCGCGCTCCAGCTGTTCCGCGCCGGTGCGCGCACCACGATCATCTACCGCGGCAAAGAGTGGCCCAAGAGTGTGAAGTACTGGCTGCGACCCGACCTCGAGAATCGCATCAAGGCCGGTGAGATCGCCGCGCGCATGGCGAGCAAGGTGATCGAGATTACGCCGCGGTGGGTGAGAATTCGTGGGCCACAGGGGGAAGAGCAGATCGCCGCCGATCGGGTCTATCCGCTCATCGGCTTTCATCCCGATCTCGAGCTGTTCAAGCGGATTGGGGTCTCGTTCGATGCGGAATCGGGGCGACCCGCGGTCGATCCCGAGACGCTGCAAACGTCGGTCCCCGGCCTCTACGTGGCGGGCAGCGTGACGGCCGGCTTCAAGATTTCGGAGATTTTCATCGAGAACGGGCGCTTCGACGGTGACAAGATTTTCGGCACTGAGGCGGAGCGCGAACGGGCACGAGCGTTGTATCAGGGGATTAGAAGGGAAACGGGCGAGTAATCCCTTCCCATTCCCAAGACCCGGAGTAAGTTCCGGGCATGTCCGACCTCCGCGCCGCCTTAGCGGAAGCCCTCGGCCCTCTGTATCGGATCGAGCGTGAAGTACGGCCGGTAGGCGAATACCGGCTGTTTGTCGCCACACAATCGGAAACCAGCTTCGAGTTGTTGGTCAAGGTTCTCCCCGCCGCGCTCTCGCTCGGCATCAACGATCTGCAGTTTGAACGCGCCGTGCTATTGCTC